>CALKWO010000336.1 GCA_938003875.1 uncultured bacterium
CTTTCGGCTTTGTTCAATTATTGTGTTCATCTTTTTTCTCCTTTTCTAAAAGGGCAGTTCTGTCTTGGAGGTACTCTGTCCAAGAGGCGATAAAGCTCTGTAAATCATCTAAATCTATATCCTCATTGCATTCTGTACAGAAGGGTTGGTCTGGTATACTTGAAGGGAGGGCGACTGTTTCTGAATCGCAGGATGGGCATCTAAGAAAGTATCGTTTTAGCATATATGTACTCCTTTAGTTAAATAATCCACGGACTATTTTGGTATAACAGGAAAAGGAGTAAAATTTAGGGGAGATGTAAGAGAGGTGCTACAGAAGAAACAGACGCTACAAAACTTTAAAATCCAAGTATTCATTGGGTTTCTGATGTCGCTCCTATGTCGCCTTGTCGCATGTACTAAAAGAGCAGCGACATGGAGCTACAAAGATGCGACATAGGAAATCCTTTATTTATAAGGTTTTCATTCATTTGTCGCTACTGCTTCTTCTGTAGCAGGTGATTCTTATAGCGGGAATTTAGTCATCTTCTTTCTCGGAGGGAATATCATAAGTCCATACCTTTAGGTTTCTTCCAGTCAACTCTCTTGAATCATTAGGTCGCATCCCAAGATTTCTTAACGCTTTGGCAAGAGTTTTTGCATCTACCATAGATATAGATGAGGAATTGCAAAACCTTTGTACTAGGGGAAGAGCTGTACGTAAACTAAAATGAATTTTTTTCCCAGAACTATCTAATTTAGCAATGTTTTCTGGTATTTCTTTTTTTTCAATCATCGCTTCTAAAATAGTCATAAATACTTGCCCCACATTAGCATCTTTCGTTGAAGCTTCCTGTTTGGAAATGTCTTGTTTTAGCTGGTCAAGGAGTATTCCAAATTTGCTAAAAATATCAGACGAACATGACCTGTAGAACGCATTGGCACATACCTGTAAGATGCTATGGTTTTCAACGATTCTCTCGTCCCCTTGCAAAGCCTTTAGGTTCGTATTTGTTTCTGTTTTTATTGCCCTTAGGAGATCGCCTGGGTTTATCTTTTGTAAGCAATGGGCTACAAAATGTGAAATATTTTCTTTCAAAGATTTAACTTCTTCTAGCTTTGTCTTATCTCTCAAGGCGTTATCCAGATTAATTTCTACGATTCTGGATAGAACTGCCTCGGCTTCAAAGCCTACGATGTTCTGAGTAGAAATAATTATGAAGGTGGCATTTATTTCGCTTTTCATGCCATCTAGGCTGTTGTCGCTTTTAGCTCTCTGATAGCCTTCTCGATCATACATAGCGCAAAGTAAAGCATTAGAGTTTGCTTTCCCTGCTTGATACTCGTTCAACCTGATGGGCATTCCCTTATATTTAGCTCCTGCTCTCTGGATACTTTTAGTGGTGCTGTTGAAATTAAACGGTTTCAGCTCCTTGCAAGCACCAAACATGGCAGCTATAATTTCCGCTAGGGTAGACTTGCCTGTGCCTTTGCTGCCATTGATAAAGAGTAAGGGAAAAAATCCATAATAGGAACTTATTTCTTCGACAAAAAGGCTGCCCACTGCGAATCCGAAAATTTTCCAAAGGTCTTTGCCATAAATTGCATACAATTTTTCGATTAAAACCTCAAGGTTCAACTCTCCTGAATACTCTAATCGTCCATTGGGGGCTAAAATATTACATTTTTCCTTCTTTAGTATCTCTGTATTTGTTGCCAAAGCGTTATTAAAAAGAAACTTATCTGGCTCTACACGTCCCAAATATTGCGTCTTCTTAGTTTCTTTAATATTGCTCTTTTTATGGACATGCTCCAGAAAGGAGTTGTGGTCAAAGGTATTTGCGTTGCTAAGAAAGAGTCCCTTTTCTGAGATTTTCTTTTTAAAATCATTAAGAATATTCAAAGAGCCACCATCCATGATGATGTCTTCTCCTATCAGTTCACTGTCTAGCCTGATACGCCAAAAGACATTTTTATCATCATCTACGATCTTTTCTTGAATTCTCATAATAAAATTGTAGATTTCCCTGCTTTCGGTTTTTTCCAGCTTGAACGTTTTATGGTTGAACTCCATAATTTGCTTAGAAGCATTGACACTTTGAGGATCAATAAGGACTTTCTCCAATGCAAGAAAATCATCTAATGTATGCTTGAGACGATAGTCGCAGTAGTCTTTCCCCTCTTCTTTTTTCAATGGAAGTTTTATGATATAGACCTGCTTATCTGGAAATTTGGCCTTTAGAACTAAAGCTAAACCACTAGCAGAAGCCATTCCTGCTTTGTCCATGTCATAACAAATACAGATTTCTTTGAAGGGAACAAAGACACTCCAGCCTATATCATATTTGGGCTTATGGGAGCATCCGAATAAACTAGATGTGCAATTTAGTCCGTCCTGCAAGCCCTTGAGCCAATCCCATTCGCCTTCAAAGACGTAAAGAATATTCTCGACTTCTGCCTCTTGTGTGCTTTCATAGAGAACTGGATAGAACTCTCCCATCTCAGCAGTAAAGTCTTTTGGAAGTCTATATCCAAGTTTGTTATTCTTCTTGTCTTTTTTCAAAGTTTTAAACCTATAAATAGACGCATCTTTATTTGAAACAATGCCAGCGTGTTGCAGAAGCCCCAGGTCTAAGCCATGCTTCTCAAAGGAATTAAGGATTTCCTGATCTGTAATCGGAGATGGAATATCTGAAATGCCTAATACTGTTTTCAGATTACTTTTCCAACCACATGAAGTCCTATGGTTGCATGTTATGACAGAAAAATACCCTCTATTGGGATAAACAAAAGCATCATCTTTCTTGCATTCTGGACAAGTGCATAAAATGTATTCCCCTTTTGAAACTGGGTTAAATCCTTTTTCTGTAAGCTGCTCCTGAATCCTTCCCATTGCTTGCTCTTTATCCTGAATTGTCACTGGCAGAGATTTTTTTTCATTTTCAAAATACTCTTGATAGAACTCTTCCAGTACTGGCTGATTTTCTGTAATATCCCTGAATTTGTCTTCTACAAGATCGCCTGTCATGACAAAAAATCTCCCTTGTGTGTAGATTTCAACAGGCTCTTTGCGTCGTTTCTCCCCTGGAATTTTGCCTAAAGTCAGAATATGGATTCCAGTGCCACTTTGGCTAAACTCAGCATAGCTAGCAAATTTTTCGACCCATTCTCGGAACTCAGGCTGGATGACTCCATTCTGTACAATATGGTCGAAATCTATTCCGACTATATCGTTATTAAACATAAAACCTAGGCCACTATAGCTTCCATTATCGTTCTCTAGGATTTTGCTAACATCGTCGTAGCTTGCCCAGGTACTAGAATCGTTGCTCTTAGCCCCATAACCGTTAATCTGGTAAGGCACTTTGGTTTTCTTATTATTTTCTCTCTCTTCCAGTTTCCAAAGAACCCACTGTTTTTTTTCTTTGAGCAAAGTAGGGATATTGTTTTTTTTCATTGTTTTATCCTTTAAAATAAAACCAATCAAGTATTTCTCTTGAAAAATACTTAATTGGTTTGCTATAATAAATTTACATCTAAGCTAAAGACTTAGCTTTAAATTTTCACACCAAATTATCTAAACTAGCAGATAGAAGATCCTTTGTAATCCTTACTTTGTACCCATTGTAATCTTTCCCTGATATGAAGATATTTCTCTGATTATCTTTATCGGTAGAGACAGTAAGGGTTTCTATGTTAAGATCATTTATTATATTAATAAGATTTTCTACCTTATTAAATTTTTTTAGCGGAATATTGACAAGACCGATTTTTAAAGAATCTTTGAGATCAATATCCGTGATGTTCATTTCCAGTTTTTTTTTATCTGTCATGTTTCACTCCCTTCATTGTTTTTTCTAAAATAGACAATTCTTCTTCAGAGAATAGCCTCTTTCCTGCAACACGCAGTTGTGGCTCTGGGATTTTTCCTGCTTCTAGCCACTGTAGAAGCAAATATCTAGGGACATTCAATTCTTTGGCTACATCGCCAGATGAGTAAAAATTTTTCTTCATAAAAAGCTCCCCTAAATGGTATAATGATTATGATCAACACATGAGATATTCTATCTGTTCTCAAAAGATTTGCATATCTCTGCAAAAAAGACCATAATCATATAAAATATTTTAGGGTATAGACTTATGCTCGATAAAAAAGACCATAATCTATAAAATATTTTAGGGTATAGACTTATGCTCGATAAAAAAACACTTGAAAAAAAATTAAAAAAGGCTACGAAAAAGGGCTTGCTGGATATGTGGGATTCTAAAAGGAAAGAAGAGCTTATCAAGGAATTCTGTTTAGTACCTGCACCAGAACAGATAAAAAGTATGATAGCCCCTTTTCCATTTAGAATAGACCCTAGAAAAAGAATCAAAACAGTTGAAGAATGGAAAGGCTATCCAGAGCAAAAATATCTACCTGTGAAAAAATATGAAGAGGAATGGTTTTGGTTCACCCAAGATTTAGAACCCAAAAATTTAAACTATTACAAAAATAATGAAATGCTAATAGAGATAGACTCAGAAAGGTTTTCCCTGTTAGATTTCGTAAAGTTCTCCCCTGTATTTTTCATGCTGACAGAGGATATTCAAGTCTATTATAACGTAAAAAGAATAGATTCAGATACTTACATGCTAGATACTTTGTGTCCTCATGAAGGGAAATGCAACAAGGGTGGGAAGTGTCCTGGGAACAAAGAATGTACAGAGAGAAGAAGACCCTCGCCTATCTATGAACCTTTTCTAGTGCATCCTCATAATGTATATCCTACGCTTAAAGACTATGAAGATATTTGGAAAAGTGTTCCTAAACAAGAGCTACAAAAAGAAGTATCCCAAGATGGTAAGAATTATATAGAAGAAACCGACTATATAGTAAAACAAGAGGACTTCAAGCAGGAAACTAAAGACCACTATGGAAAAAAACAAAAGGAGTGGGTTTTTACAATGGCGGTTGATGATGTAGTATGTGTCACATGCAAGCCATCCAAAGAATTGGGATACTATGACAATATCTTTACTCTACCCCCGTTGCTGTCTTATTCAGAAGCAAAAAAATTAGATACTAGAAATGTTCATTTCTATAGCTTGACAAGCCAAACAATTCAGAAAGATGTTCAAGGGGGATACAAGAAAGGGAAAATTTTAGACAAGACTGCTAAGAATAAATATCTGATACCATTTACCTCTGAATGCTCTGTACAGACTCTTTTAGAGCATTGGCCAATTATTCAGACATTCCAGGCAATCTATGTTGGTAGGGAAAAAGGAAGCACTGAATATATGAAGTCAAAAAAAGAAAATGATGATATAACTCTTTATATAGAAAAACCTTTAGCGAGAAAGAAAGACCCTAAAAGAAAGGAAAGGATGGACAGGCAGCGTCTCCTTCTTTCAAGTCTATGCCCTTTTGCTAAAGAAACCATAGAAAAAGCTATGTATGATGACTGTCAAGATTATTTGACAAGACTTCCTGATAAGGTTAAAAATAAAGGAGCTTGGAATATGGGTAATAAATATGAAGTGACCAAAATATGTCAACAAAAAGCTAGTTGTGATAAAGATTGCCCATTAAAAACTAAGGGACAAAAAATCTTTATAAAGGATTAAAGAGCTAAACAATAATGAAAATAGCGGTAACACATACTAGGAAGCCAAAAGCCAAAAACTGGCTAGCTCCTTTTGTTACACTATAAGAACACGATAAAGAGGAGCAACATATATGGTCAATATTTTCATAAGCTATTCTTGGACAGATAAAGATTTCGTAGAACAGTTAATCCAAAGCATTATTACCTTAAAAGATATTGAATTGTGGAGAGATGTACAAGAAATTCACGGTGGTGATATTTTACCAGACAGAATAAGCAAGGCATTGGATTGGTGTGATGTTTTAATTCTAATCTGGAGCAAATCCGCTAAAGAATCAAGATGGGTAAAGCTAGAATGGAATGCTGCTTTAAGTATGGACAAAAAGGTGATTCCATGTATCTTGGACAAGACAGAACTACCAGGAATTCTTAGAGGTTTGCTGTATATAGATTTTTCAAATGGACAGATATATAACGAAAAGTGTAAAGAGTTGCTGGAAGGTATTCAAAGCAAGGTAGCCACTAGATCAAAAGTACAAGACTCAAAGATAGAGGTAGCCTTTACATCCAGTGACAGGCGTTACAATGTAACAAAGGTAGGAATCATCCATGATACACAAACAGGGCTTGAATGGCTAGTAGGGCCAGATCGTAATATATCATGGTTTCAGGCAAAAAACTGGGTGGAAAACATAGATGCCTCACAATATGGGACTGGCTGGCGTATGCCGACTTTAGTAGAGTTGAAAAGCATTTATGAATCAAATAAAGGAACAAATTTAAAACACTTAGACCCTGTATTTAAAATTTCGAATATACGCTTATGGGTATGGACTGGTGAAATAAAAGATTCTTTATCTGCCTATACTTTCTATTTTGGTGATAAGGGAGGGAATGACTGTAATGAGTGCCAAAAATCATACCATGACAGGGTTCTTGCTGTACGTGCTTATACAGTAGATAAATAGAATTCCATGATATATATACTGTATTTCTCAACTACCATGTGTGTCCTCTGTGCGGGGGGATGGCTTGTCAAAAAACATAACCCCTACCTTGTCTTTTTACTTCTTGGGATTGTGCAATATGTTATATTTAAGATGCTTACTGATGTTGAGCAGAGCATAAACATCTTTGCTTCCTTTGGGCTGATAGCCCTGGCGATTCTTCTCTACGATAGGATTCAAGCTTAGGAGAAAAAAATAATGACCGTTCCAGATTTTCAATCACTGATGTTACCTATCTTGCAACTGGCAAGCGAAAGAAATAACGAACTTTCCACCAATGAGATCGTGGAAGGTCTAGCCAAAAGGCTAAATTTGACAGAGGAAGACGTAAAGGAGATTCTCCCTAGTGGTATACAGACTACTTTTTTCAATAGAGCCAGTTGGGCTTGTACCTACCTAAAGAAAGCCCTACTCTTAGAGGCCACAAGGAGAGGACACTGTCAGATCACTATGCGTGGCAAGGAACTGGTGAAGACTAAGCCCAAGTTTATCAATACAGCGTTCCTAGACCAGTACCCCGAATTTTCTGCATTTAGGTCATCCAAGAAGAAAGAGACACCAGTCGAAACTCCATCAGAGGCACTGGAGGCTGCTTATGACAACCTGCGTAACGAACTAGCAGCAGAACTTCTGGGCAAGCTCAAAAAAATAGCCCCATCGTTCTTTGAGAGAATCGTAGTGGAGCTTCTGGTCAAGATGGGCTATGGTGGCTCACGTGCGGATGCTGGTAAGGCTATAGGAAAGAGCGGAGATGGTGGCATAGACGGAATCATCAAAGAGGACAAACTTGGCCTCGATGTAGTATATATCCAGGCCAAACGTTGGGACAAAACATCAATAGGCAGTCCCGATGTGATGCAGTTCGCTGGTGCGCTACAAGCACAGAAGGCCAACAAGGGCATCTTCATCACGACATCTAAGTTCACTGAGGATGCCAAGAGCTATGTTTCCCAGATTGGAAGCAAAATAGTGCTTATAGATGGGGAGCTACTGACAGACCTTATGATAGAACATAATGTTGGGGTGTCTGTAGTCGCTCTATATCCAGTGAAGAAAATTGATAGTGACTACTTTGAGGAGGGGTGACCCCTCTAATTTTTTTATAGAGCTTTTATATTGACAAATCAAGCATTCTTAAATAATATCTATATGTAAAGTGTGTGTATTTTACGGTATAGGGTAATGGTGGTTTGTCAATCAAGGTCTTACCTATCACTAGGGCAAAACAATATTAATACAAAAAAAACAATGAATAATAAACGAGAAAATCTTATCACAAAAATTACGAAAACACTTGGTGGACTCGGTTTTAGTCTTACAAAAAAAGCTATTGAGTGGTTAGCTTCTGAGGCTGAACAGGAACTTGCCAAAGTACCAAGAATTGCAATTATTGGTGAAACTGGAGTTGGAAAGTCTACAACGCTTAATGTTTTATTTAATGCTGGCGCACCAATTGACCATATTAAGCCTTGCACAGAGGAAAGCTCTGAGTATGTGGTAGTGAGTGAAATTGAAGGGAAACAGGGTACGCTTCGTATTTATGATATGCCTGGTATTGGTAAAGATACCAAATCAGACTTGCGTTTTTTAGATGAATATTCTCGAATTTTGGCTAACTGCGAGGTTGCGCTTTGGATTCTTGATGCCAGTACACGCACACTGAGCCAGGTAGAATCTTCACTGCGTAACATTGTTTATCCCTCAATGTCTGGTTTTGACAAGATTGTTATTGCCTTAAATAAAGTTGATAAAATTGAGCCAGACAATTGGAATAAAAAAACCAATATGCCTTCAACTCAACAACTGCAAAATATTGAGGCACGAGTAAAAAATGTCAAAGATCGCTTTAAAGATACATTACAATGGACAGACCCGATCATTGTTGCTTACTCAGCTAAACGTCACTATCGTCTAGGCGAATTAATCCATGCAGTAATTAATGCTTGCCCTAGTAATCGTCGTTGGGTGTTGTGTGACCAAGTGGCACGAGCAAGCTTTGAAGAATTAATTGATCCTGCAATCATAGAGAAATTAAAAAGAAAAAACTCAAGCCCTCAAAATTAAGGAAGCAACAATGACTGAAGAATGGATTGATACTACAGAGGCAGCCAATATACTAGGTTTCACACGTATATGGGTGGCTACACTATGCAGAGAAGGAGTACTTGAAGCAGAAGGCGGTGGACGTGGAAGGTCGTGGCGTATCTCAAGATATTCGGTCGAAGAACTTGCAAATGCAAATGCCGATCCTGATGATCTGGAACGTCTTAAAGAGGAAATTGAAAGAGACCAGGCGGAAGGTGAAGAAGCCATTGGTATTGGCGAAAAAAGCTTTGTAGAATGGCTTATTCAAAAAGCCAAGCAATATGGGCCAGGCACTCTTCGTGTTGTTGCAGGAATTGCAATAATGGTTAGTGAACCAACCACTGCTTTGATATGTACTGGACTTGCAGAGATCATAGAAGCAACACGTTAAAAAGATGGCAATGCTAAGGGGCTTAAGAATGCCCTTTAAAAATTTTAGATACTCCACAGATTGCAAGAGACAGTTTATGCCTATAGGCTATGTCGGATTTACTATCTTAAAAAAATGATTGACACTAACTATATATTTGATAGAATATCAATGTAAGTTTTGAAAAGGGTCTGACATGGCCTGCAAAATGTGGAAAACACATGGCCTCAGAGGAGGTCTTAAAGGCTTACAAGGGTTTTATATAACTCAGAGGAGAAATATAAAACCCAACCATCAAAAGATAAGCTACATAGTCAACATCTTCTGCATCAAAGACATCGCTTCGTTGTGTCCCATAATAGAATAAGAAATTTCAGTCTCTTTCCTATATTTTTCAAGCCATTATAAGCATTTCTATAAAGTCCATAAAAACGACCATTTTTCCGAACTTTCACTTCCATAAAAAATTTATTTCTTCCTAAAATTTTTGCATAAGCCTAATTTTTATAGCTTCTTTTATCATTTTTTGGCAGTACGAAAAAGCCGTTTTAAAAAATAAGGTTTGATTTATGGGTAATGAATGAGTATGATGAACGATATTTTGGAGGAAAGAATATGAAAATCGCTTATGCTAGGGTTAGTACAAAAGATCAAAGCTTTGATTTGCAATTAGATGCTCTAAAAGAGGCTGGATGTGATAAGATTTATAAGGAAGTAGTGAGCGGAGCGAAATCAGAACGAAAAGTTTTGAAGGAATTATTAGAAAATATCCGTTCGGGAGATGTTCTTATTGTTTATAAGCTGGATAGATTAGGAAGATCGCTAAGAGACCTTGTGGATATTATTACGCTGCTTCAAGAAAAAAAAATAGGATTTAAAAGCTTGCATGACCCGATAGATACTACTACACCGCAAGGGCGTTTGGTGTTTAATATTTTTGCTTCTTTAGCCGAGTTTGAAAGAGAGCTTATCAGAGAAAGAACAAATGCAGGTTTATCTTCTGCTCGTGCGAGGGGAAGGAAAGGAGGAAGACCTAAAGGATTATCAAAAGAAGCAGAATCAACCGCTTGTGCTGCTGAAACTCTCTATAGAGAAAGAAAGTTGAGCGTACAAGAAATTGCTGATAAATTGGGGATAGCGAAAAGTACCTTGTATTCGTATTTGAGGTGTAGGCAAGTTCCTATTGATAGTTTTCAAAACAGGTAAATTGAGGAATTATAGAATGACATTAGATGAGTTTGAAACTTTGCTCAAGCAAGGTGAATCAGATATTATTGAGTTTAAGGAAAGTTTAGATAAAGAAGCTTTCCAAACTATTTCAGCTTTTTCCAATACTAAAGGTGGAAAATTGCTTATCGGTATTTGTGACGATAGAAGAGTTAAAGGCATTACATTAGGAAAAGAGACTTTAACCGAATGGGTCAATCGAATAGCTCAAGAAACGCATATACATCCACAAATAGAGGAATTTTTGTATCAAAATAAGACTGTTGTTGTTATGGATATATTAGAAAGTCAATTAAAGCCAATTCAAAGTCATGGAAAATATTTTAAGCGCGTGGGAAAGAGTACAAGACAAATGACAGATGAAGATCTTACACGAGTAGTACTCGGCAAGTGTGGTATGACGTGGGATGAAGGAATTGAGCCTAGAGTAAGTTTTGGTGATTTGGACTTAGAACAATTCCACCGTTTTCGTAGCTTATGCAATCATAAGGGGCGGAGAATGATCCCTGATGAGGAAGATGATTTGATTGTTTTAGAAAAACTTGGCTTGCTTCAAGATGGAAAATTATTTCGAGCGACTTTTTTGATGTTTGGTAGGACCCCTCAACGATTATATCCACAATCCAGAGTAAAGATAGGTCGGTTTCGTTCTGAAACGCTGATTGTTGATGATCGAGAAATTAATGGTTCTCTTTTTCAACAGGTAGAAAATACGATGATGTATTTCAAAGAACATCTTCAAACAGAATTTGGATTTGAAAATCAAGCCTCAAGGAAAGTCACTTGGGAATATCCTTTGGAAGCTCTTCGGGAAGCAATTGTTAATGCAATTTGCCATAGAGATTATTTGGATAATGGAGATATTCAAGTACGCTGGTATGATGAGAACTTAACTTTCTTAAATCCAGGGAATTTACCAGAATCGCTTCATATAGAAGAACTAAAGCGTAGACATCGTTCTATGCCTCGTAATCGTAAAATCGCTGAAATATTTTTTTATGCTGGTTTGATAGAAAAATGGGGAAGTGGAACATTAAAAATAATTAGAGAATGCCAAGATGCAAATATTCCTGATCCAGAGTTTGAAGAAAAACAAGGAGCATTTTGGCTTATGTTTAGGAAGGATATTTTTACTCAAGATTATCTGTATTCTTTAGGATTGACCGAACGACAACTTAAAATGACATTTCATGTTAAGGAAAAAGGGCGTATTACAAATAGCGAATGCCAAAAATTTTTTAATGTAAGTAAACGTACTGCTTCAGACGATTTGAATGTGTTAGAAACCAAAGATATATTAGAACGTATTGGGACTACTGGAAGAAGCACCTATTATCAGCTCAAAAATCAGAAGGGGCAAAAGGGGCAACAAAGGGGCGATAAAGGGGCAATGCTTGATGAGTCAAACGAATAGGATTAAGAGTGTCCGTGATAAATTTTGAACGAATCCTGGTAGACCCTCTACAATAACCAATTCCTGTTTTTTTCATAATATACTCCCTATTTAGCTTGTAAAATATACATCATAAAAGGAAAGTGTCAAGGAAATAGGTATTTCTTTGACAATATCTTTTATAACACTAAATAGGGTAATAATTTAGGTTTCAATTACCCATATACTTATCGTTCATCCACCTACCGACTCGTTTAGTACCATCAGGAAGAGTCATAGTTCCATAACCGTTCCTCATGCAATTTTTGAATTCTCCTACATACTTCTTTCCATCAGGCCAAGTCATAGTTCCCATCAGGAAAAGTCGTAGTACCCTGACCATTCATATTGTCATCCTTCCACTCACCTACGTATTTCTCTCCATCAGGAAAAGTCATAGTACCATTACCATGAAGCTGAGCATCCTTCCATTCTCCTTCGTACTTTACTCCATCAGGCCAAGTCATAGTACCATTACCGTTCATATTGCCACCCTTCCATTCTCCTTCGTACTTTACTCCATCAGGCCAAATCATAGTACCATGACCATGCGCTTTGTTCTTCTTGTATTCTCCTACATAATTCTTTCCATTAGGCCAAGTCCTAGTCCCCTGACCATGCGCTTCGCTATCCTTCCATTCTCCTACGTACTTCTCTCCATTAGGCCAAGTCTTAGTCCCCTGACCATGCGCTTCGCTGTCCTTGAATTCTCCTACGTGCTTCTCTCCATTAGACCAAGTATACGTCCCCTGACCATGCCATTTGTCATCCTTCCACTCACCTACGTATTTATCTCCATTAGGATAAGCGATAGTTCCATGACCATGCGCTTTGCCATCCTTGAATTCCCCCACATACTTTTTTCCATTAGACCAAGTAAAAGTCCCTTGACCAGGAGGTTTGCCATCTTTGAATTCTCCTACGCATTTCGTCCCATCAGGCCAAATATAAGTCCCCTGACCATGATACTTATCATCCTTGAAATTTCCTACGTACTTCTTTCCAGAAGGCAAAATATGAGTACCCTGACCATTCATCAAGCCATCCTTCCATTCACCCACCCACTTCTCTCCAGAAGACAAAATCATAGTCCCCTGACCATGATACTCGCCATCCTTGAATTCTCCTATGTAGTTTTGTCCATCATTCCAAGTCAAAATTCCTTGACCATTACGCAAGCCATCCTTGAATTCTCCTACGTACCACGATCCAAAATAAATATTAGTTCCATGACCATGAGGTTTGCCATCTTTCAAGTCTCCTTTATACTTACTTCCAGTAGGCAAAGTAATTGTCTCTTGGCCGTTCCTAACACCATCTTTCTCCTTTTTAGTTAGGAAAAAAAAGGACATTGCAAATAAAGAGACCACCAACAAGATTACCCAAAAACGCCTCCTCATACCGTCCATCCTTCCTTAAAAATCTTATAATCAAAAGCCAAATAATGACTTTTAGTCTTCTAGGAATCATCGAAAGTTTACATAGTCTATAAACATAGAACGCCATTCTATCTAAAATACTAAGAGGTGTCAAACAGCTAGTTGTTTTTCTCTCTTGACATCCCAATAAAAATTGTTTAACTATATAACAAGAATAGTATAACAAGGAGAGAGTCATGGAAATAAAAGAAATGAGACAAACTATTATAGATGCTTTACAAAAAAAAGAAGTTGCTAAAAGAGATTTAGGTAAGAACAAGACACTAACAAAGATAGTAAAAGGTGAGACTGTGAGTGCTAAAGCTATAAAGCTGGCATACTCAAAACTCGATTCAGCTAGGGCTAAACGAGAGCCTACGAAGGAGATTATGATAGAAATACAAGCATTAAAAACTAAGGTAGAAACCCAAGAGAGAGAGATAGAGTATCTAAAAAGCATCCTGGAAATGAAACCCCGCCCAAAGAAAGACGACCCCGATAGTGTTCTTGGTTTTAGCATAAGAATCGAGAATACCTGGACAGAGGGGCGGAAGTATGAAAAATATTATGCTATAAAGAGAATCAAGACGAAACTACATCGGGTTTATATAGGGGATGTCCTCGGAAAGGCAGAAGAGAAGATCAAAGCATACTGTAGAAGACATGGAATCAGACTATAGTTGTTTAACTTTTATTGTTATACTGTTACACAACATTTTACATATATCTATAGTATGGTATGTGAAAGTCAAGATACAGTTGTTTAACTTTTATTGTTACACTGTTATACAACTATTAAGCCACGAAAGAATCAAACTATAGTTGTTTAACTATTCATTGTTATACTATAACAATCTTTTTTTTTTATGAGGGATACAAATTTATGTTTTGCTTTTGGGAATGAATTTGATATGATACTTGAACTGTTGGCTCTATAAATAGACAAAGCCAGGAGACGAAGACCGCAAATCTTCCCTGGCTTATGTAAACTGTTATAGACCCTACAGCAGTTAAAAGCGATAGGGGATGATTCTATTCTAAGGTATTTTCTCCTCTATTGCAAGCAAAATAGTTAGGAGAAATTCCGTGAATACGAATAATGTTCTACCCCTAACACAGAGAAGGGGTTGCAAAAATGTATAATCCTGATATGTTGAGAATCTTCGATGTCAATATTAGAGAATACATCTCGTACAAGACTGGTGTCTCATACGAAAACAAAAGTGGGCGATACGAATGTCCGCTATGCCGTTCAGGCCATAGTATGGGCTTCTACACAAGGTTAGGGAAAGAAAAGTTCAAATGCTTCTCCTGCGGGAAACAGGGTGATGCAATCGATTTCGAAAAAGCTCTTGGGACAACCCAGGAAGATGCGGTGGGGAAAGTCCGTAATTACAGTGGAACTTATAAGCCACAAAAGGAAAGAAAATCCAACTGGCCTACCAAGACAGAAATCCTGAAAAACCTGCAACCCATAGATGACTGTAAAGAGTGGGCAGAAAAGAGAAACTTTGGCAGATTCAACCAAGAGGCTGCTGAAATTCTGCAAAAGAACCTCCTGGGAACAGTATCGTTCCCCTGGTATGGAGAAGAGAGCAGATACCTTGTTGCCCCTGTCTACGCAGAACCTGAAAGAAAAATACAGACAGTTCAGTTACTAGGCTTTCCAAAACTAGTTGATGGTAAGCTCAAAACTGACAAGCTGTTTGCTAAAAAAGAGAGCGAACAGGATTCCAGCAAAGGTTATCTGCCCATATTCCCGAAAGAAGCATTCAGAGATGAAATCTTCTTGGTCGAATCTGTGACGAATGCTGTATCCCTGGCCTGCTTGGGTTTAAAGGCCATAGTGATCTTCTCTGTTGCGAATACTGATTTTGCCAAACAGCTCAAGAACATTTACCCACAAGAGAAGCTTGTATTCTGGCTGGATAAAGGAAAACCCAAAGAGCAGCTACAAAAGGGCGTTCTGACCATAGAAGAAATGCAACGACAGGCCATGAGTAGGTATAACCTTCCTGGTATTTTCTGGAGAGAATCCTTGCCAGGAGGCTATGACCAGAATGACCTTATCAGGGAAGAAAACTGTGATCTGTTCTACTACCTAGATCAACTTCCTATTGCTCCCCCTGTGGCTAAGAAGGAAAACGAGATCGAGCAGGCCGTATCCTATCAGTCAAAGAACCTTAATCTGATCTTAGGTGGTACAGGCATTGGTAAGACAAAACTAATAGAAAAGCTTGGTTTGTCCCATATCGAACAACAAGAACCCATGACCATCTTTACCGATACAGTCCAGAATGCTACCAGCATATCCTGTGATATGAACTCTGAAGAGCTTGCTCTTGTAATCTCTCATGGTCAAAAAGAGGGAGATATTTCCAAGAATCAGAAACAGTACAACGTCAGTACCTATGGCTATCTTGGCTTTAAGGGACACTACCCTTATATCTATGCTGAGGCTGGCCATCAGAATACCAAACAGGGTCTTACCACCGACAAAGTCCTTTACCTGGACGAATTCCATCAGCTCTTCGAGACAAGCCGTATCTATTACCCACTCTGCGCCTGTTATGTAGAAAGACAGACCGATGGAGGAAAGTACTATAGCAGGATTGAGGATTTTCAACACTGGCAGAAGTACAGGTTCGCTTATTGGCCTACTAGAATGGACTTTAACAAGTTTGATTATCTGGGAAGAATCCTGGAATCTGGTGAAGGGGAGTTCAGGAACACCAATAAGGTATTTGCTGGCCGTCCAGTAACAGACTACCAAGACCCTGCCCTGTATAAGCAAATCAATGGCACTCTCTTTGGTCTTGATATAGAAACTAGCATTGATACCACTATCCCCATCTTAGAGAAGGACAAAAAATATACAGAATATGACTACCTTGACGCTTTGCTCAAGAAGACCTACAAAGCAAGGGTAATCTGTGAGTTCCCTATCCTTAAATCTACCAAAGAACCACTAAGCCAGAAGCAGGTAAATGATCTGTTTGAGCAGTACTATCAGGAAGGGGAAGAGAAGGCAACGGAGAAGGCTAGAGCTAAAGTGAACAGTCTTGTAACATTCCCCAAGAACTGCGCGTATTTGCCAGTTCTAACAGGGCATAATCTGCTCCCGCTTATGCAGTGTCTGACCTATGGGCATACCATCAACGCCTTTACCGCTACCCTTTCAGACAGACAAATCAATATACTAGAGCAAGTTATATCTCTATGTGGTTGGACTCTAAGCATCAAAAAGATCGGGATGATTCCCTTTAAATTCAATGTAGATGTCCTTAAGAAGAGAGAACGCCTAGATTGCGCCCAACAATCCAAAATCCTGGATAGCTTGATCGAAAAGAAAGCACCAAAGAGCCTATGGGTGATATGGAAGATGAGCAACGCGGAACAAATTCATGAGAACATGAAATTCTTGAACCCAAATAGAGCAAGAGAGGTATGTTTCTTTAAACAGAAGTATTATAAAGGAATACACCTTGATCTGGAGTATGCTAGTTCATCTCGTGAGAGTTCAGAGAAACACATAGTAACCTATGCTGGAGCTGCAATCCTTCAGGGGGAGAATATGCCGAATCATCAGATTGCCGTGATAGACTGTGGAATCTTTATAGCTAAGGCAGGCTTGGAATTGACCATCGGAGCTACCCAGGAAGAGGTGAAAAGGGAGCTTATGGCCTTCATCCAACAAGAAATCCTACAGATCACAGGAAGGATATTCAGACCCTTTACCCATGAATGGGAAACCTGGGAGAAGACAACAACCCATGTATCCCAGAAAAAGATTGTCCTTCTCTTGCACAACCTGCCAGAAGACCTTAAAGACTTCAGGCTAAATCAAGAGCTTATAGCAGATTATCATGAGGTAACAGATTCAGAAGAAGAGTACAGGTTTTTCTCACTACTTCCTGATATTGAAATCCAAAGCTATGCCCAGGCTATCATGGATGTTCTTGAGGATAAAACCCCTATCAACTATAAAGAGATTGATGCACAAAGACTAGCCGAACAGGACAAAGCGCAAAGGCATATAAGCCACAAACAGAGAAAGGAGCTAGGGGATGACCTCAAAGCAACAAAAGAGGAAAAACAGATCGAGTCCTTAAAAAGCAGGATAGCTGAATTGAAAAAACAGGGTATGACCTGGAGGGAAATAGACAAGAAGTTTAACTTGCATCGAAAATCAAAAGAGGTCAAGGATTCATTGAAGTTATTCTATGAAACCCAATAAAATCAAGCTTGCCGTCAAAACGTGGCTATAGTCCTATAAAGGTACTTCAGCCACGATTTGACGGCACATTTAGAAGGTTCATTGACAATGACTTACGAAGTTCAATATTCTTTTTTCTTACTTTTACATGGTTGATAGATAGTAAATTTCATTTGTTCTACAAAAGTCCTTAATATTGGTAGTAATTTATTCAATATATGGCTAAAGCCCACTAATCACTTTAGCCATGATAGGTTTTCCCTCTTTTGAATTTTTATTATGATGCTATATGGCGTTATTATTTTTATCAGCGACAGGGGCTGCAAGGGCTACAAACCAAATATTGCTTGCTTTTCCCTGTCGCTGCAATGTCGCCTCAGTAGCTCCAGCGACAAGGTGCTACTGAGAAGCGACATCAGAAGTCCTTTATTTATAAGGTGTTTCGGTTATTTGTAGCCCATGCTTCTTTTGTAGCGTTTATTTTTTATGG
This sequence comes from uncultured bacterium, assembly GCA_938003875.1. GTDB lineage: Bacteria > Planctomycetota > Uabimicrobiia > Uabimicrobiales > JABWCH01 > JABWCH01. The sequence goes on from CALKWO010000336.1 coordinate 17,816, forward strand.
GAGATTGCTATAATGTATCTTTTTTATAGGAGAAGATAAGTGAAGCTTTTTGTAGCTATGCCATTTCATAAGAATTTTTGGCCAGTTTGGGAAGTAATTCGGGATGCCTGTAAAAGCGTTTCTATTGAGCCATATAGGGTAGATCAAGTTCCCCAGATAGATAACATTGCAGCGACTATCTTTAAAGAGATAGAGAATTCTGATATTATTCTTGTAGATTTCTCAGGAGATAAAGATCGTGAGATTCCTAATCCAAATGTCGTAACAGAGGCTACACATGCTAGAAACCAAAAGAAGCCTACAATGATTCTAACGCAGAACACAGGAAGTCTTCCCTTTGACTGGAGAACCCATAGGGCTATAGTATATGAAAATACCCCAGAATGTCTTGAACATTTGAAGCGAGAATTGATAGAAAATTTACAGGGACTGAAAAATAGGTTGCAACCACAGAAAGGATTAGACGTTCCTAGGAAGAAAGCCAATTTGGTTGTCACTGATTTGATACCAGAGAAAGCTTTAATACCAGAGGAAGATTTAATACCAGAGCCCCCTTTGGGCAGTCCAAAATGTCAAAAAATAAAGATAAAGAATGCAGAAATACGTAAAAAAAATGAATATATACGTAAACAAAATGAACCAATAAAAAAACAAAACGAACAAATAAGAGTACAGAATGAACAAATATATAAACAGAATGAACTAATACGTAAGGCTATCTCAGAAATAGTTACCTCTTCCAATAACCAAATTTATGGCTATAAGATTCTTCGTCAGGTAGACCTAGTGGCCCACAGTGGTGATCTTGATGATAATGATGCCAAGATAGCTATAAAAGAAAAGGCTTTCCAGTTAGGGGCAAATGGGATTATCAATCTAAGGATTACCCGCTCCAGGGATGGATATGTAAACATCCAGGGAGACGCTGTAGAAATTGAAGAAGCGTAATGGAACATTATTTGCTGTGCTAATTGATTATCTTTATAGATCATATTGCAAAGGAATCAAAATGGCCAAAAAGACCATAGAAGAACCAATGGAGAAGCAGCTCTGGAGGGCTGCGGACAAGCTGCGTAAGAATATTGATGCAGCAGAATATAAGCATATCGTTCTGGGGCTTATATTTTTGAAGTATATCTCGGACGCTTTTGAGGATTTGCACGAGAAGCTCTTGAAGGGTGAAGGAGAATACAAAGGAGGCGATCCAGAGGACAGGGACGAATATAGAGCAGAGAATGTCTTCTTCGTTCCAGAAGAGGCACGATGGTCATATCTTCAGTCCCAGGCCAAGTCACCCAAGATCGGAACTGTGGTAGATGAAGCTATGGATGCTATAGAAAAAGAGAACTCTGCTATGCTCAAAGATGTTCTTCCCAGAGTCTATGCTCGTGGTAATCTTGACCCTACTAATCTGGGTGGACTCATTGACCTGATGGGAAATATTGCTCTAGGTGATGCCAAAGCTCGAAGTGCAGATGTTCTAGGGCATGTGTTTGAGTATTTTCTAGGGGAATTTGCTCTTGCTGAGGGCAAGAAGGGTGGGCAATTCTATACTCCACGTTCTGTAGTAGAGCTTCTTGTTGAGATGCTACAGCCCTATAAAGGTCGAGTATTCGATCCTTGCTGTGGTTCAGGTGGCATGTTTGTCCAGTCGGAGAAATTCGTTCTGAGTCATCAGGGCAAGGTTGATGATATTTCCATCTATGGTCAGGAGAGCAATCAGACTACGTGGCGACTGGCTAGGATGAACCTTGCTATTCGTAGCATTGACAGTTCCCAGGTGAAATGGAACAATGAGGGTTCTTTCCTCAAGGATGAGCATAAAGACCTCAAGGCGGACTTTGTTATTGCTAACCCCCCTTTCAACGATAGCGACTGGAGCGGGGATTTGCTCCGTAAGGATGCTAGATGGAAGTACGGTACGCCCCCTTCTGGCAATGCGAACTATGCCTGGATACAGCACTTTCTCCATCATCTTAGTCCTACAGGGACTGCTGGCTTTGTTCTGGCCAAAGGTTCTCTCACATCTAAGACATCAGGAGAGGGGGAAATCCGCAAGAACCTGATTGAGGCTGATTTGGTGGACTGCATCGTCAACCTTCCTGCCAAGCTTTTTTTGAATACACAGATTCCAGCCTCCCTGTGGTTCTTGAGTAGGAAGAAGGCCACGAGTAGAGAAATCTTGTTCATTGATGCCAGGAATCTTGGCTATCTGATAAACCGTAGAACCAAAGAGCTTTCAGCAGAGGATATTCATAAGATAGCCAGTACCTACCAGGGATGGAAAGATCAGAACTACGAAGACATCAAAGGATTCTGCAATTCCGCCTCCCTTGATCGGGTCAGGGAACTTGACTATGTGCTTACCCCAGGGCGATATGTAGGGCTACCAGAAGAGGATGATGATTTCGATTTCAACGAAAGATTCAGCAAGCTCCAGGCAGAACTGGAAGAGCAACTGAAAGAAGAAGAGAGGCTCAATGTGCTGATTCGGGAAAATCTGGGGAAGGTGAGGCTGATATGAGAGAAGGCTGGAAGGAATACAAATTGGGGGAAGTGGGTCTACTACAAAGAGGACGCTCAAGACATAGGCCGAGATATGCTTTTCATTTATATGGTGGGAAATATCCTTTTATCCAGACAGGTGAAATCCGAGAATCAAGGAAATATATAACGCAGTTCTCTCAAACTTATAATGATGCAGGGCTTGAACAAAGCAAATTGTGGCCAACAGGGACATTATGTATTACTATAGCTGCTAACATTGCAGAACTAGCAATTCTTTCATTTGATGCTTGCTTCCCTGATAGTGTTTTAGGATTTATCCCAGATAAAGAAAAGGCTGATTTAGATTTTGTGTATTACATGCTTACTTATTTTCAAAAAGAGTTGAAGTATCTTGGTGAAGGTTCTGTTCAGGATAATATTAATTTAGGAACTTTTGAAGATATAGCATTTTTTCTCCCCCCTCTTCCAGAACAACGAGCCATTGCCTCTGTCCTTTCTAGCCTGGATGACAAAATAGACCTGTTGCACCGTGAGAACAAAACCCTGGAATCTATGGCCGAAACGCTCTTTCGGCAGTGGTTTGTGGAGGAAGAGAAACAAGTTAGTTCAAAAAATGCTAAAATAACAGAATTGATCGAATTCAATCCTAAAAGGCAAATGAAAAAAGGCTCTATTGCTCCATACCTTGATATGTCAAATGTTAGTACCTCAACTTTTCATCCTGATAATTGGTATGACCGTGAATTCAATTCAGGGACAAAGTTTGTAAATGGAGATACATTACTTGCACGAATAACACCTTGTTTAGAAAATGGAAAGTCAGCATATGTAACATTTTTGGAAGATGGGCAAATAGGTTGGGGATCAACTGAGTTCATTGTTATGTGTACAAAATTCAATTTACATCCTTTTTTGGCATATACTTTGGCAAGAAACAAAGACTTTAGAGATTATGCTGAAAGTTGCCTTGAAGGGACAAGCGGACGACAGCGCGTTAACATTGATCATCTTGCAAATTACGAGATTGTTATTCCTCCAGACAACGTTATTCAATCCTTTAATGAATTTATTTCTTTGATTGTACCAAAGTTACACGCTAATTTTATCCAAATCCGCACCCTATCCGCCCTCCGTGATACCCTTCTGCCCAAGCTCATGAGCGGGGAAGTGAGGGTAAGCCTGTGAGTCCCAAGATCACCGAGTCTGCTATAGAATCCCTCGCCATTGGGCTTTTGGAGAAACTGGGCTATACGTATCTCTATGGCACGGATATTGCACCTGATGGGGTATCTCCTGAACGCTCCTCATTTGAGGAGGTCGTGCTTGCGAGTAGGCTCAGTGCAGCAATAGATCACATCAATCCAAGTGTCCCTCTTGATGCCAGAGAGGATGCGGTAAAGCAGGTACTTAGATTGAACTCTACAGAGCTGGTTGTGAACAATGAGGTCTTTCATCGAATGCTAACCGAAGGTGTCCATGTGAGCTACAAGAAGAATGGTGAGATAAGGGGCGATCTGGTTTGGCTTATAGATGATAGGAATCTGGACAACAACGACTTTCTGGTCGTGAACCAGTTTACTGTAGTCGAGAACAATCTTCATAAGAGGATGGATATTGTTCTCTTCATAAATGGACTGCCTTTGGTCATCCTGGAGCTGAAGAATCCAGCCCAGGAAAACGCCACAGTACACTCTGCCTTTCATCAGATACAGACCTACAAGGCCATGATCCCTAGATTGTTCTCCTATAATGGCTTTATCGTCCTTTCCGATGGGCTGGAAGCTAGGGCTGGAACGATCTCTTCGGATTTTAGCAGGTTTATGGTATGGAAGACTGTAGATGCTCTGCCACAGTTGGAAACTTTGGTTCATGGTATGCTGACGAAAAGCACTATCCTGGACATTCTCCAGCATTTCATTCTGTTTGAAAAGGCCAAGAGAGAAGACAAAGGAATCATCACCATTGAGACGGTTAAGAAGCTGGCAGCCTACCATCAATACTATGCTGTAAATCGTGCTGTAGAATCCACTATGAGAGCAGCAGGATATGGTGGACTTGTCATGGAAGAACCAGAACAGTACGGCCTTAGCTCTACATTCACCCAACCTCCTGGGGATAGGAAAGGCGGGGTGGTATGGCATACGCAAGGTTCGGGCAAGTCGCTTTCTATGGTCTTCTATGTGGGCAAGATCGTTCTGGCTATGGACAATCCTACTATTGTCATGATTACGGACAGGAATGACCTGGACGACCAGTTGTTCGATACTTTCGCCTCTGCCAAACAGCTTCTCAGGCAAGAACCCATCCAGGCAGAAAATCGGGAGCATCTGAAGGAATTGCTCAAGGTGGGTTCTGGGGGGATCGTCTTTACGACCATACAGAAGTTTCTGCCTGAAGATGGCAATGTCTATGAACGTCTTTCTGAAAGGAAGAACATCATCGTGATAGCGGATGAAGCTCATAGAACGCAGTATGGACTGAAGGCCAAGACCAAAGAGGTCAAAGATGAAAAGGGTAATCTCATCGGAGAGAAAACCATCTACGGCTTTGCCAAATACATGAGGGACGCTCTTCCTAACGCCACATATCTGGGCTTCACAGGAACTCCCATCGAGAGCGATGATGTGAACACCAGGACGGTTTTTGGCAACTATGTTGACATATACGATATTTCCAAAGCAGTGGAAGATGGGGCTACGGTCAGAATATACTATGAGAGTCGCTTGGCTAGAATAGAACTGGATGAGGAAGGCCGTAAGCTTGTCCAAGAGATGGATGACGAGCTGGAACAGGAAGAGGAGTCCGAGAAAGAGAAGGCCAAGAGTAAGTGGACTAGGCTGGAAGCTCTGATCGGAAGTGAGAAGAGAATCCAGCAGGTAGCCCAGGATATAGTTACTCATTTTGAGCAAAGGCAGGAGGTCTTCTCTGGCAAGGGAATGATCGTAACCATGTCCCGCAGGATCGCTGCCGATCTCTATGGGGAAATCATCAGGATACGCCCAGAATGGCATTCTGATGATCTCAGGAAGGGAAAGATCAAAGTAGTAATGACTTCGGCTTCTTCTGATGGGGTAAAGATTTCCAAGCACCATACGACCAAAGAACAGCGCAGGGTCTTGAACGAAAGGATGAAGAATCCAGAAGACGAGCTACAATTGGTAATCGTGAGGGATATGTGGCTCACAGGTTTCGATGTTCCCTGGCTGCATACGATGTATCTGGACAAGCCTATGAGAGGCCATAACCTGATGCAGGCCATTGCACGAGTGAACAGGGTCTACAAAGACAAACCAGGTGGTTTGGTCGTGGACTATCTTGGCATTGCAGCAGACCTCAAGAAAGCCCTTTCTTTCTATACGGATAATGGGGGCAAAGGTGATCCTGCCATTGCCCAGGAAAAGGCAGTACAGATTATGTTGGAGAAGTTGGAGGTTGTTTCCCAGATGTTTTATGGGTTTGCTTATGAGGAATACTTTGCAGCTAATACGAGCAGGAAACTATCCCTTATCCTCGAAGCAGAGGAACATATTCTTGCTCTGGAGAGGGGTAAGAAAAGATTCCTGGATGAAGTGACGGCTCTGTCCCAGGCATTCTCTATTGCCATTCCACATGAGCAGGCACTTGATGTCAGGGATGAAGTGGCGTTCTTTCAGGCAGTGAAGGCCAGGCTGGCAAAATTCGCTAAAGGTGATTCCGACAATGGCAACGAGGATATGGAAACGGTCATACGGCAGGTCATAGATAAGGCATTGGTTACAGAGCAGGTCATAGATGTCTTTGATGCTGCTGGTATCAAGAAGCCCGATATATCCATTCTTTCTGAGGATTTTCTCTTGGAAGTCCAAGAGATGAAGCATAAGAACCTGGCGATGGAAGTCCTCAAGAAACTCCTGAAAGACGAGGTAAAGGCCAGGATCAAGAAGAATCTTGTACAGGGCAAGTCCCTTATGGAGATGCTGGAGAATGCAATCCAGAAATACCATGCCAGGATACTCACAGCAGCCCAGGTCATAGAGGAACTCATCCAGCTTGGTAAAGAGATCAAGACGATGGACAAAGAACCAAAGGAGATGGGCTTATCTGATTTCGAATATGCTTTCTATACGGCCATCGCCAATAATGATAGTGCTATGCAAGTGATGCAAAAAGAGAAGCTAAGAGAGCTGGCGGTCGTTCTCTTCAATAAGGTCAGAGAAAACGCCTCCATAGACTGGACAATCAAAGAGAGCGTCAAGGCAAGGCTGAAGGTGATAGTCAAAAGGATACTCCGCCAATATGGCTATCCACCAGATATGCAGATGCTGGCAACGGAGACTGTGCTAAAGCAGGCAGAATTGATCGCTGAAGAGATTACTCATAGGAGGTGAAACATTCAAAAGCCAAGAAATGTCTTTTGATTTAAGTGAAGTTGTTTAGAGTAGGTTATATCATGGTCTTAGGTATAGGATAGTTTGAACTATGAATCACCAAGAAATTTTAAATACAATCAAAGGATTAGGGGATTTACTTAAGAGTGGAATCCTTACGAAAAAAGAGTTTGAAACACAGAAAGAATTATTACTTGCCAAGCTTACCACTTCAGATGCTATTGTAACTGAATTTCAGCATTATAATTACAATGAAGCATCTTTAATATATTTCAAGGCAAGAGATTGCTTTCAAAAGGAAATTGTAGAGATTCTAAACGAGGCAGATAAAAAAGAAAAATTAAGTCAATATTTAGCATCCTACAATACAAGTACTCTGAATCAGGCTTTAATAAAAGGTCTGGATGATATGACGAACTTTCTTTGTTCTAGTTTTAACCTACAGAGTAATACCGAAGAGTGTATCAAGCTAAAAAGTATTTTTCAAGAACAATTGCAGGCAGTAAAACATGCTATTTATGAAATAGAAAATGCAAAAGAATATGTTAAGCGATTGGATATTCCTGATTCACAATGGGGAGGAGTTGTAAAAGGTGCTTTAAATGCTAATATAAATCCTAAATATTTGTTCAGTTCTGGGCTAGGCGCAACATTAGGGAGCTTTGTTTTGCCAGGAATTGGCACTGTATTAGGTGCTATGGCTGGAGGTTATTTTGCTGGAAAACAAGATGACGATCAAGATAAACAAGCCTTGGATAATCTTACTAATCATATTAACCATTTTTGGAATTTGATTTGGCAAGTTTTTCCGAATCTATTAACCTCGTTCCTTAGTCTTTTTCACAGATATATTACTTTTGAAGTTCCCCCAGAACAGATATATCAGAATTTTGAACAAGTAAGCATTCTTCAAACAAAACTAGCAAACTTTTTTCAACAAGAAAATCCAACCCAATTTGAAGAGATGTTGCCTATAGCAGAAGAAGCTTCTATTCTAATACCTTTTGATGCTCATATCCATTTTTGGTATTCTATTATTTTGCGCAATTTAGGAAAGTTTCAAGATGCAAAAGAACAATCTGAAATAGCCACCAATTTAGACCCTTCTTTTTCTTTTTATTGGACAGAATACACATGTTGTTTGCTACAAAATAATGAGATTCCTCTAGCATTAGAAACTACATATTCTATATTAAAACAATTTCCAGAAGAAATAGGTGTGCATCAAATAGCATATGATGTTTTCAATGCTGCTGGCTATAAAGATGAAGCAGCAAAAGAAACGGACTATCTTTTAAAAAATAATAATCCTGCTGATCCTGACTTGTTATATTATCTTTTTAATTACTATGCTGGAAGAGGCGATATAAGTAAAGCCATAGAATATCTTGAAGAAATACATAATATGCTGTGCTTCTCTTCGGAAAATTTGATAAATATTTATAATGATTCTACTTACGATTATATTGTAAAAGATTCTAGGACAAGACATATTTTTCCTAAGCAATTTTCTGATATTTTTTGCTATTTAGATATACACAGATTTGTTGACAGCCTATATCAGTACAAAGACATTCCCCACGAAAAGAAAAGAAATGCACGGGAAAGTTTTCTCTACCTGGTACAGAATGAAAAGATTTTGTTTTATCAAGATACTACTACTTGGGGGAGTGGCAAAGATGGTTTTGCTTTAACTGACAAAAGTATCGTTTGGAAATGTCTTTGGGAAGAACCTATCTGTATTTCATATAAAAAAATCAAAACTATCTCAATAAATGAATCTTATCTTTATTTTTATGAAGATTTTCCAATAGCAAGCTATTCTTTTTCCAGTGCAGAATTGGCACAACATGTTTATCAATTTATTACAGTAGCTAAAGCATTTTTACTGTAATATTTAATTAAAGGAAGGTAGGAGAGTAGACTCTATTCTGATGTAGGAAGTACCTGTTTGAGTATAGGCTATCGAAGGGAAGATTATATAGTATATATTAAATTATCTGTTCTGTTTTAAGGCTTTTTAATATGATAAAAATTTTATGCCCTTTCTGTTCAGAAATTGTTGATACAGAGTCCCCTTATAGAAATGTTTTATGCGCTTCTTGCAATAGATTTATTATATTTCAGCCTCAGCAAAAGATAACCATCTTGTGTCAATGCAGTCAACGTATCTCAATGTCTAATAAGCATCATGGGCAGCTTTTTTATTGTCCTGCATGTGGACATGAAATAGCTATTCCAAAGTTTACTATAACATCAAATACAAATAATGTAGAACAGCTACAGATACAGGAGGAGATAAAAACAGGTGATCTTAACTCAGAAATACAGGATGAGATAAAACAAGCAGTTGTAGCTCCAGAAGTAGTAATTAAAAGTGATCTTAACTCAGAAATACAGGATGAGATAAAACAAGCAGTTGTAGCTCCAGA
>CALKWO010000337.1 GCA_938003875.1 uncultured bacterium
GTTTTCTTAAAAAACAACCTAAAAAATCAAAATTCTTTCCTTAGAAGCTGCGGAACATAGGACGTACATCATAAATTTACTCTTTTTTCTCAGGGACTTCTTCTTTTAGAGGCGTTTCTTCTTTTATTTCCTCTTTTACAGGCTCTTTTTCTATATTTTCTATTTTTTCATTTTCTTGTTTTTTTAGAGATTCTTCAGGAACGCTATGCTCTTTTCGTGGTGTTTCAGGTTTTGTTTCCTGATGTGTTTTTTCACTCTCTTGCTGGGTGATTTTTTTATAGTATGCAGCCAAAGGGCAGTATATTTGGGTAAGAAAAAAATCCCTGTGAGATTTTCTGATAAATAAAATTTGCTCTTGCAGCCATGCTTCCTGGGGAATATAAAGATTACAAAGCCTTTTTACTTCGCCTTCCTGTAAATACTGCGAAGAAATCATAAACAATACAAGGAGAAGAAACAGTGCGTAAACAGGAAAGGATAGAATTCTACGGATCCAGGATGGTTTTCTTTTTAGCATAAAATATTTGGAAGTATCTTCCTTTGCTGTATTTTCAGGCTGAGGTAGCAATTTTCTTGTATCCGAAGATCGGGGCATTTCTACTTTGATAGAACGGTTGCAAGCAGGGCATTTCCCTGTATCCCCTACCCTATCTTCAGGGGCTAATAAAACATTCCCACAAGCGCAACGAATTTTGATTGGCATTTTACTATTCCTTAATCATCTTCATTTTTTGGCAAGCTAATACCTGATACTAAATCTTTGATCTGATGTGTCTGTAACTGTATTTTTTGCTGGTATTCTGTAATTTTGGAATTGCGTTGTGTTACCTTGACTTCCAGATCTTCTTTGGCAACGTCTTTGAGAACGGCAAATTTTTCTTTTAGAGAATCTTCCATTTGTTCGAACAAAGCACGTTCATAAGATTTGCCTCTTCTCTCCATAGCTTTGCGTTCTTCAAAAATTTTGGAAGCAATGACATCATGACGGCCCAAGAGTCCAACCAGTTGTTCTCTTCCTTTGGCGATCTTTTCGCTGAGTTCGTCCCATCCTTCATCTCTCAAAGTCTGGAAAGCAATGGCAACATGTTTTTTGTAGTTTTCTGTAAGGTATTCCACCAAAATGGTCTGTTTTTTACGGCACTGCTCTTGAGCATCACAAGGCATACCAGCTACAAAATTGAGCCTTTCATTATAGACACCCACTTCATCGAGCTTCTTGATTGCCATTTCTGCCATAACCTCGCAGGCCTCATTCAGTCTAGCTTTCAAGCCATCCATAAACTTGACAAACATGGTATGTGGCTGGATATAAAGGTTCAGGTTGAATTGGCTTAAAATATCTTCAATATGGTCTATATATCCTTCGTTGTCTATAGTTCTGCATAGAACCTGTATGTGGTGAGCTACAAGGCCGACGAGAACATCCAGAAATTTTTCTCTCAGGAGCTTGTTTACATCCTTAATCACTGCCAGCTCAATTTCGTGGGATAGTACTTTGGATCTTCCTGCTGTATAGTTGCTGATGACTCTAGCTCTCTGATAGACATCAATATTAGGAAATACATCCTTGACAAGGTATGTTAGAATATCAATAGGTCTTTGGGGAACCATTTCGGGAACGGTATCCTCTTGTTCCAGTAAATCGGGTTCTTCTTCAAAGATAACCGATTCTTCTGTTCCTCCTGGGACATCCAACTCTTTGGGGCTTTTGCCTTTTCTATTTTTTCCTGGAGCAGGGGAGACAGAAGGCGTATTGGCAAAATTCTTTTGGGATTTGCTCTTGGCTTTAGATTTCAAGCCGAGCTTGTATAGCATTTTGGCAATAGGGCCTTCAGGAAGCTCTTCTAGCTTTCCTTTTTCATAAATGATTACTTTTCCCTCGGTTGTTTCAATGAGTTTTTCCAGACTGTCCTGGAGACTATCCGCGAATTCATCCAGCCTGGATTCTATACCATGTACATTTTCTTTAAAGCTGGCCAATGCTGCTTCACATCTACCTAAATCAGGGCTTTCAAAAACAGAAATATCCGCATTGCCTTCTTTGAGGTTAATAACGATTTCTTCCAGCCTTTTGTTCATGGCTTTTGTGAAATCGGTCAGGGTATCGGCATGATTTTTCAAAGCCAGCATAGGCAGGCTATTTTCACAATAGTATTCGAGGAATTCCTTGAGCTGCACTATTCCCATTTCTGTTAAAAGACGGTTGCCATATTTGTGCTTCAGATCTTTATAGTTGCTGATAGCCCAATCTTGCTGATTTTTTCTGTATCTGGAATCAATATCTACGCCCTCTTTTTCTTCCATATTCATCAGCGCAGGCAATGCCGAAATACGGAAAATATTCTTGCTTTGAAAATGATAGTCATTGAGAAGCTCTCTTACTGCTTTCTCTGCTCCTGGATGGTCTGTATCATGCCATTTATTAAATACAAAGAAGCATTTTTGCTGGATATCATAAAGTTTGGAAGCAATATGGGTCAGCAGCTCTTGCTCCCCTTCGGTAAAGCTAGGCTTCTGGGCATCTTTTATAAAGAGTACGGCATCTGCTTCTTCTGCTATGAATTTATAGGAAAATTGTCTGTGCGCCAGGTTAGGCACATCCATACCAGGTAAATCCACCAACTGGATAGGATAGGTAAGGTTTCTTCCTGGAATAGAAATAGAAATGGATCGCAAGCTGCGAGATGCTTTGGGATCTTTGATCGCTGCCAGTGCTGTGTTTATACTATTGATAGCAGGAAGGCGATATCCTGGGTCTAATGTTCTGAAAATCTGAACAGCTTCCTGAAGCTCTTTGATAAAATGGTCGTTCGTGGCACTTGTTCCTCCTCTGATAGGCTGTTTCAAAACAGGAATAGCGACTTCATTGACCCATGCAGAAAAACCACTGGGCGTGAGGTCATTGAAATTGGGTTTTTCTAAAGGAGTTTTGGCATTGATCTGCTCAATGCTCCACCTTAAGGCTGCAAGAAAATCGGCAGGAGTGATAGCATCTGCCCTGACATAGCAACTTTCTGTATAACCAGGGATAAGTTTGATAATGGTAGGTACCTGGGTAGTGATATCTGCTGCTGTAGGCAATTCGATTTCATAAAGACCACGATCAAAGAAAAGAGATTTGAGTACAGTAGTCTTCCCTGTACTATAGCTTCCTACAACGGCAACTTTATAAAAGCCCTGCGCACTGGCAAAATACTTTTCTTCTTCTTCCAATGTCTGGGCTAACTTGACCGTGCCAAATTCTGGTAATTCCGTTACAATTTCATTGTATGTTTTACTTACTTCATTGAAAATTTCCGAAAGTTTCGCTCTTTTGTCTTCTCTCATATTCTTTCCTCACCCAAACAGGCCTTATTTTTGTACTACAATTTTTCAAAAATTTTATCAAGAGCAGCAAAAGAAAGCAAGCAAAATTCTTGCTTGTTTATCATTATAGAAAAAAAGAGGGATTCCCTATAAAAAATATTTGACAAAAAAACTTCCTTATGATAAGTTAAGATGGAAAGGTTGTGTTGGTAATTGTGTTACCATCCGCTAAGCCTCAAAAATACAAGAGGTTTCTCGATGAGGAAAATGCAGAAAAATTTTTTGGTATATCTCGAATTAGAGATCTGCTTTGTGAAAATTTCTGATTTAAAAACTTTATTTCACGGAGGGAAAGGCAAATGAGGAATTGCATTTATCTCGTGTTGATCTGTGCAATCGTATTTTCTGTTACATTACAAGCTCAAACTTCTGAAGACCGTCTTCAGAAACTAGAAAAACTTTGCGAACAACAAGAAGCTCAAATCCAGAAATTGCAGGAACGTTTAGGTGTCATGCAAGACGAATCTTCTTATAAACAATATACAGAAAAAATCGTCAAAGAATACCTGAAAGAGCCTGTTGCAGAAGAAGATGGAACTGGCATCACCGCTGGTTATGACAATGGCTTCTTCGTACGTGCAGCCGAAGGCAATTTAGAATTGAAGCTAAGTGGTTATCTACAGGCTGGTTTAGGCATTTTCGAAAATGATACCCCTGTCAACAATTCTTTCTATCTTAATGGTGTATATCTGACTTTTGATATGTATCTTCTGAAGGATTGGCATTCTCGCATCCAGATTGATTTTGCAGATACTAATAACAGATTTGGAGGCGGTGCTTATAACGTCCGTCTGAGAGATGCTTACATCGAATACATTGGCTTACCTGAACTGAGCGTTCGCGTTGGTCAGACCCATGTTCCTTTCACAATGCAAGGACAATATGGCGAAAACGAAGGAATGACCATTGCATCTGAGCCTTTCATCGGTGGATGGAGCCACGGTCGTGACATTGGTCTTATGCTCCATGGTGTCATTGCTGACAAGGTTGGCTATGCTGCTGGTCTTTTCAATGGAAGCGGAGCCAATGCAGGAAATGCTGATGATGATTTCTTGATGGCAGCCCAAATGCGTTTCTACTATTGCGGTTATGCCCAGAATCCTAACAATTTTATTCATATTGGTTTATTACGCAATAGAGAACAAAACCTGGATGGAGTAGGTTTAGTAAATGCATCTGGAGTAGGCTTTTTCCCTGGCAATATTACTCAGGATGGTCTGACTCAAGGCTGGCGCAATGCAGTAGACGTTGCTTTCCGTTTTGACAGAGATTTGGAAGGTGGACACAACGTTCGCGTCGAAAGCGAATTCATGTATTCTGCATGGCAGAGAGATTACAGCAGCAAACCTGGCGATTTCAATCCTACAGGCGTAGGCAGAAGAAGCTGGCTGGAAGGCTTTGGCTGGACATTCGGATTTACCTATCGTCATTGCATCAAACCCGAAGTCAAAGATTCTGGTATCGTTGCTGGATTTGTTTTCTCCTATACCGATCTGGACAACAAAGATACCAAAAGAGTTGGCGTAAACGACAACATTCCTGGACAAAGAGCCTGGTCTTATACCTTCATCGTTGGCTACAATTTCAACAAACATATTGCTGTAGCCTTCAACTGGGTAATGTTAGATCTGGACAACAAAGTATACTATGGAACAGCTAAGGCTGATGGCGGATCTGGCGATCTGGAGCATGCCTGGTTCTTCCAGATTACTTCTCAATGGTAATCCTTTGTTAAAAGTATCAAATTTCAGGCATGTTAAGGGATTTTGCATCATTGCCTGACTCAAAAAACTCTCCTGTCATGGGAGAGTTTTTTTTATGGGAACTAAATCATGGGCCATCCTCTTTTTTTTATTTCTGATATTCACCTGGACAAAAAAGAGCCAGAGAGAATTCAGCATTTTATAGAATTTTTAGACTTTACCGAACAGCAGAATGCAGTGGTGTATATTCTGGGCGATCTGTTCAACTTTTGGGTAGGCGATGCCCAGGCGCAGTGGAACATATACCAGCCGCTTCTCCACGCCATGAAACAGAGATCCAGGCAAAAAAAACTTTTTTTTCTGCCTGGAAACAGAGATTTTCTTTTTGCTTCCTATTGGCAACGAAATAAGGGAAAAGTTCTACAAGAAAAGACAATCCTTTCTCTTCAAGGACAACGTTTGCTGCTCTCTCATGGCGATATTCTTTGTACAAAAGACATTGCCTATCAAAAGATTCGCTCTATTCTCAGAAAAAAAATCATCTACCTCCTCAGTCGCTTTTTGCCTGGTTTTGTTTGCTTGAGAATGGGACAGAATTTACGCAAAGCAAGCAAATCTTCCATCAAGAAAAAAGATTACAGCTTTCTGAAGCCTGACATTGCGTTCGCAGAAAAGCTTCTTGAGGAAAATCGCTGCGATATTCTGCTTTGTGGACACTTCCATTCCAACTGCATCCATCCCTTTGGCTCTAAAAAACTCCGTATTTTACCAGAATGCACAGGAAATATCTTACATTATCTCGCATGGCAAAAAGAGGAATGGACAGAAAACACCTTTTAGGAAAAATATCATGAAAACAGCATTTATGATTTTTTTATGCTTTTTAGTTACTATATCTTTTGCTCCAGCAGAACCAAAAGGGACTTTGACTGAAGGAACCAAAAAGGCTGTAAATGCAGCCATGGATAAAGGGATTCGTTTTTTACGTAATAGTTTGAATAAAGAAGGCCATCTGGGCGATCCTGCTCTTACAGCACTGGTTTTAACAGCTTTTTTTTCCAGCACCAGGAAATATGGCCCAGAAGATGGCCCTTGGGTAAGAAAAGGAATAGAATACCTTATTCAATGCCAGAAGGAAGATGGCGGAATCTATGTAGATCAGCTCAGGAACTACTATACCTCTGTTGCTCTCATGGCTCTCACAGCACATCCTGATGTTGCAAGGCAACATAAGGATGCCATTGAAAAGGCAAAGCAATTTTTGCTAAAACTACAATGCGATGAGGAAGAAGGATATACACCAGAAAAAGATAAATTCTATGGCGGTTTTGGATATGGAAGTTCCGAAAGGCCAGATCTATCGAATACACAGTATGCGTTGGAAGCCTTGAAAGCAGCAGGTTTGCCAGAATCTGACCCTGCCTTCCAGAAAGCCGTTGTCTTTTTGCAAAGATGCCAGAACAGAAGCGAAAGCAACGATCAGGCATGGGCAGGGAATGATGGCGGTTTTGTTTACTATCCAGGTTCCAGCGCAGGCGGAGAGGAAAAATCTGCTGATGGCAATATGGCATATCGTTCTTATGGAAGCATGACTTACGCTGGGATCAAAAGTTACATTTATGCTAATCTTACCAAAGATGACCCCAGGCTCAAGGCAGCCATAGAATGGATTCGGAAAAACTATGATCTTTCCCAGAATCCAGGAGCTGGACAGCAGGGGCTATACTACTATTATCATACATTTGCCAAAACCATGCTTCTTTTGAATCTCCCTCTCTTGGAAGATTCTGATGGCGCAGTCCACAATTGGAGAGAAGATCTGGCTCAGACCCTTCTTTCCCGCCAAAAAACTGATGGCTCTTGGAAAAATGAAAATTCCAGATGGTGGGAATCCGACCCTCGCCTGGTAACTGCCTATTCTATAATCTGCCTTTCGTTTTGTTTAAAGTAGATTCTGTGTGCCAGGCATGAGACAAAAGTCTTTTGACAAAATAAAAAAAGAACCAATGTAAAAACCTACTGTTGCAAGGGGTGTTACCGCATTCCTGGAAACAAAAGACGCAGGGACTGCGCTGGTGTCAGACTTTTGAGCAGACATGACTTTTTTGGCGCAACCCTGCGGCTACAAACTATTGCTTCTGTGTAATCTACGGATAAAAAAAATTTACCAGGAACTCTGTGTCTCTGCCAGTGCTAAGAATTTTTCTTCTTGTATTGCTTTGAAAAATTCCTGTATAATGGGATACCAGACTCCATCTGATTGAAAGAAGGGAATGCCTTTTAGGTTCAGGACAGGAGATTCTATGGTGTACTCGGAAAGCATTTTCTGGAAGCGTTGTGCCAGATTTCCTGGCTCTAAGAGTCTGAAAAAAAGAGCCTGATGGCAGACCATGAACTCTATGGCTACTACAAAAGTAGAATTTTCTAAAATATCTTTGCACTTTCTGGCTGCTATAGTTGCCATGCTCACATGGTCTTCTGTATTTCCGCTGGTGGGGATTGAGTCTACTGTGGCAGGATGAGAGAGGACTTTGTTTTCTGAAACCAGGGATGCTGCTGTATATTGGGGGATCATAAATCCTGAATTCAATCCAGCATCTTTTGCTAAAAAAGCTGGCAGTCCATTGCTATGCTTTGGGTCCACAAGATGGGCTATACGTCTTTCGCTTATGCTCGCTATTTCACAAAGGGCAATGGCGAGATAGTCCATAACCATTCCTACTGGCTCACCATGAAAGTTCCCTCCTGAAACGACGGATTGGGCGCATAGTTCAGGATTGTTCTTCAGCCAGCTTTCATAGGCATCAATTTCATGTTTTGGCATCTCAGGGGGAAAAATCAAAGGATTGTCTGTGGCGGAATTGATTTCCTGAGAAACTACTTCCCGTGCGTGTTCCCATGCACGCCATGCACAGGCAAGAACCTGAGAAGCACACCGAAACGAGTAGTCATCTTGTGTAGGGCATAGAGCTGGTACGGACTTTTTCAAAGACTCCAGCAATTGGCGAAGTTCCAGACATATTTCTATAGAATAAGCCTGGCTTGTTATTGCCGACTCTATGCTTCTGACTATACTATCTCTTGTTTTTTTAGCCTCTTGTAAGGCCTTTTGGTTATGAGAAATTTCCCATGGTTTTGCTTCTGCCAGATTTTTTCTGTATTCTTCCAGGCAAAGAGATATTGTATTCCAGAGGTTCTGTAATCCTAGATTCGACAATTTTTCCTGTATAGAATAAAGTATCCCTGCATTCAGAGGACTGGAAAGTAAAGTGCTTCCATGGAGATAAGCTCTAAGCCTTCTCGCTACTTCGGGCTGGTATGCCAGAGGCCTTGCATTGTGTATGCGTTCATCTAAAGAAGTGGCTACCCCTTGTGCAGCCTCCATGCTTAAGGCTGTAGCCATCTCTGAGCTATGCAAGAGGACAAAAGAATCATACAGCGTCAGGCAGGCAATGGCAGACATGACCTGTGTGCCATTATTCAATGCCAGGCCTTCTTTATAGGAAAGCTCTATCGCAGAATAGCCCCACTTTTGTAATTCTTCTGGAGTAGAACAAAAGTATTTTTCCTCTTGCTGGAAATCCCTCTTTTTATTCCATAGAGAAAAAAGCCCTTGGGGGTCGCCTATGACAACGAGGGCTATGTGGGAAAGGGGCGAGAGATCTCCGCTTGCCCCTACACTTCCTTTGCAAGGAACAAAAGGACAGATTCCAAGGTTTAGCATTTGTACCAGAGCATCTATGATTTCCATGCGTACACCTGAATTCCCTTTTAAAAGCGTATTAGCTCTCAAGAGGATACAAGCGCGTATAATTTCTTGAGAAAGAGGCTTCCCAACACCACAGGCGTGGCTGCGAATCAAATTTTTCTGGAGCTGCTTTATTTTTTCTTTAGGTATAATGCAATCTCTCAACGCACCAAAGCCTGTATTGATACCATAGGCTACAATATCTTGATTTACAAGAACATCGATCAGGGTACGGCAATGCAGTACTTTTTTTCTGGCATCTTCAGAGCAAAAAACTTTGGCTCCCCATCGGGCTACAGCAATAACCTCTTCTATAGTTAAAGAATGGCCTTGGAGTATCACTTCCTGAATTTCTTGAGGTATTTTTTTCATAATTTTATAACTCATCAGTTTATAGTAAATTTTTATATCTTTCAATATTTGTAATTTTATATTAATTTTAATTCATATTAATTTTAATTCATAGGAAATTATAGTTTTAGTGATAAATGCACTTTAGGCTATATTCCAATCTTAGCCCCGAAGGGACAAAATATAATAGCAGGGCAACGCCCCTGGTATTTTAAAATTTTTTGATTCATTTTTCAAGGAATTTATTTTTAAAGCCAACGTATTTCTATAGACAAAAGAGTTTAAGATAAATCCAAAACAAAATCTTCTTTCCTTGACTTTTTTTGCATTCCTTGCTATCCTTAAAGTAAATTTCTAAAATGATGAGTGCTACCATAATTTCAAGCTGGAGGGTAATATGTACAAAATTTTATTCTTGTCTTTTATCTTGTTTTTGGCTGGATGCACTTTTGAGGAGCGAATCTTTTTAGCAGAAGAAGAAATCAATGAGCCTGGGGTATTTTTAAAACAAGATTTAGGAATACAACAAGTAGCTCCTCTGGTAAAAAAAACAAAACCATCAGAACGTGTTGTGAATTATAGTTTTATAAGAAACGATGCTAAGGTAAATTTAACTCTTATAATACGCCAGTTACAATTGGATCAGAAGGTGCTTCTTTGCTCGCCTCAACTATTGAATATGTTGGAGAAAGAAATCCTGCCAGAGCTGGAACTAAACCAAAGCCAGAATAAAGATATTACAGTGGGACGATGGAATACAAGAATGGCTCTTTTGGAAACTTTGTGGGCAAAGCATGTTTCCGAGCAAGAAAAAGGAGATTTACTTCATGCTTTAAAGGGAACCTGGAATATGGTTGGTGTTCCTAAAGAAGCAAAAGAAGAAGAGCTGCTAGATCATGCAGTGGTTCAAAACCTTGCCCTATTTTTTCATGGTGTTGCAGATGCCTTACAGCCCTATAAACAAATTGCACCAGAGCAAAAAGATCTGACAAGTCCTGTCGTGGTTAAAAAAGAAGAGCCTCCTGCAAAGGAAACAGTGAAGGTGGAAAAAATAGAGGAAAAAAAACCTTTAGTTGTAAAAGAAGAAATCCCCTCTGCTAAACCCAAAGAAACTCCCAAAGCAGAACCAGGTAGCTCTCCTGGAGTTCCTAAAGTGGAAGGCGAGTCCAAGGTTATTTTGGATCCACAAATAAAACTTGAACCCAAAGTGAAAGTAGCACCAGAAATCAAATTGGCTCCAGAGCCTAGAATTTTTGGGGATTAGAAAGGAGAATATAAAAATGAGATTATTTTTTCTTCTCAGTGTTGCTGTGTTGTTTGTGGCCTGCTCCAGCGAAAGGATTCCTTTTACTCAAGAATTAAGACAGGAATACCAGTTGAGCGAAGAAGATTTGAAAAATCTTCAGTACTATGTTTCAGATGAAATTCTATTGGAAAGAGATGCAGTTCTTGGAGAGAGCAAGGTAGACAGGGGCAAGCTAACGACCAAATCAGGAAAATTGATTGAACAGATTTTGCTGGAAGGGGATACCCCTGGAATCGCTGTTCAAACAGGTGAATATTGGCTAGCGGTGAGTTTTGAGCAAAATGCAGCTTTGTTTTTTACTTCAAGACTGGGCTATATCAAACAGGGAGAATATTATTTAGGTACAAGAGGGAATCAAAGAGTTCAGTATAATAATAAAGAATATGTTATTATCAATAATGGTATTCAAAGCTATCTTATGATTGACAGAGAATCTTTATCGAATCTTATCAGAAACCGCAAAATATTGCTAGGGCGCAGAGTCCCTCTCCAATAGAAATCGAGGCAATTGTCTGTTTAAAATTTACAAAGATGCTCGAAAGCTAGCTCTAACAGAATCTGTGGTATTTATAGTACATAAAAAAAATAAGGCTGAATGCCGCCTGCTGAAGCAGATGCTATTATCATAGCACTGCTCATCTGGCACAGGAAAAATTTGCTAAGAGCAGGCTTTGTTATCTATAGGCTTTTATAAATAAGACTGTGACCACAGAAAACGTTAGAATAGGCTCGAAAGTAGTAAAACTATTTGAGAATTACAGAAATCAGGGAAAAGCATGAGTCTAAAATCCTTTAGCATTTTTTTTCTTTTAATTGTATTTTTAGTCGCTTCAGGATATGGCTGGTATTCTTATAAGAAATACCAGGAAGAACAAGATGTTCTATTGTGGCATAATATATTAGAAAAAATTCAATTTCTATCGGAAAACTATGCATCTCAGATTGCAGCATACCAGCTCTATTTAAAGCAATATCCTGAAGGAAAATATTCTGCTACAGCATACCTGGAAGTCACTCGTGCCATGGCACTCCAAAAAGCCGAGCTGCTTTGGGCTGAAGCTCAGAAAAAGACAGTTCAGTCTTTACAAGACTATTCTGATGCTATACAGGCTTATCAAAAATACCTGGAATGGGCACCTAAAGGGAAATACGCTCTCAAAGCAAAAGAAAAAATCCTTGAATTGGGTTATCATAAGGAAGAAGAGAGTTTCTGGCTTTTATGCTTTTCTAAAGCAGAAATGGAAAAAACTTATGAACCTAAGATAGCGGCATATCAGGGATATCTACAAAAATATCCCTCTGGCAAGTATAAAGAAAAAGCTACGGCGACTATCCTGTCTCTGGAATCATCTCTCGAAGAAGAAAAATACTATCGCCAGATTTTACAGGAAGCCAGGTCTTATTATGATAAGGGAGACTATGAGGAAGCTTATGATTCTTGCTTAAAATATAGTAAGAAATATCCTCAGGGTAACTATTCTTCTCTTATTGCCTTGGAAATCAAAGAAATTCAGAGAAAGAAAGAAACACTTTTCTTTGAAGAAAAAGCAAAATCCTCTGTAACATATCTGGAAAGGGCAAACTTTGAAAGAGCGCATAGGGAAATTATAAGCTATCTTTCTGAATACCCTGAACCCCTTTATAACAAAGAAGCACGCAAGCTGCTTCAGGAAATTTCGCAGGCGGAAGAAGAAGCTCTGTATCAAAAGGCAACAAGATTCGTGGGAAATCTCCCTCAGCGTATACAAAGTTTGGAAGAATTTTTAGCAAAATATCCTGAAGGGAAATACTCTCAGCAAATACAAAAATTGCTAAAAGAATATAAAAAAGAATATATCGCAAGAAAAATTTTGAGGACCCCGCCTGAAGGTTTAAAAAAAGAGGAGAGTCTAAAAGGTGCAAGCCAGAAACTTTTGGATCTCTTAGAGCTTGTCCAGGATTCCTGGAAATCTAAAGACCAGGAGAGATCCCGTAAACAACTCCAAACTGCATACCTGCTTGTGGATAAAGGAAGCCCTATCATAGAGACACTGGATACATTGCAGGAATATTTATATTTTAAAGAAATAGAAATTCTTTTACAAAAGGGTGATTCTTCTGCGGAGAATCTTTGTAAAGATGCTGTTTCTCGTTTTCCTGATTCTCAAAAATTTAAAAATTTTCTGCAAAAGGCAATACAGGAGAATATTTCTCCTAAATTGAGAGAGAGTTATTCTATTGCACTGCAACTACAAGAGAAAAAACAATATGAAGAAGCTATAGCTCTTTATAATACTATTTTTCCGCAAATGAATGACCATTATAAAAAGCTTGTAGAACTCAATAGACAGGAATGTAAAGATTTGTTTTCGGAAAGAGAATATAAAAAAGCTTATGAATGGCAAGAAAAAGGGGATTATGAGAAAGCTTTAGAATCTTATATAAAGATAAAGAGCCAGATGAGCGAAAAATATGCGAAAATTTTAGAAAAAAATACGAAAGAATGCCAGGATAAGCTATTTGAAACCTACTATGCTCTTGCTAGAAAAGCATATCAGGAAAAAGATATTGCACAATGTTTACAGGCGATTCTCAAAGCAGAAAAATTAGGTAAAAACGATATTTATCTTAGTAATCTTAAACTACAAATCACAGATAAAGTTTATACAGAATACCATCATAAAATTGTAAAAGCATTGGAAGAGCAAAGAATCGCGCTTGCCAGAGATATGCTTTCTGAAGTCTATGAAAAATATAATATAGGGGAAGAATGGGATAAAAAGTTTTCCGATTTTAAGGCATTTTTGGATGCCCACGATAAAGCGCATGAAGAATTCCGTAAAGGAAATAATAAAGAATGTATTAATTTTTCTAAAATAGCATTGAAATATTATGAAAACGCGCAAATTAGAAAAATTTTGCTTCAAGTGGAAATGGAAAATGAAAAATACTATACCTATCTTTCCCAGGCGGAGGAGTATCTTTCTGAGGGGAAAATCGAGAAGACCCAGGAAGTGATTCAAAAGCTCAAATCTATGAGGGGCGATATTCCTGACATCAGAAAGATGGAAAACCTATGGTTTATGCAGATGGCGAAAAGAGACAAAGGAGATTTTATAGAGAAGCTTCTTTATAAAATTCCTGTTAAAGGAGGCGAATGGGTATTGGATATGGCAAGCTCTGAGTGGAGAAACCTTTCTTATCAAAGACAGTCAGAGCTTGCTGCACTATACCAGAAAGTCTATGCCCAACAAAAAGATCTGTCTGTAGAAAAGATGTTCCGTAGTCCCCAGATATCCTTTGAGCTTGTATTGATTCCACCAGGACGCTATCTGAGAGGCTCCCCAGCAGGAGAAAAAGATCGCTATCTGGACGAACAATATCACCTGGTAACGATTAGTAAGGCGTTTTGGATGTCAAAATACGAGATTACACAAGACCAGTGGTTTCAAGTCACACAGGAGCGTCCCTGGCAGGGAAAACAAGATAAAGCTTCAACATCTAAAATTACAAAAGGGAATACAAGCAAGCATCCAGCAAGTTATGTGAGCTGGAAAGACATTGAAAGCAAATTTTTTTCCAGGCTTGAAGAAAAATTTGCTTTGCCAACCGAGGCCCAATGGGAATATTCCTGCAGAGCTGGAACCACGACGAGATTTTACTGGGGCGATGACATTGCCCACCAGAAAATAGAGGACTATGCCTGGTATTCAGAAAATACAGAAAAAAAAGGAAATCCTTTTCCTCAAGACGTTGGGCAAAAAATTCCTAATGCATGGCATTTATATGATATGAGCGGCAATCTTTATGAATGGTGCCAGGACTGGAGAGGAGAATATCCTGCGACAGAGCAATTCGATCCTTCTGGGCCGTTGCAAGGAGAAGAAAGAGTCTATCGTGGAGGCATGTGGTTTCATAATGCACGATTTTGCCGTTCTGCTTTTCGCGCCAGCTATCTTCCAGACTACAGGGGA
This sequence comes from uncultured bacterium, assembly GCA_938003875.1. GTDB lineage: Bacteria > Planctomycetota > Uabimicrobiia > Uabimicrobiales > JABWCH01 > JABWCH01. The sequence goes on from CALKWO010000337.1 coordinate 14,428, forward strand.
TACTACACAGGCTTTCGTCTTGTTCAGGAAATCAATGATGAAAAGATTGTGATCGCCAGTTTAAACTGGACAGGTTCTACCGCTATCGAGCAAATCATGAAATACGTTTTGGAAAAAGAGTTGCGCATTCCTACAGAAATCAAGAATGTTCCTGAAAGAAATATATGGCCAGAACTCCAGGAAGGGACTGTAGACATTTTCCCTGATCTATGGCTGCCCAATAGAATCGCTTTGTTTCGAGAATATGTTGAAGAGAGGAAGACCGTAATTGCCAAAGTGAGCTATCCTGATGCTTATCAAGGTTTTTACATTCCTTCCAAAGTAGCCAAAAAATATGATATAAAGAATGTTTTTGATTTAAAGGGCAAAGAAAATCTCTTTGACGTAAATGGAGATGGAAAAGGCGATATATGGGTAGGCGATGGAAATTGGGATTCTACGGCCATCAATATATCCAAAATCCGTGAATATGGTATAGATTTGGAAATCTTCCAATCGGATGAAAAAAGATTCTATCCTGTTCTCAAAGAGAATATGCAGGCGGAAAAACCTATCTTGTTTTATTTTTGGGAGCCTGGATGGGTAACCTATACCTATGATGTAACATTGTTGGAAGAGCCGCCGTACCAGGAAGACAAATGGATATTTTCCAAAGGAAGACCTGAGCTTACAAAAATTTCTTGCTCTTATCCCAAGGCGACCATTTATGTAGGAATTTCTAAAAAGTTGCAAAAAAGAATCCCGAAAGCCTATAAATTTTTCATGAACTGGTATATTCCTATCAATGAAGTAAGCTACCTGATTGCAGAAATTGAAGATATTCCAGACAATCCAGCTAAAGACCCTGCTGAAGTAGCAAAAGAATGGGTAAGAAAGCACCCTGATATTATTAAAAACTGGCTTAGAGACCTTTAAAGGAAGCGTTCATGCCAACCAATATACTACAAGACATTGGCGAAAGCCTGAAAAAATTTCTTCTGCTAAATTTAAAAGACATTTTGGAAGAAGAGGATATTCTATTCCGATCCCCTGGAGAGCTGGAATTGCCTGATAAACCTAAACTCGTCATTTTTTTGTCGTCTTTTGAAGAGAATAATTATCTCAGGAATACAGAGCCAGAAAGGCAGAATAACCAAAAATACTATCCTCCTCTGGTGTTAGATTTGCACTATCATTTCATCCCCTATGCAAAAGATAGAGAAAAAGAATGGACAATCATGGAAAAGGTTCTACAAACATTCCATGATACCAAAATATTTCAAGGAGAAATGTTAGCCCAAGAATTGTCTAAAAGCGGTAATGACACCATTAAAATCACATCATTCAAGATGGATGCAAAAGATTTAGACAGAATACAGAGCCTGTTTCTGGATAAAAGGTATCGGTTAATGGCTTCCTATACCTTTAGTCCCATCAAGATTCCTTCTTTGCGTACTCAGGAATTTAAAGAAATCAAGAAAAGAGAACTTGGCGTCGAGAAAAAATAACAAATCGAGGTTTTTTATGATTGAATCCATAAAATTTACGAATTTTAAAGCACTTAGAGACACAGTACTTCCCTTAAAACCATTCACGCTGATTGTAGGAGCGAATGCCACAGGCAAAACCACTGCCCTTCAAGGCTTGCAGTTAATACAAGGATCTTTGGAGAGCGAATTTAAAAAATTTTTGAGCTTTACTGCTTCGAATGAATCAGAAATGCACTTAAAAGTGCTTAGTCGAGGCAAACAGTTGCTTCTGGAAACGGAAATTATATGGACGAGGGGAAATCGGATTGTCAGGCATGATAAGCCCATCGATCCGCCAGCTTTAGGCAATGAGAATGCTTTAACACCAACATTTTCCTCTCTCCAGCAAGAACAAGACCAGTTGATTCGGAATTTGAACGGTTTTCAGAATTATAATTTAAACGGTTCTGCCATTAGTCGCCCTGTTCTCTTGAAATCATATTTAAAGCTTCTGAATGATGGTAGCAATCTTGTTGGAATTTGGGACAATCTGCGCGATGGAGAGCCTGAAAAATTTGAGGCTCTCAATCAGGAGCTAAATCGCTGGCTGCCTGAATTTGATCGCATTCTTTTTGAAACACCTTCTGATGGAAATCGTTCCTTTATGCTGAGAATAAAAAATGGGAAGCATAAAATCCCCGCTTCAGAGCTTTCCCAGGGGACATTGTTTACCCTTATTTTTGTTACCCTTGCTTATCTTCCCAATCCTCCCAGTATCTTAGGAATCGAAGAGCCTGACAGAGGAATCCATCCCAAGCTTTTGCCTGAAATAAGAAATACGTTCTATCGTCTTAGTTATCCTGAAGCTTTTGGAGAAAATCGTTCCCCGATACAAATTATTGCCACAACACATTCTCCTAATTTTTTGCGACTTTTTCAGGAACGCGCAGAAGAGGTTGTGGTCGCCTGTAAGGAAAATTCTGAAGTGAAGTTCCTGAAAATGTCTGAAAACCCGAATCTCAAGGAAATAGAAAAAGTGATATAGGTCTGTATAAATTTTTCAAACAGTAAAATTAAAGTAGAATTTTTTTGGGGATTTAGTTAGAATAACCTGATATATATTAAATTTCAAACTTTTGCCCCTATCGCAGGCTCAAGCAGATGCTATCATTGCACTGATTAGCCTGCATAAGTTTATTTGCCATTTGAATATTGAGTTTGTCATTGCACCAAAGTATACTTTGAAAGGTTGTTTCATGGGCAATTTAGATTTTCAGCTTACTAAAGAAAAATTAACAGATGGATCTTCTGTAGCACTATTGCACATGAAAGGATCCATAGATGGGACTACAGTAAAAAAATTTGAATCTAAAACATTGGGGTTATATGAAGAAGGTATAAAGTATCTTATTCTCAATTTTTTTGAAGTAGGCTACATGAATAGCACTGGTCTAGGCATCCTGGTGAAAGTGTTAGATAAATTTCAAGAAAAAGATGGAGATGTCAAATTAGTTAAAGTCCCAAGAAAAGTAGCGGATCTTTTTGATATGCTTGGAATTTCTTCTATCGTTACTATTTATCCTGGTATGGAAGAAGCCATCCAATCTTTGCCTTTCCCTATTCAATCTGCTATGACATCCCATTCTGCTGAGGTTATAAAAAAGGAAACAATAGAACCTCCAGCTCCTCCAAGAGGCTTTGTTATAGAACAACCCAAAAGCGATGATCTTTTACAAGATACAGGAATTCTCATCGCTCCAGACGATGCAGGTGGAATCGCTATTTCTCCTGAGCCTGAGGTTTCCATAGATCAACCAGTTCCTATTGTTTCTATATCATCAGAAGAAAACCTCGAAGGTGGAATCGCTATTGATGCAGAATGGGAGACTGCTACTGAAGAAGAAAAAAAAGAGAGCATTTCTAGCTCTACAGCAGCAGAATTTTTTGAAATTTCTCCTATCGAAGAGGAATATCCTAAAACAAATGAACAGGCTGTTTCTGATGGGATGGAATTAGGAATCGATTTGAGTAACATGGAAGAATTGTCGGATTCACCGTCTTTTGATATAGGACAAAAAACAGAAGAAGAAAAACGCGAGGATAATGCGGATTGGAGCATAGAGGCTGAACCTATGGGCTTTGCTGATGAGCAGGCATCTACTATAAAAGAAGATCAGGCAGAAGAAATTCAAGAAAGCATTGCTACCTTTGAAGAAATACAAGATTCTAAGGATGCCCAGGAGGAAATCGCTGCTCCCGAATTTGAAGAGGTTGCTTTCGAAGAACCTGCCCAGGAGGAAATCGCTGCTCCCGAATTTGAAGAGGCTGCTTTCGAAGAACCTGCCCAGGAAGAAATCACTGTTCCTGAATCTCCAGAGGCTGCTTTTGAAGAGCCCGCCCAAGAGGAAATCGCTGCTGCTGAATCTCCAGAGGCTGCTTTTGAAGAGCCTGCCCAGCAGGAAATAGCTGCTCCTGAATCTCCAGAGGCTTCTTTTGAAGAGCCTGTCCAGGAGGAACTCTCTGCTCCTGAATCTCCAGAGGCTTCTTTTGAAGAGGTACAGGATTCTGATGATGAGCAAGAAAAACTTGCTGCACCCTCTTTTGAAGAGGTACAGGATTCTGATGAACTCTCTGCTCCTGATGGACTGGAAGAAATAGATTTACCCGAAACTTCTCAAAAAATGCAGGAAGCATCAGACATAAATTTATCTGCAGACGCCCCAAATGCAGGATTACCTGATCTCTCGCTCGATTTAGAAGAAGCTTTCCAGGAGGCATCTGGAGAAAAAATGGTTCCTGAAATGGGAAAACAGAAGATTGACAGCTTACAGACCGAAATAGAATTTCCTTGTGACGCTTTAAAAAGCATACCCAATATGGCAGAAGACACAGATTTGCTGGAAACACAAGTCAGCTCTAATTACAAAAGCGTGGCCTCTTCTGATATTCCTGCTATAGCTACTTCTATAAAAGATACGTCAACCACATTGGAAAAGGCTGTGGCTGAGCTGGAAGAAGAAGTTCAGGAAGAAAGTCGATTAGAACGAAGAGTAGAGCAAGAAGCAGTCTCTGCGCCTGCTTTTGCATCCGCACCTGCCAGCCCTGCACCTATGCCTGTTTCTCCCATGATGCCTTTTGATGAGGATAAAAAAGAAGATGTCCCTGATGATATTGTAAACGCATTCCGTGATTCAGAAGAACAACTTCTGGCCAATAGGTCTGCAAAAGAAGAGCAGAGCAAAAAGTCAGTGACCAAAATACCTACATCGGGAAGTATTCCTCCAGTCAAAGGAAAAGCTCCCTTCAAGAGGAAAACCACGGTTCGCTATTATGAGCAGATGAATCCCTCTAAATCCTATCCGCTTTCTGTAACCTTATCGAAAGACAAGGTCGTAGCCACAAAGATGGCTCATGTTGCACAAAAAGAGGGCAAGAAAGATTTAGTCATATCTGCTGATAAGCCTAAGGTTACTATCACTCCTGTGCTTTCAGGCTGTCATGTCGCTCCTCAAAGCATTACTCTGGATGTAACCCAGGAAGTATCCCGTGCAGATTTTTGGGTAACTCCTATTATAGAAGGGTCAATGTATGGCTGGATCGAGATTACACACCAGGGCGAAACCATCGAAAAAATAGACATACAGACCAAAAGTGTCAAACAAACATGGGCTAAAATAGCAGCAGCAGCATCTGTTCTCAGCCCCTTCTTTTCTTCTTTTATGGAAGGAATTCTGACACAAAAAGAATCTTTAAAAGGCCTTCCTCGCTTTCTCATGGATTTTAGTGATAAAATAGGTGGACTGACCATGTTAGGTATTGGCGGTTTTGTCTTATTCATGGTTGCTGGAATTGTCTTCTATCGACGAAGTCTTCCTAAAGAAGCACAAGAAATCGAAAAATTCTTTGGGGCAGAGTAATTTTATTTGCCTGGAATAGAACAAGCGATTGCTTCTGGTTCTAACAGAATCTGTGGTATGTATCGTCTATAAAAGAATAAGGCTGAATACCGCCTGCTGGAGCAGATGCTATTATCATAGCACTGCTCATCTGGCACAAGAAAAATTTGCTAAGAGCAGGCTTTGTTATCTATAGGCATTTTATCAATAAGACTATGACACAGAAAATGTTAAAACAACCGATTGCTTTACAGTTGTTTGTTTTATTCCTTTTAAGCATCATTCGTTACAGGTTAGGAGGGGCGATTTCAAAATCGCTTAGCATTATGGCAAAACAAAAAGATCAGGGTGATTTATTAGAGATTTACTTCGATACAGCCAGAGACAGTATCAGTAAATTTCAAAAAACCTTGCGCAAGGTAATACTCAGTGAAAAAAAGAATATCATGATAGATATGACCTACGCACCTTCGCTTCCCAGGGACTATCTGTCCAGCCTTGTTTTTGGAGCAAAGGCCTTGAAATCTCACGGTTATACGATAAGCTTTCTTTTTTCACCAGTAAACTATTCCTTGCTGAAATCTTCACCTGATTCTGCTCATTTCCAATTGGAAATTTCTCAGGTCGTGGAAGATAAGGATAACATACCTATCACAGGAAGTATAGACATACCAGAAGAAACACAAGATATATCTTCTGCAGTCAAAATTCAGAAAAATAGAATTATCGTTACAGAGGAAACGCAAGAAACCATTCCAGGAATTCTATCCTCTTTGGTACAAAAAATTTTAAACCAGGGATATACTGAAGTAGCCATTGATCTTACAGAACTTTTTCTTTTGTCTCATTCTTTAATTCATGCTTTGATTTTAGAAACGCTCAATACAGGAAATGTTCTAAAAGTATGTATTTTAGAAAGTATGGAAGAAGTTTTACAGGCCAATCCTCAGGCTATTATGCTCAATGTCGAAATAAAAAAAGAGGAAGATTCTATAGAGCAGGACGAAAATGAAAAAGAAACAGAGCCTGCCAATGCGTTTATGGAGAGTGAAGAATTTCTAAGTGCCCAGGAAGTCAGTAGCATCGTCGATATCCAGGAAGCACCCAAAGAAGATAGCACAAAAAATGTTGCTTCTGTTTCTTCTAATGATGCAGAAGATACCAGTCCTTCAGCTTTTAAGATAGAAGTAAACCGTTTAAAAGCAGGGCAAATGACAGGTTCTGCGTTTTTGCGAGATTTTGATACTTACTTTCAAAATCTTTTTTCTTCAGGGAATAGTTTATATATTGATCTAAGCGAATTTGAAAATATCGATTGTAGCATTGCTCTGAAGCTGATCTATGCTAATTTCCAAGCCATAGAGCAAGAAAAAAAGCTTACCATCCAATTGCTCCAGGATCAAATGAGCGTGATGCAGTCTTATTTGCCTGCTTTAGAAAAAATAGAAAAGAAAGTAGACCTCTCTCCTCATTTTGATATTATTGGCAGCCGCATGGAAATTTATAATGTAAGCATGCCTTTATTTTTGCAAAAATTTTCAGAAAGCTTCAAACCATTATTGAATTCAGGCTATAGTAGCCTGGTTATTGATATATCTCGTCTTTCTGAGATTACCGAGCAGGCTATTGAACTTTTAGTTCTTGCATACCTGGATGCCATAGGCGCAGGGCTTTCTCTGACAGTGCGTATTTCTTCTGGAATGGAAGCGAACTTTCAAAAATCAGGAAGGAGCAGAGCATTGCCCCTGGAGGTTCTACGGCCAGCTACAGTCGCTCAAGTGCAGCAAAAAGCGGTCAAACCTAGAATCGATATGAGCAAAATCAGAGAGGCCATGGGGAAAGATCGTCTTACCGAAAAGGTAATCCATCATCAATATGAGACAGTCCATATCGAATCCAGAGGTACCTTCCAGAACTGGGAGCCTATACCTGTTAAAGACGAAGCGAAAAAGGCACCCTATCTCGGAGTGGAAAGACGTTTGGAGAAACGATATGATTCCAAGGATATAGAAGTTATCTTTGCCAGAGGCAGCATCGCCAAAATTACAGGAAGAAAATATCCTGCACATAATATCAGCCAATCAGGTATATGCTTTACCTGTCCTATCCCGCTTACACGGAATGAATCTCTCAGGCTCAAAATTTTTTATCAGGAAATTTCTTTTGAAATCCAGGCAAATGTAATCTGGACAAAACCCGTTCCAGCACAATCTCTCTTTCGTACAGGTGTCCAGTTTTCCAAAGTCAGTGAAGTCTCTAAATTGCAACTGAAAGAAATTATCAGAAAGCTTTATAAATCAGAATAATAAGGAACAAGAATTAAATAACTTCCACATTTCCTCCCGCAGACTCAAGCAGATGCTATTAACATAGCACTGCTTAGCCTGCACAAGCTGCTTATGCTAAGGCCAAATTTTATAATGAGAAAAGTAGTTAATATATTTTAAGAAAGTCCAATGGAAACAGAAAAAAAATATCGTTTAGAAAGAATAGAAAAATTTTTAGGCAGTATGGATCAGGGGGTAGCCATTCTTTCTTCAGGCTCTCCTTTGCCAAAAGAACTTAAAATCGATGTCCAGTTTCGTGCGCAAAGCAGTTTCTTTTATTTTACAGGTCTGGAAGAACCAGATGCTATTGCTGTGTTTTCTAATGTCCATCCACAACGCTATTGTCTGTTCATGAGAGAATCCGATCAAAAAGAAAAGGTCTGGACAGGTGCCAGAACAGGACTAAAAGAAGCACAAGAACTCACGGGTGCAGACGCTGTCTATCCCTGGGAAGAATTTGCTAAAAAAATCCCAGAATATCTGGAAGGCACGAAAAATCTATACTATACAATTGGTATACATAAGGGAATAGATGAAATTGTGTTACAACATTGCCATTCTCTCCAGCGCAGACTTACCATGCCCAAAAGAATCCCACAGACTATCCAGGATCTGGAAAAAAGTATAGAAGAATTCCGCGTGGTCAAAAGTGAGCTGGAGATCTCTGCTATCAAAACGGCAATAAAAGCGACACAAGAAGCTTTTTTCCAAGCATTCCAGGAAGCTGTTCCAGGAATGTATGAATACCAGATAGAGGCACTCGTGTCTTATGTTTACAGAAAAGCAGGGGGGGGATGTTCCTTTCCTCCTATTGTGGCTTCAGGGGATAAAAGCACTATCCTTCACTATACCCAAAACAATTGCCAGATAAAAGACGGTAGCTTATTATTATTAGATAGCGGTGCGGAAATCCATCATTATTGTGCCGACGTAACCAGAACCTGGCCTGTAAATGGGAAATTTACAAAAGAACAAAGGGCTGTGTATGAAGCCGTTCTTAATGCGCAGAAAAAAGCGATTTCTATCATCAAGCCAGGCGTTGAAGTAGCCCTTTTCCATCAAACAGCACTAGATGCTTTGGTCGACTTTCTGGTAGAAGAAAAAATTCTCCAGGGAGACAGGGCTAAAATCGAACAGGAAAAATTATATCAGGCGTATTATCCTCATAGCACAGGACATTTTATAGGAATGGATGTACATGATATAGGAACCTATTATTGTCTGGGAAAACCCAGAATATTTGCGCCTGGAATGGTACTGACAGTAGAGCCAGGACTCTATTTCCGCCCCGAAATCGAGGGCGTTCCTGATCGGTTTAAAGGGATAGGCATAAGGATTGAAGACGATGTTTTGGTTACAGAAAAAGGTCATGAAATTCTTACAAAAGAGATTCCTAAAGAAGCTAGAGAGTTAGAAAAAATTCTCAAGAAAAGGAAATAGAGTATTTCCTTTATTTTTACTGTTTCAGGAAAGGAATAGTATGTCTCATTTGATTTTGAGTATGTGTACTTATATGGATGGCAAGCATGAAAGCCTCATCCAGTTTCAGTCGGAGTTTCCTAATGCTGTAAGCCAGTACGCCAAAGAAAAAAATTTACCTTTGGAAGGAAGAATCATAAGACTGGTTGGTTGCGATGAAATGTCCCGCAAAAAAGGACTCTATAGCAATTTCCCCATGTATGAGATTGGCGAGATCGTAGAAGAAGATGCTATTTTCGACAGAATCGGGACTATCGTCCAAACAGGCGGTATCTTTTTGGATAAAGCCGTATATAGTGGCACTCAGGTTTTCAATCGCCCTGTATCCATTGATGAAAGTAAAGCCAGGGACTATATGATAGCCAAAATGAAAGGCTTCTATGTTCCCAAGACAGTACTCTTGCCACAAGCAAGCTATGCCAGGTTTAAATCTGTAGATGAGAACAGAGTGGATTTAGACGTTGATCTGGAAGCCGCTGTTCGATATGTGGGAGGCTATCCTTGCTACATGAAGAGAGCTTTTGGCGGTGGACGGGCTCATGTTTACAAGATCAATAACAAAGCAGAATTGTATGAAATCTACCAAATCACCCGCGAATTTCTCATGGTACTTCAGGAAAATATCGATATGGATCTTTATATCCGAACTTTCTGCTTTGGAAGCAAGGTAATCCATACATCTTACAATATAGACAGGCCTGATGGACAAAAATATGGCTGGCCTCCTGATGAATTCGGAGAAGGGGATCGCCTGTATCTGGATAAAATAATACCAGCTCTGTGCCAGGAACTTCTGACACCTTTCTGTACAATGGAAATAGCCAAAAGCAAACGCGATGGCAGATGGTATTTCATAGACATTACCAATGGCTGCAACTTCGATATGAGAGAAGGCGAGCTGAGTACTCCTATTTATCAGGTCGCAAAACGTACCATTATAGAAGAGCTTGTCCAATGGACACTCCAGCCTCGCCCCATGATTGTTCATAGCAATCTGCAAGAGCATGTATTGCGCCAGCAGCTTTATCGTGCCGTGCTAAAAGGGCAAAATCATGATCTTCTGGTAAAATTCGCCAAAGAAATCGGCATGAACCTGGATCACAATTTCTCTGAAGAACAAAAACGCTTTGCAGACGAATATCGACGACTTTACGGAGGCTAGCATTCCAATAGCCAGGGTAGCCCCCTGGCTATTCCTTACAGTATGCTTCACCTCTTCTCTGTACTACTGATCTGCAAATTTTTGTTATTTTGCCGAGAAAATTTTTTTTTATCCACAGATTACGAAACCAAGTGATAGCGAGCATGAAACGAAAAAATAGCACATCTTCAAAAGATACAACTTCCTCTCATCCCAAGGCTCTACATAAAGAAAAATATTTATGCGTAGCAAAAGAAGCATTGAAAAATTTGATTTATAGCAAAACTATATCCCTTACAGCCAGGGAGATTCTATCCCAAATTGCTTCTCTTTTATTAAAGGGATATTCCATCCAGGAAGTTTTTTCTAAAAATACCATCTCAGAGCATGCCAGAGGCAGTATCCATATCTATAACCTTTCCAATCCTATGAAAATTTTTTGGCTTGCTGTTATGCCAGAAAAAATGCTCTCGGATAATTTTTTTCCTCAACAAAAGTTGCAGGAAAAAGAATGGATACAGCTATGGGCAGAGTTAGGAAATTTACAAAATTTTGCAGAACAATACACTCTGTGTAATATAGATCGCTATATAGAAGCGAAGGCATCCGAAAATTATCTGGAAACTCTCTTGATTCTCGTAAGCCACAATTTTCATACACTACCTCACTGCACATTAAATTTATATAAACAGCCAGGCATTTTTACAGACGCGCTTGTTTCCTTATATTCTCAGATGGATAAAGAGAACAAAAGAGGTTTTCTGCCAGCAGTTTTAATTCCTCTAGCAAAAGAATCTTTTGAAAAAGAAAAGGAAAAAACTCTGGAAAAAATATGCCATCTGGCTTTGATTACGCATAAAGTCAGCTTCCAAAATCATAGAGAAGAAGTTCCTGAAATGCATCCCTGGTCTTTAGGAAGCATCTGCCTCAATCTTGTCCAGGCAGCATATAAGGCAGGGGAGGGTAATCTGAATGTTTTTTGGCAAGAAGTACGGGAAAGCTTCTCTTTCGCAGTCAGAGCACATCTGGATCAAAAACGATTTATGCTGAATTTGATCAAAGATGGTTACATGAATTTTTTAGCAGATTCCCCCTGGAACAAAATCTATAAAGAAAGCAATGCTGTTTTCTTTGTAGAGATATGTGGTTTAGCAGAAAGCACTTTGTTTCTCAGCAAACAAACAATGGCAGAGGAAGAAGGATGGGAAATAGCCGTTCAGACACTTGCGTATTTATGTGAGCTTGCCAGATCCAGCTCAGCAAAGCATGGAATCAACTTGATTCTGTGTGATTTAGACAGAGATGAAAAAACAGCCCACCGATTTCTAAAGCTCGACAAAAAGCATTTTCCCTCATATTCTAACAATTTCAGCGAATATACTAAAGGGCCAAGGATGAATGCACTAACCAATCTAAACCTGAAAGAAAGAATTCAGAAAGAAGGAGAATTGCACCGCTATATTCCATCAAGAATTTTTTTAATGCCTGATATACCCAAAGAAGACCTTCCTTCATTACTCCAGTATGCCTATGAAGAAACCCATGCCTTTGAAATCAGCATTGTCTGAGATAGCAGATCCTGCGGCAAAAGTCAAAGACGCAGGGATTGCGCTGAAGGTCGTCTTCTCCAAATAGATGGTCATTTTCGGCGCAACCCTGAGGCCACAATACAATCTACTCAGAACCTGCCTGGTATTGTGCCAGGAAATCCTGTCTGAATTCTTTGAAATTACCTTCCTGTATCGATTTGCGAATGGCGGCCATGAGATCCTGATAGAATGTGAGATTATGCAAAGTAAGCATTACCATTCCCATAATCTCTTCCACTGTTTTGGAGAAAAGATGGTGGAGATAGGCGCGGCTGAAAGTCCTGCAACAATAGCACTGGCAGCGGGGCTCTATGGGCATCAGGCTATCTCTGTGATGAGAGTTGCGGATTTGTAATTTTCCTTTCCATGTGAAAGCACCGCCGCTTCTGGCATTGCGCGTAGGCATTACACAATCGAACATATCGGTTCCCAGGCTTACAGCATTGATGATATCTTCTGGTGTACCTACACCCATAAGATAGCGTGGTTTTTCGAGAGGCAAAAAGGTATTGACGATCTCAAGCATATCGAACATGTCTTTTTTGGATTCCCCTACGGCTAAACCGCCAATGGAATAGCCTGGCATATCCAGATCCGTCATGGCTTTAGCACACCATTCCCGAAGATCAGCATAGACACAACCCTGGACAATACCAAACAATACCTGGTTTTCATCCAGAGGCATGGCTTTCGATCTTTTAAGCCATGCAAGGCTTCTCTTCACAGCTTCTTCTGCCTTATCGTGGCTTGCTTTACCATCAACACAATGATCCAGAGGCATCATAATGTCAGAACCCAGGCATTGCTGTATCTCGATTACCTTTTCTGGCGTGAATTCATAAAGATCACCATTCACATGAGAACGGAACACAACCCCTTGATCAGAAATTTTGCGAAGATCCGCAAGGGATAAAACCTGAAATCCACCGCTATCTGTGAGAATCGCTCCATCCCATGCCATGAATTTATGCAGCTTGCCCAGTTGCTCGATATATTTTTCGCCAGGCCTCACTGCCAGATGGTAGGTATTTCCTAGAATGATTTTCGCCCCTGTATCCTTGATATTCTGAGGGGTCATGGTCTTTACGACAGCCCTTGTGCCAACGGGCATGAATACGGGTGTAGGAAAACCGCCATGAGCGGTTTCTATTCTTCCCATGCGTGCTTTGGTTCCTGATTGGTCAAAGCATTCTATTGTAAATTGAAATTTTTTTTTATCCATCATCGCCTAAGTCTCGTTTTAAAGTTTCCAATTCTTCCTTGGTTAATTTTTCCTGTAGTTGTTTTTTTAAGCGGGCTATTTCTTTTTCATAGCCATCTTTTTCTTTTTTCCAGGCAGATTCTTTTTCAGAAAATTCTTTGACTTTAGCCTCCAGTTCAAGAATTTTCCATTCTGCCTTTGTCAAAGATTTGTTCAATTCCTGGATATTTTCCTGCTGCTTTTGAGATTGCTGCTGCAAGAGCATTTCTTCTTTCTGCTTTGCCAGTATTTTTTGCTCATAGTCTTTTTGCACCTTGAGCAAAAAGCTCAAAAGCTCTTTATATCCATCCTGTCCCTGGTCATAGAGCTTCTGGAAATGGCTATGGTAGTTTTCTTGCATATTCTTAGACTGCTCTATGAATTTTTGAGAAATGTCTTTTTTGTATATATCCAGCTCGTTGGATAGATTTTTTTCCACACGCTCCATTGGTCGGAAAAAATAGTATACAAGGCTACCCACTCCAGCAAGAAGAAACAAGAGAAAGACGATCATGCCCAGAATCGTCTTTAAAAAAAAGAGATTCTGCTGCCTGGATATAGTATGAAGAACGGCAATCTGTCCCTCTTGTATCATCTCTTTTGTGGAATTATAAACAAGCCCATTAGCAGAAGTTTCTGATGTAGACAATTGCATAATTTCCTGGTTGTTAAAGTTATTTCATGTTTCTGGCCTAAAAGGCCTATAGATACTAAGACACAATATGCTTCATGATTTCTTGCAATTTTTTGAAATCAGGGGTTCGGAAAATATATTTATATCGTCCCATAGCCTGTTGAAAAAGCAAAGGATTTTCTTCATTTTGCAGCAAATTTTCTTTGTAGTTATGTATAATCTGTTCATGGCTATAGAGGTATGTACGATCTCTTCTTCCTACATAGCCACAATAGTATTTTTTTTCCTGGGGTAATGAAACATGTCTGCCAAGAGCTACATCACTATAGGCTTTGTAAAGGTCGGCATCCACACTATAGTTCATCATATCCAGAATAGGGCCGCCTGGGGGACGAACGTTGATTTCTAAAGGAATATAGGCATTGGGCAGTTGAAAGAATTCCAGATGGAAAAACTTTCGTTTTATCTGGAATAGAGATACAAGGCATTTTCCTAATTCTTTTAAAGCTAAGGGAATTTCTCGTGTTACAAAGAAAGAAGGATCATCTCCCTGAACACAGTCCAGGACTCCCTGGCTATAGACTAAAGAGTTTTCAAAAACGATTTGCCCTGTTCTATCTGTCAACCCATCATAAGAAACAATCGGGGCAGAGACAAATTCTTCCAAAAGGAAACTGCCAGAAAGAGAATGCCATCTAGCACTGAGTTCTTTTTCGTTGTGTATGTTGTAAGTTGACTGTGCTCCAACTCCTTCATCGGGCTTGAGAATAACGGGATAGCCATATTGAGAGATAAGAGAGAGAGCATGAGAATAGCTTGTTACGACTTCTCCTCTGGCTACAGGAATACCATTTTCCTGCATTCGTCTTTTCATGGCCGACTTTTTTTTCCAAAAAGTAATCTCTTTGGGGCGGATCCCTTCTAAGTCATAGAATTCATTAATTTTGCTTTCCAGTCTGAGCCAATGCTCATTATGAGACTCTACAAGAGAGAAGCCTTCTGTCTTGAGATCTTCTCTTTGCATTTTCATGGATTCTAGGCTGGAAACAACTGCGTCCCAATTGGATAGCTTCGTCTGTTTATACCATTGAAGACATGATCTAAGATCAGCAGGCATACTAAAAAAATCGGCCTCACCTATTCCCCATACTTTTACGCCCGCTTCAGCAAGCCTTAGTATGAATGTTTTAAAATTAGGAGGAAAATCTGGGGAAATGTATAAAAGGTTCATGATGTTTTTGCTTCACTTTCATTACCAGGGTTTTGCTTTTTATACCATTCAAGAAAAAGATTATCGAAATACTTCTCGTCTTGTAACATTTCCTTTGTAACAGGGAAAGTCCCTTTGAAATTCATATAATTTAGGGCAGATGCACCCTGAAGCATTTTTTTTAGCATAGTGGGAATAGGCATATTGTTTTTTTGTGCTTCTTCCTCTATATATGCTTGTGCATTTTCGTCTAAAATAAGCTCGATTTCATATTCTTTCTTAAAGCTTTCAATGAAATCAACAAAGGGTGATTTCTCTAATAGTTTGAGCAGCATGTCCTGAGGCTGTTCGCAAAGCTTACGATCAATGGTGAGCCTTGTAAAATTCGAGCCTGGCAAAGTAAACTGAAAATCGGTTAAGATGGTTTCCCATATACTGACGAGAGCACGTGCTCCAGTCTTTTTATTTTCTGCTTTTTCTGCAACATATTCTATGGCATCGGACTGGATATCAATATGAATTCCGAAGAGTTCAAATTCTATTTTATATTGGGAAAGAATAGAATCTTCGGTATCCTGCATGATTCTGATCAAATCATTTTTAGAAAGGACATTAACGAAAGAACGGATAGGAGCCCGTCCTACAAGCTCTGGCAAAAGACCAAATTTTATATAATCGCCAGCAACAGCTTCTTTGATATAGTTTTTGTATTCTTTTTGAAACAAATAGCTTTGCTTAAAATTAAAACCTGTAATTTTAGCTTTTTCATCATCTTCTTCACCTTTTTCTTCATTTTCCAACCGTTTTTTCACGATGGCTTCCAGGCTATGTCCTAGCATCCTTTCAAAGGAACCGCCCAAGATAAAAAGAATGTTTTCTGTTGTGATCATTTTTTCTTTTTTATCTGTCTTTCCTTGAGTCTGCAATTCCATAGCTTCCTGGAATTGAGAAACGGGAGAATAAGGGTTATCAATATAAACGGATTTACGTTCAATAAGCTTTAACACAGATCGCTGAAAGCCTTCCCTGGAAATATCCTGACCGATATGTGCTCCATCTCTTGCTTTTTTATCGATTTCATCGATGAAAATGATTCCACCATTGTGAGCTATGAATTCGGCCTGCTCTTTTCTGTTGCTTCCAGGTGCCATATCAATCAGCTCTCTCACCATATCTTCAGAATTTTTGCCGACATAGCCTACTTCTGTATAATCTGTAGCGTCTACAATCAATGTCGGTACCTGGAGAAAATCGCCCAGGACTTCTATAGCATAGGTTTTTCCGCTTCCTGATGGGCCTGCAATCAAGGTATTTTTTTTCCTGAACCGTTTTACCTGTGTTTGCTCAGGATTTTCTCCAAGATATTTGATCATTCCAAAATGGTAAGCAGCAGCAATGCTGATTCTCTTTTTGTATTCTTCCTGTCCAATCACATATTTGTCCAGGTGAGCCTTGATTTCCTTTGGTGTAAAAAGCCTGATTTCAAAATTCGTTTCTTTTTTAGGCTTTTTCCCCAGGTTACGTATCAATTCTTTTTCAAAAATAGAATTGGCTGTATCAGAAGCAGAGATATATGCTTTGGTTGCTTCTTCTTGCGAGCAGCCATACTCTTTCATGATTCTATCTATCTCTGTTTTAGGAATTGAAATTTTCATATCCATCCTTTTGGTTTATAAAATTTTCCAGCTTTGCTTTATTGCGAGAAGAAAGAAAAGGGAGTAAAAGAGGAGAAAAATTTTCTATCCACTTGGCTATTTCTGCCTCATTAGGAAAAATATTCTTTGCATCCAGCAATGCATCAAAGGCTGGTTTGTATTGAGATTGGTTTAGCAATATGTTGATTTCCTCGTAATAGTATTCTAAAAGCATATTTCGGGTACTCATGTCTTGCGAGTCTTTAGAAAAAAGATATTGTAGCACAGGCAATAAAAATTTTTTATGGCAATGAGATCGTATAGAATTATATTCTGCATTATATCGCTCATAAAACTGGCAGCTTACAGACACTACAACTTCTTTAAGAAAGCTTTCTCTTATCTTCTGGACAGTGTCGGGCGGAAATTTTTTTTCAAAAAGCCTTTCTCCCCTTTGTTGTGCAGCATTCCAAAAAGTATCTTCTTGAATGAATAAAAGACAATTCTGTATTGCTTTTTTCCATAAAGGATCAGCCTTTCCATAGTTCCTCTTTTGCGATTCCCACTCGATTGCCTCTCTGTGCTGCCTTAGGGCGATATCATGAATCGCCAGATATTTTTTAGGAGCAAGGCCTTTCCAACAAAGAGTTAGCTCTTCATTTTTGATTTCATAATGCAGCCGATTTACAGGATGGCTCAAAGTATCCTTGATGATCTGGGCTTTCTGAAATTTTTCATCGTATCTTTTGCATTCGGATTGTATCTTGCGGCAGGAATCTTTGATTTCCTGTAAAGAACAATTGTATGGTAGCCCAAGAAAGGAAAAAAAGTTTTCTTCCGAGTAAGGAATTTGTATATGCCATACTTCCAAAGCGGGAGTCTCTGTCTCCTTTATAGAAGAATCTTTTTTATCAGGAAAAGGAACTAGAATTTCTTTGCTACATCGGAAGCAAACGATTTTTTCTTTTACCCGATAGGATTCGACAAGATGAGATTGACCGCAGGAGCATTTGAAGTGTATTGGGCCAGAAAAAGAAAATTTTTCTTCTGGCTTTATACTTTTTGGGTCTTTTTCCAAAAGCGTTATATCAGAAGTTTCCCGACTCCCATTTTCCCCTGTTTCCTGCTTTATGGATTCCAGAACAGTTAGAATTCGGGAACACTTGGGACAACGGCCTCTTTTTCCTAGATATTCTTTAGGAGCTGTGAGTATCTTTCCGCAAGGACAGGCAATCCGAACCATGTTGTCAGGAATGCCTACCTTGACTCGTTTATTTCTTTCTTCTTTGTCTGAGTCCGAAGAAGAAAAAGGAACCTGCAATCCCTTTCCACACCCAGGACAACGCCCCATTTTTCCTTCGTCTTTTTTTGTTGCAGTGAGGAGCTTACCGCAAAGGCAATGGATTAAAATATATTGAGAAGGTACGCCTACCTGATAGATCGCCCCACAGGTCTGGCACTTTACATGCCCTTTCTTCATGTCGGGTGGAAGGCTAAAGCTTTTCTGGCATCCTTTGCATAAGACTTTTTTCCCCTGGGAACGCCTGTAAGCTTCCAGAATCTTCCCTAAGTGAAGAACTTGAGTAGAAAGTAAAGGGTCGTATTTCTCTTGATTATGCATAATGGTGCAATTCTGTTAAATGAAATATTGATTGAAAATACGAATGATTTCGCCTTCTTTTTTTGCCATAAGCAACTTTTCTTTTACATCTGTTTTTAGCAATGCAGATGCAATCGATTTGTATATTTTTAAATATAGTGCATCATTATAATTAGGTGCTGTCATACCGATAAAAATATAGACCTTTTCGTTGTCGGGAGCATCCAGATCTACACCATGTCGGCATATACCAAAAGCCATGACAAGATCTTTGCATTGCAAGGAACGTACATGAGGTATAGCGATGCCTTCACCTATAGCGCAAGATGCCTTCCCATGATTTAATATCAGAAGATTGCCTAGCTTGGTGCAGTTGCTAATTTTGTCAGAATCATATAAGAGATCTGCCATTCTCTGCAAGACTGCCTCTGTGAGAATTCGTTTTGTTTCTTTCTCGATTACGCCCATTTTAGGCTTTTCTTCTAATGCTTTGATTCTTTTTGTCTCTCGCCTTGACATCGGCTTTACCACTACTATTTCAGGCTCTTCGGGTTCTTCTGGAATATATTCCGAAAAGTCCATATCAAGATCAATGCTTTTTTCTGATAGATATTGCGCAAAATTCATACTTTTCCTCCTGATGATCCATTTCTCAGAGCAACGCCCTGGCTAGTATACATAGGCACAATAATACTAATCTGTATTTTTTTCTTCTTCACTCAAGGCGCAGCGAAAGCCTACTGCTTCTAGTCGGACACTCTGGAGTAAAGGGTAGCGATTGCTACATCGCAAAGCTTCGCTTCTGTAGTACCAGGAGCCTCCTCTCGCCACTCGGTAGCCTTCCCTCTCGATTAGAGGTGCCTTGCCACCTGGATAGCGTTTGTAGGCATCTTCTGTCCACTCCAATATATTGCCAGCCATATCCGCACAGCCATAAGGCGAAATACCTTTAGGAAATGTGCCTACGGCTGTTTTCTGGCGTATGCCACTTTCCAGAGAGTTGCAGAAAGACGAGCGAAAATCGTTACCCCAGGGATAGATGCGTTTATCGTTTCCTCTGGCTGCTTTCTCCCATTCTGCTTCTGTTGGCAAACGCTTTCCTGCCCAATGAGCATAGTTCCTGGCATCTTCCCAGGAAACTCCCTCTACAGGAAACTGTTCTTCCTCTGGTGGAACTATGCTGCTATTCCATTTTTCTGGTTTTTCATAGCCTGTATTGTTGATGAAATAAGAGTATAGAAGATTTGTAACTTCAAAACGATCTATATAATAGGTATCTAAATGTACTTTATGTAAGGGATATTCGTCTTCTTCTGTCTCTCCTCCCATCCAGAAAAAACCTGAAGGTATTTTCATCATTTCCTGGGAGAGATGCGTTTGGAATGTCTTTAAAAGCTTATCCTGAACAAAACAAAACTTCTGTTTTTTTAAAAAAAGGAGTGATTTTGCTGCTCGTTTTTCCTGTAGCCAGGAAAATACGTCTGAACCGCCTTTTTCTAAAAGAGAAAGGGAGGCACTGGCATCTTCTAGTTTTGTTCTAAAGCTTTTGCTTTGAGCAGCTAGAAAAGCATATTGAAGTAAAAAATCTTTATAGAGAGCAACAGCTTTGCTCCATTCTCCAATAAATAAATATTCTTCTACTTTTTGAAGTAAAGAATTTTCTTTTTCTTCTGCCAAAAGTATTTGACGGCAAAATTTTATTTTTGTTTGTATATTCTCTGAAGGCTTTTGCTCGTAAATTGACTGATAGGCAGCGAGTGCTTTTTCATATTTTTCAGTTTCTTCGTAGAATTTAGCTAGTTCCAGAGAATTCAGATTTTTTTTATTTTCCTGTTCTATTTTTTTTTCTAAAAGTTCTAATCTCTTTTGCAGTTCATCGTTTTTTTGGTAGATAAGAGCAATATGAAAGCATCGGATTGCCGTTACCCATTTGCCTTCAGACTGTGCTTTTTCGCCAAGAGAGAGCCATTTTTGATAGGAAGAGTTTGCTTGTTCTTTTTCTGCGAGTTTTTCTTTGGGAGGAGTGGGTTCTGATTCTACAGGATTTATACTTTCTTCTGGCAAAGGGACATCGTAAGAAACAAGACTAAAATAATAAAAAAGGCTCAATGTACAAAAAAGACAGGAAATTATCCATACATGTTTTGGCATATTTTTTTTCCCAGGGCAATGCCCCATCGCTGTTAAGTTAAGATTGTAGCCGCAGGGTTGCGCCGAAAAAGTCATGTCTGCTCAAAAGTCTAACGCCAGCGCAATCCCTGCGTCTTTTGTCAATACAGCGTTGGGGCAACGCCCTGGGCTTGGTATATATAGGCCTTTCAGGCCAAAGATTAAAAGATTTTCAGCAAACAGGGTGCTGCCTGGGGGATAACGATTTTTTCCAGAAGATTCTGTTTGGGAATCGCTCTGGCAGCAGATAGCATCGCACTTTCTACTTCCCCGATTTCGCCTTCCAGAATAAAATACGCTTTTCCCCCAATACCTCTGGCTAATTCTATTTGAATGAGATTTACCTTGCTTGTTTTTAAAGCATAATCAAGAGATACAATACAAGAAGCGCAAGTCTTTGTTTCTATAATTCCTAGAGCTTCCACTTCTTGTGGGATCACTTTTTCTTTCAGGCAAGGCAAAATTTCAGGGTGGATATTAGGCAATAAAAAAGAATCCACCAGAGAAGCTGAGGCTGTTTCTTTCCCTGCGGCAAAGGCACTTTTTACTTCTTCTACTTCTCCACCAAAGGCAATAAGGTATTTTCCAGTGCTTACAGGGTAAGAAAAATGGATTTCTATTGTCGCTTTTTTTAACAAAGCATCTACAACCTGGATGCCTTTGGCAATGCTACTTAGTTCTAAAAAACCTACACAAGGATGTTTCATGATACTTTCCTAGCTTCGTTCTACAGTTGTGTTGGGGACTCCCTTGATAGAACTCAATGCAGACAGAGCAGCTTTGGATGCTTCATGAATGGCACTCTCTGTTCCTCCAAGATATAGACGACCAAAAGCACCAATAGGCTGAATATCGATCAAGGAAATAGGAGATGCTTTTTCTGCTTCATTGGCTGCATACACAGAATATACAGCAGGCTGTACTTCCAGAATAAAGAGAGTTTGCCCAGGAATCAGAAGAGCTCCTTTTCGGAAACGATTGATAATCATACATTGATAAGGATCAATGCCCGTGATAATCTCTGAAGACACGACTTTTGGCATCACCCTGTCTTCTTCTTTTTTTTCAATGAATCTTAGAATTTGCTCACCTGCTGACTGAACCTCATCCTGCTTTGCGCCATGCACTTCCAATACACCAAAGGCACGCTCTACAACCTGCAAAGCAGGTTTGACATCTGCACCCTTTTGGGCTATATCCGTAATTCTGTTGATTGCCATACCTGGGGCGACTTCCACCCAGAGAGCGGCTTCGTGAGGAATAGGGAGATAGCCTTTGACTGTCGCAGCCGTATAGGATGCCAGTTGTGGCTGATAATCATCAAGAAAAATATAGGTTCTTAACTGTATATTCATAAATTTTATAAATACCCTGCTATGCAGGGTAGAAAAGGATTAAAAAGAAATGAAAAGGTTTAAAAAAGAAAAACATTCTACTCTGAAGCTTCTCTTTTCCAATTATCATTTTTGGGTAAAATCTGTTCCACTTCACTGTGAGGTCTTGGAATGACATGGACAGAAACCAGCTCACCTACTCTTTTGGCAGCAGTAGCACCAGCGTCTGTAGCAGCTTTGACTGCTCCTACTTCGCCTCGTACCATAACAGTGACGTATCCACCGCCAATTTTTTCCATACCAAGCAAAGTGACCTTCGCTGCTTTTACCATAGCATCAGCAGCCTCTACACATCCAACAAGACCTCTGGTTTCAATCATTCCTAATGCAATTTTACTCATTTTTAAAACTCCTTTATTATGAAATTGAGAAAGCTATTATAAATCTTACGGCCATCGTAGCTGGCGGATTTTTTCTTTAAAAACAGGAACATGATATTCATTCACTGACCATACATTGGTATTTTTAGAAGAAATGCTGCCAGTTTTTTCTTCTTTCGGTTGAGGTGATTTTATTTCCTGAACAGGAAAAGCTGGCATTTTGCGATCTTCTGAAGAATGCCTCAAGACAGGCACATCTTGTTCTGAAATTTCTAGTTTAGCCATTTGTGGATTGACAGAACGGCCCTTGTCCCATAAAGGGAAATCTTTACGGATTGCTGCAACTCGTTTGATATTGAAGAGATGGTGAGCAGAAATATTGTCTGTTGTTATATTCTTTCCAAAGGTTCCGCAGCCTAAAGTCATCGAAGGTACAAGTCCTGTCGTAAGACCTACGCCTCCCTGAGCACTGGGGGTGTTTACCAGAATGCGGGAAACATTTTTTTGTAAGCCAAATTCCATAATGATATCGGGGTTGGTAGCATGTACGACTAAAGTATGCCCCATGCCTTCAAACGAGAGCAATTCCACACAAATCGAGCAGGCATCTTCCCATCCCTTCGCTTCATAAAAAGCAAGAACAGGACAAAGCTTTTCTTTGGAAAGAGGGTATTTTTCTCCTACTCCCTGGACTGGTGCAATCAAAACAGTGGTTTCTACAGGAATTTCCAGGCCTGCTTTTCGCGCAATCTGATATGCTGGCTGGCCTACAATATCTGCATTCATGCGATTGTTCTGAATCACGATATTCGAGACTTTCTCCACCTCTTGGGGAGACAATATATAGGCTTTATGCTTTTGGAATTCCTGAAGTACCTTTTCTTTAACAGGTAAATCTACAACAACAGATTGCTCTGAAGAACAGATCGTTCCAAAATCGAATGTCTGGCTTTCCACAAGACAACGCACAGCATGAGCAACATTTGCCGAGCGATCTATGTAGGCAGGGCTATTTCCCTGTCCTACGCCCAAAGCAGGCTTTCCTGATTTATAAGCTGCTTCCACAAGGCCTGGACCACCTGTTGCGAGAATCAAGTCTACATCAGGGTGTTTCATAAGCTCCTGGGTTACAGCCAGGCTAACGTGGGTGACACATTCTATACATCCTTCTGGTGCTCCTGCTTTAATGGCTGCCTCTTTCATGATTTTAGCAGCTTCTGCTGTACATCGTATAGCTTTGGGATGCGGTGCAAAAACGATACTATTGCGGGCTTTCAGAGCGATCAAGGATTTAAAAAGAGTAGTGGATGTAGGGTTGGTAGTAGGAATAACCGCAGCGATAACGCCAACAGGCTCTGCAATTTCGTAGCAATTTTGCTTTTCATCATGCCTCAAAACACCACAAGTTTTTAAGTTTCGCAAAGAATCGCAAACATTCTTTACTGCAAATCTGTTTTTTGCAATTTTGCTTTCCACCCTGCCCATTCCAGTCTCTCCACAAGCCAATCTAGCTAAATGCTCACAAGAACCCAATCCCGCTTTTTCCATACTATCTATGATTCTGTCGATCTCTTCTTGCGAACATAATGCAAGCCTCTCCTGGGCACTTTTGGCTTTTTTGACCAGGCTATGGACTTCTTCTATTCCTGCAAAATCTTTTATGTCTGTCATAAACATATTCTCTCAAAGGGAAAATTTTGTCGATGAAGAGACAAAAGTAACAAAATTTTTAATAAATTACAACAAAATTTTTTCAGACTTATTTTAATCAAAATCAGGTTGTATAACTTTAGCACATGGGATGCCAGTATGGGAGAACAACAGGTGGTTTTTGGAAATTTTCTAGTGCTTCGTTTTCAAGATATTTTTTGGGAACGATGATTTCGTATACATATTCATTGAACCACTCGTCGGACATGATAAAATAGCCCTTTTTGCCATAGTCCGTGCCCCAGCTATTCTCTACTTTCCATTTGATTGGCCTATCGTCTACGATATCCACTCCTGTCAGAAGCATGGAATGCGAGAGTTTTCCTTCGCCATATTCTAGCCTGGTGCCTTTATCTAAGAGGTCAAAACGACTTTGGAAGACAAGACCGTAATCATACAACCCTTTATAAAGGATTCCTTCTTTGCGATGGGATTCCTGCCCTACGTCACAGCTAAACAAACAGACATCGCCCTGGAGAATCATCTTCAAGGCATATTTTTTCAATTCTGCCATAGGCAAATTCAGGCTAGTCATGGGTATACCATCCACCATCGTCTGGGCATGAGCGATTGTGTATGTCTGGTTATAGGGCATACTGGCTAAAGGGCCATTCCATACAGTAAAAGTTTCATGGAGGTCAATGCCGATGGCCTTTTCATAGAATTCTTTGGGCGTGATATTGGACATTCGATGAAAATTTTTGTTTTTATCGCGATAGCTCCACTCAAAGCGTTCTGGGGGTAGGCCTAAGGTAATTGCTAGAATGCGATAGATTTCTGCATTGTATTCCAGGCACTTTTCCTGAAGCTGCTCTTTGCTAAAGCCTTTTTGGTAAAGAGAACGAAGCTCGAAAGCATACTGTCTTAGCTTGGTGGAAAGAATTATGTTCATTCTGGTGGATTCTTCCGTATATTTAGTATCAGGCATAGCCGATTTGGGAAGAATACCATATTTTTTGATTAAATTGCAAAAATGGAACCAGGAACCTCCATCGTCATGGGGTTTATTGAGAAATGTCCATACAAGCCGATCTTCCAAAGGAAGGTCAAGGAATTCTATCATTTTTTGCAGAAAATAATTGCATTTTTCCAGCTTATCCCAGAAAACAAGATAGGGTCCAGCGAATTCTACGTTTTCGACATTCAGCTTTCTTTGTGCCATTTCACGACACCAGTTGAAAGCTGCATACATCCAGCATATCCCTAATTTTTTCTGCGCTGTTGCTTCTGCTGCTGTTTCCAGCTCATGAGAGAAACAAAAGTTGATGGTTTCTGATATAGTTCGATTTACAGCTAAATCCTGAATCTCTACTCGCGTTGCAGCATTCATGGCAATCTTATTGAGAGGATTATTCTGGAAATTTTTTTTTAAATCTTCTAATTTTTGGTATGTTAATTCCATGGTAAAACCTTGAGATTCACGTGACGGATTGCAATCCGTCACGATTTTGAATTATTCGATATATATTGCTTGATAAAAAAAATGCAATCTTGCTATCCTCTTTGGATGAGATAGAAGGTATAACCTGCATAGCCTAAAAGGAAAAGGATTGCTTCCCAACGGTCCAGGCATCTTTTTTTACCTGTGAACATAAATACAAAAAGGAAAAAAGATGCTGCTACCAATACATAAATATCCATATTCAGGGCAGTATCAAAAGGCAGAGGGCGAATGATAGCACTAAGCCCTAATATCCAGAAAATATTGAAGATATTGGAGCCAACTACATTTCCCATCGCAATACCACTTTTGCCTTTGTAGGCGGCTACTGCAGATGTCACAAGCTCAGGTAAGGAAGTTCCTATAGCTACAATGGTCAAGCCGATCAATTGTTCACTTACCCCTACAAGTCTTGCTATTTCTACAGAGCTATCTACAGCCATCTTGCCACCAACAACCAGGCCTGCGAGACCTAAGAGGATATATACCATCATTCTACTATTGCTGATTTTGGGAATTTCTGGCTTATGGGGTAACTCAATTTTTGTAAGACCATAGATGTAAACCAGGAAGGCTACAAAAAATCCTATCAGGATAAAACCTTCCGTAGAAGAAAGCATCAAAGGGTCTGTGGTTGGTCGGAAAAAGTTATTGCAAAGCAAAAGCAGAACAACAGCACTGAGAAGGGAAAAGGGTATTTCTTTCCAGACCGTGTTTTTGGCTGTCTTTATAGGACAGATCACACCAGCAACACCAAGAATAAGCAAAACATTCATGATGTTGCTTCCTATAATATTTCCAAAAACGATCCCTGTGTTGGCATTGTAGCTGGCAAAAATATTAACGACCAGCTCAGGTAAAGAGGTTCCAAAAGCTACTAGCGTTAGTCCAATCACGATTTCCGAAACTTTCATCTTCAGAGCAAGGGCGGAAGCACCATCCACAAACCAATCTGCTCCCTTAACAAGCAAGAGAAAGCCAGCGATAAGTATAAGAATCTGTATTAACACAAATTTCTCCTCATTGAAAAATAGTTTAATCTATACTGACTAAAGCCTTGATATATTGGAGATGTTCGTATATCTCAGGCTGTTGACTCTGGCACTGGCTAAGTTTTCCTCGGACGCTGTCCAGGTTTTCTATCTGGTGCTTTTTCATCCAGTCCTCTATGCCTAGCTTGACTTTTTCAATTTGTTTAAGCTGATTCAAATATAGGGAAGAACAAAGCTGGACGACTTTTGCGCCTGCCAGAATTTGTTTTATCGCATCCGCTGCCTCGTGGACGCCTGTGGATGCTGCGATATCACAAGGAACTTTGCCTGCCAGAATGGAAATGAAGCGCAAAGCGAGATTGAGTTCTAATGATGAGCTAAAGCGATGTCCTGCTATAATTTCCATTTTATCTATGTCAATATCCATCTGGTAAAAACGATTGAATAAAACCAGAGCGTTCGCTCCCTGTGCCGCCAATTTTTGAGCGAGATTGGCAAGAGAAGAAAAATAAGGCCCAATTTTTACGGCAACAGGAATAGAGATAGCCGATTTTACTTCCTGAAGAATTTCAAGATGCAATTTTTCTACTTCTTGTCCTGTGTGTTTTGGGTCACAGGGAATAGCAGAAATATTGACTTCCATAGCGTCCGCACCAGCCCCGACGATTTGTTTGGCATAGCCGACCCACCATTTGGAAGAAACACAATTCAAGCTGGCTATAACAGGTATATTCGTATATTTTTTTGCATTTTCGATTAATTTCAGATATTCAGACGGTCCCAACTCCATGCTCAATTTGCTGACATAGTCGAAAGCTTCTGTGTGAGAGGACATCCAGAGATGATCCTGCACGGCGTTGGAATCTGCCTGAATTTGTTCTTCAAATAAAGACTTCAAAACAATGGCACCTGGTCCAAAATCAGCACAGCGTTGTAGTCTTTCTTCTGTTTTTGTCAAACTACAGCTTCCAACCAGAACAGGATTCTGGAGCTTCAGTCCCATATAAGTGGTAGAAAGATCAACCATTCATAAATCCTTTCGTAATGAATCTCAAAAAATGCCTATATCATCCCAGCTTTATAAAAGCAAAATATCGAGCTGGTAAAAAGAATAGCCGCAAAAATCAGTTTAAAAAGATAGACATAGCATTGATGAACCTGCCCATCCACATATAGCGTCTTGATTTCAAGATATGGCATAGGAGCCCGTCTGTACCAGCCTTCTGCTGTTATTTTTTTGCCAATGAATTTTTCTGTTTTCATAAGGGCAAAGAAAAATTCTATGATGCTTAGGGGCTGACGATAGTCCAAAAACAGTATACCTGTTGAATCCTCTATGACTATATCCTCGGAAAGCAGATACCCTGGAACTCCACGTCCAATCACCTTTCCAGTGATGGTTGCTGGTATAGGGCGAATTTGCGATACCTTGACCTTGGAAAGAAGGCTGGATATTTTCATATCAGGAAAAATTTTCCCTCTGTAAGAAAAAAGCACCTGAAATAAATAGGCAACTCCATAAAGGAGCAGAAAAAAGGCAGTCATTCTCCACCCATTTTGTCTTCTCCAATTATGATAGATCGCATGATAGGCTATATAGGAACAGAATCCGAGGATGCAGCCCATGGGAAGCAAATAGAAAAAAACATCCACAAGAAAATCGTCCCAATAGCTTTCTGGTTTTCGGCGATTGAAAATAATATAGGGTTCCTGATTGAGTGTCGCAGCATGGTCTGTCAGAGCATTGATCCTTTTGGCTGGCAAGGGATGCGTGGAATGTATCTCATAATAAGATGCCCAGGGATTCCATAAATCCCACTGCATGGCAGAAGCAATCTCTTCCTTGTGTTCTGTATCTTTATATTTCATACAAGAATAAGCATTGACTGCCAGGGCGCAGGCTGCTTTTCTATCGAAGATGCTGAGAGCTTTGAGTGCTTCCATATTGTCCGATGTGTCGCTCTCTTTTCCCTCTGTATTTTCCTCTTTTTTCTTGTTTTTAGGATTGACCAGACCATAAGCTATTTTTACAAGGGCACTGGCTAAAGAATTGGGTTTTTGCGTAACATCGCCAGCAAAACGATCTGCCCAATACTCTCTCGTGCGAGATAGCCAGAGTACTATGTATTCAGAAATAATATAAAGAACATAAGAAAGCATGCTAAGAACAACAGCACCAAGCTTTGCTCTTCCATCGCCCCTGCCTCTGGTACATTCTATCAAAACTCTGTACAGGTAATACAAAAGAATCGGTACAATAGATGCCAGAGTCATCACCAATATGTCCCAGTGGCAGGCATGGCCTAATTCATGAGCGACGACAGCTTCGACTTCATCAGCATCAAGATATTCCAGAATTCCTCTGCTAATGACGATCCTGGCATTTCCAGGGGTATGTCCATAGGTAAAAGCATTGGGATTGGAATCTTCGATAATTCCTATTCTGGGGACACGGATTTTGTTTTCTTTGCAGACACGAACCAAAAATTGAGATAAATGTTCTGGCAGCTTCGATAGCTCCACCCACTCCATCTTATACATCCAGCTAAGGCTTAAATCCAGAATAAAGGGAGAAAGCAAATACTGAATAAAAACAATTCCAATGGACAAAAACACGGTGAAATTCAATGACCATTGTAAAAAATGGCCTATTAGAAGTAGCATAAAAGCAAGGAAACCATACAAAAGCACAAAGGAAACACAAGATCGCATAGTAAGGCTTGGCAGGCTTGCTATCCCTGCTCTCAATGCGCTGAGTCTTTGCTTTTTTAGATGGGCGGCTTTTGCTTCCTCCCACCTGGCTTCGTTGGATTCATCTTTTTCCGCATAGAAAATACCATGCTTATCCCTGGCAACTTCCATTTCTATTCTGGTGTTCTTGCTGTCTAGATCCATAGCCTCTTTCAATTCGCCGTTGTCAAACCATATTCCGTGACAGGTAGGGCATTGATCCACAAGGAGAGCAGGAGAAATCAGACCGCCTTCTATCATTTTGGTGTTTTCTGGGCAACAAGGACATTTTCTATCCCCCTGATGTGCAGAAATTAGCCCATCCTTAAGTGCTTTGTGCATGACTTTAGGGCTTTTCGTGAAAAAATAGATTTCTCCCTGATCCAGCCATATTCCCTTGCAAAGTGGACAATAGTCTACGATTACCCCTTGTTGGGTATGTACTTTTTTTAAAGGATGAGAAATGCATTTGGGGCAGTCCATAAATTTTCCTTAACTCTTATCGCTATCAATTTTATCGAAAAGTTCAAACAGGCTTAAAATACCAAACCAACCAGAAGAGATCAGAACAACCCCAGAACTCCACCAGAGGTACTCATTTTTGATAAAAAATCCCGATGCCATCAATATCAATCCAACGAATAGAAAAATAGAAAATTTGTGCCAGCGTCTAAGCCTACCTCTACCTGCTGTATTTGTTTCCATGACATATTCTCCTTTGATTAGCTATTTTTTTTTGGATGCACTTTTATAAGTAGTTTTTTTTAAGGGTTTATAGAGATCGTTTGTCTGATCGGAGCGAGCAATAACGACACCTGGGTTTGACGGTTTTTTTGCAACTTTGGGTTTACCTTTAAATCCTGGATGGACAGGCCCTTCCAATGGTTTTGGTGTTCTGCCAAAAGCAACGGGTTTGCAAACAGGCTTTCCATCAGGAAAAGCATTGCCACCAACGCATCTAGGTTTCCCCAATCCGCTAGAATTTCTCTCAGGTTTAGGATTTGGCATGTTTTCTCCTTATCTGTAATAGTCAAAGTGATCCTGTGCAAAATGAGCAGTGCTATAAAATAGTATCTGCTCTATTTCGCATCTGCGACAGCACTTTGGTCAGACAGTTTTTCTCCTTATACCTATAAAGTATCTGCTTTAAGCCCTAATTCTTTGGTTAAAAGGGCTAACGATTTTTGAAGTTCTTCAAGACTGGCATCATTGGTGAGATAATAGTCACAAAGAGCTATAGGGCCTCCTTTTTCTAAAGCTTCTATTTCTGCAAAGTCTCTTTTTTCTGCTTCTTCTGGCGTTAAAGGGCGATACTCTCTTATAGAAAGTCGATGATATCTTGTCGCTCTTCTGGAGATGACGCAAATCAAAAGAATCTTAGCCTGAATGGATTGCCTTAGCAGAGTATATTCACTCCAGCTATAAAGACCATCAATAAGCATTGTGTCCTGCTTTTCCAGAATTTCCCGAATGATTGGAATAGAAAGATGGGCATAGGCAGCCATTCCATACTGTGCCCTCAATTCCATGCGGACTTTCTTTTCGTTGTCCTGAGTTTCAGGCAAATTTCTTTTACGCACTTCTTGTATTGTTATGTTGCCGAAATGCAAAAAAGGTAAGCGATAGTCCTGGACAAGGGTTTGTACTACAGTGGATTTTCCTGTTCCAGGCATACCCACTATGGCAAGAATTGTTTTTTCTTTTTTAGAAGTGTTTTCCATCAAAATTTCTCCCACTATTACAGAAAACGTTCTGTTGCTATTCCTGCAACAGAACTGGACAATGCTTATTTTTTCTCTTTACTATAATTTTCATTCATTCTGTCTAAGATAGTATTGGTGATATCGTAGTCTTTTCCCCAATATAGCACATCGCGTGTATGGATTTGCATTCTCAAGGCTTCTGCTGTCTGAGAGCCAAAGAAGTCAGGCTCTGCTACACGCAATACCATAAAAAAATTATTTTTTTTGGCATATTCTTCGATTTCTTCGCTTACTTCTCGGTATATATCCTCCAAACCAATCTTGAGCTTTTGGGTAAAGAAATGGTTGGCTTTTTCTTCCGAATATTTAATTTCAAAAAGCTTTTCTGTAAGCCTTTTTTCTTTGTTCTGGCGAATCTTGCTTCCTGCTTTGTACAAAGGAATTTCATCTTTAAGCTGCTTTACTTCTTCTTTTAATCCTTTTATTTTAGATAGTTCTGCTTCTGTTTCCTGCCTTATGGTTTCTTCCATGACAGTTACTTTTTTATAATCGCGAAAAACTTTCTTTAGATCAATGAAACCTATTTTCAGGTTTTGTGCGCAGACAAGAGGGCAAAAAGAAGCACAGAATAAAAGGACACAAACAATAAAAGATCTCATACTTACTCCTTGAAGTTTTTGAAAAATTATTTTAAAAATATTCAATATTTCTAGTTAAAAACAGGATGAATGGTGTTTTTTTCGGGTAAAGAGGGAATCCATTCTTTTAGAAGATTACGGAATTCTTCTCCTTCCAGAGTTTCTTTTTCCAAAATAATATCTACAATTTTTTCCAAAGCGTATTTGTTTTGGGAAATCATTTCTTTGGTCTGAGCATAGCATTGTGTTACCAATTTGATTACTTCTTTGTCAATTTGATCCATTGTGTTGCCGCCAAAGTATGTTTTTCTCTCGAAATTTCGCCCCAGGAAGACATACCCTTCTTCTCGCTCAAAAGAGATAGGCCCCATTTCTTTTGTCATACCATATCTTGCAACAATAGAACGGGCTATATCTGTAACGTGTTCAAAATCATTTTGAGCACCTGTAGAAACGATGTTTAGCCCAATCTCTTCAGAGACTCGTCCTGCAAGAAGAATGCAAATTTTTGCCAGCAGCTCTTCTTTTGTGCGTGTGTATTTATCTTCTTCAGGTAAAGAAAGAGTATAGCCTAAAGCGGAGCCTCTAGGAATGATGCTTACTTTGTGTACAGGATCACCATCAGGGTGAAGCTCTGCAACCATGCCATGTCCTACTTCATGATAGGCCGTAATCTTTTTTTCCTTGGAAGAAATGATTCTGCTTTTGCGCTGTGGGCCTGCAATCACTCTCTCTATCGCTTCAGAAATATCTTTCTGATCGATCATCGTTTTGCCCTTGCGAGCTGCCAAAAGAGCAGCTTCGTTCATGATATTGGCCAGATCTGCTCCAGAAAAACCAGGAGTCCTCTGGGCGATTTGTTTTAGTTCGATACCAGCAGCAAGAGGTTTTCCTTTAGCATGGATTTTCAGGATTTCTTCTCTTCCTTTGATGTCAGGTTGGTCGATTACGACTCTACGATCAAAACGGCCTGGCCTGAGCAATGCAGGATCAAGGATATCAGGACGGTTGGTGGCAGCAAGAACAATAATGCCTTTGTTGTTTTCGAACCCATCCATTTCTGCAAGGAGCTGGTTGAGCGTTTGTTCTCTCTCATCATGTCCCCCGCCGACTCCTGCTCCTCTATGCCTTCCGACAGCATCGATTTCATCAATGAAAACAATACAAGGTGGTTTGGCTTTTGCCTGCTGGAAAAGATCCCTCACCCTCGATGCACCTACTCCAACAAACATTTCCACAAATTCTGAACCAGAAATATTGAAAAAAGGAACGCCAGCTTCCCCTGCGACGGCTCTTGCCAGTAAGGTTTTTCCTGTACCTGGAGGGCCTACCAATAGAGCACCCTTAGGAATTTTACCACCCAACTGCTCAAATTTGGAAGGAGATTTCAAAAATTCTACGATTTCCTTAAGCTCTTCCTTAGCTTCATCGCAGCCTGCCACATCTTCGAAAGTGGTTTTTGTGTCTTCTTCCGCAGTAATTTTGGCTCTGGTTTTGACAAACGACATGACATCTTTTCCATAGCTATTCATTCGTTTCATGATAAAAACCCAAAGAACCATAATCAAGCCAATAGGAATAATCCAGGAAAAAAGCAGTGCTACCCAATTGTTGTCCATTTCGCCTTGATAGGGGATATTGTGTTTTTCCATAAGCTTGATAAGATCAGGGTCATCGAAAACTCTGGTCACAACAAACTGAACCCTTCCTTTTTTAGGTTGTAAAAAATCTGCAAAAAGGCTATCTTCTTTCTTTTTGTTTTCCTTAGAAGATTCTGGTTTAGGAGGATTTTTTTTGATTTCTTCTAACGTTTCTTTCCATATTGTTTCATCTTCGATATAAATACCTTTGATATGAGTATTGCTGAGTATGCACTTTTCAATACGGTGTTCATCAGCAATCAATTTTTTAAATTTGGAATAGCTCAATTCTTCTGTTTTATTTCTAAAAAAAATAGAATGGAGCATAAGAATCAGAAAGAAAAAAATAAAAAAATAGTAGATAGGGAATTTGTTTCTATTCTCTCCTAGAGGAGATTTATTTTCTGAGGACATACTTAAATTTTCCTTTGGTTCCAGCAACGAAATTAAAACGAAAACTTTCGTTTGATTATAGAGAGAGTTTTTGTTCTTTGCAACTTAATTTTTATATATCTGACCTGTCAGATTATTTCATAAAAAAAATCAAATCGCTTTTGCTGCGTATTTTTTTTAGTAACTCTTCTTTTAGATTCATCTTGGCTCTATTCAAAAGACTTTTTACCGCCTGCACACTGGTCTTCATGATTTGCGCTATTTCTTCATAAGAAAGATTTTCATATTTGGATAGAATTACTGCCATTCGTTGGTTAGCAGGAAGTTTGTTCAAGGCATTTTTTACTTCACTGCATATCTCTTTCCTTGACAAAATGCGGGAAGGAGTTTCTTGAGAGCTATCGCTTATCATAAGAGCAGGCGAGCTACTGTCTTGATTTTGGATAGAATATGCTTTTTTCCGTTTTTGATCCCTGATATAGTTTAAACAGAGATTTGTAACGATTCGATAAAGCCATGTATGAAATGAAGCTTCTGGGGTATATCTTTCGCGGGCGTTATAAATTCGTAGAAAAACCTCCTGTGCAAGGTCTTCAGCATCTTGAGGATTGTGGACAAATCTCTGGATGGTATTTAGTACACGAGAAAAATTTTGCTCCATGATTTGCGTAAAGGCACTATCATCTCCCTGAGAAAATTGTACCATCCATTGTGTATCTGTTCTGGGAGTCTGTGTTACCATATCTTATAATCTTCCGATATGCTGTATGTTTGGGAAAATGAGAAAATTTTTCATTTTCCCAATTTTTTTTGTGCCAACCGTTATTTATTTCATTCCTTCCTGGAAGACTTTCTTCAAAAGATCCAGTCCTCTGTCGATCTCCTCTTCTTTCGTGGCAAAAGAGATACGGAAATGAGTATCTTTTTCACTAAAAGCATTGCCTGGAATTACCAGAATTTCTTTTGCAACGGCCGCTTCGCAAAATTTTTGTCCAGTTCCCCACGGAACTTCTGGAAAAATATAAAAAGCACCATGAGGCTTCGATACTTGAAAACCAATATCCAATAACCCTTGATAGATTTTATCTCTTTTCCGTTTGTATCTTTCTATATAGGGTGCAAGATCTACATCAAAAGTTTTAATACAGGCATATTGTGCAGGAGTAGGGGCACAAACAAAAGTAAATTGTTGTAATGTAGTCATCTTTTCTATAATTGCTTGAGGCCCAGCAGCATAACCCATTCTCCATCCTGGCATTCCATAGGTTTTAGAAAAACCATTCAAAAGCAGAGTGTTAGGATAATACGAAACTATGGAATGGTGCTGATCTTCATAGTTAAAAGCTTCATAGATCTCATCGGAGATGATTAAGAGATTATTTTTTTTTGCAATTTGTGCAATCTGAAGCAATGTTTCTTTTGAAAAGACTGTACCTGTAGGATTAGAAGGACTATTGATAAGAATAATTTTGGTCTTTTCCGTAATTTTTTCCTCGATTTTTTTTACATCTATTTGAAAATCAGGATAAAGACTATAGTATTTTGGAACACCGCCAGCAAGAGACAACAAGTGCTTGTACATCACAAAATATGGGTCGGGAATCAGAACTTCATCACCAGGATTGACAAGAACCATCATGGCTAGCAATAAAGCCCCAGAAGTTCCACTCGTTATCATCAAGCCTTCTGGCACAAAATTTCTGGTTTTTTGCAGCTCTTCCTTTACTTTTTCCCTGAGAATCGAAATCCCTTGTGTCATGGTATATTGATTCAAACCTTGTTGGATAGCCTTGATCGCAGCCTCTTTCACTGGTTCAGGAACATCAAAGTCGGGTTGTCCAATAGAAAAGTTGACTGGGTTTTGCATTTTTGCAGCCAAATCAAAAACCTTACGAATCCCTGAGGCTGTAATATTTTTTACTCTATCTGCAAACATGGTATTGCCTTTCTAAAAGTAAAGTAACAGAGTTTATCCACCTAAAAAAAAAACCTGGGTTACAAAAACCCAGGAAGGAATAAAAGACTATTTTTCTGCGGCTTCTTCTTTTTTTTCTTTTACTTTAGCAACTTTTTTCATTTTAGTGCCAGAAAGAACTTTGGGTAGTCCATACACAGAACTTTCTTCTTTCCAAATTCCTTTTTTACTTAATATTTCAATTCGTTCTCCTCTTTTTAAGACATTACGATGTCTTTTCAGCTTAGAGGAGATAAATAAACTTTTATGAATAGACATAAAAACTCCTTTGTCTCGATAAAAATGCAGCAAAACATATAGCTATTACAATATTTTCTTTTTTTTTCTTCTTAAAAACTTCCGAAGAATAATTCCCCTCATAGAAAGTTGGTTTCCCTGAACTGGATACAGGATTGACATAGATCCCCAAACTGGAAGATTGTTTGTAGGGTACTGTGTCCTGATCACCTCCCTAATCAACTAGCAAGTAGGGTATAGCTATTTACTTTATTTTTTTCAAAATATAAAACAAAATCTTACTTGGATGAGGGCACGAAGTCAAGTTTTTTTTTGCATCTTATCACGAATTTTGTTGTAAATCATTTTTGGCTATATTCCTCTTTTCTTTCTAGAATTTTTGTGAAGATTTTGTAAAATGGACTTAAGGCATAATAAAAATAACACAGCGAGCTGCTTTAATGGAGAATTTTATTCTATTAAAAATTGCAAGAAAAAATCTTGAAGTTTAAGCCAATTTTCTGCTTGTAATCTTTGGGATTTTTTTGTATTTTTAAGATATATCTACTTACTGGCATTGCTTCAAAATCAATAGAAACTAATAAATTCAGAAGGGGGAAATCATGAAAAATATAATCATTGTTATTATTGGCGTGCTTATAAGTCTTGTATATTCCAAATGGGATAATATAAGGTCGCTGCTCGTGACTCCAAAGACAACACAAAAGACTACAACAATAGAGGCTCCAAACCAAAATGTCGAGACGGAATTACTTTATTATAAAAGGTTGGACCAGACTATCAGCTTTGAAGTAGACTCTTCCCTTACATTAGAGAAAACTATAGCTCAGATATGCCAGAAAGCCTATATCCCTTATGTTTTTGTTGAAAAAGCAGATCTTAAAACTACTGCACCTAAGCTGGATTCTTATAAACTACATGGCAAGGTCAAAGATATTATAGA
Source organism: uncultured bacterium (assembly GCA_938003875.1). Lineage (GTDB taxonomy): Bacteria > Planctomycetota > Uabimicrobiia > Uabimicrobiales > JABWCH01 > JABWCH01. The sequence continues at coordinate 50,911 of CALKWO010000337.1, forward strand.
AAAGCTCATTTCTCAGCAAGAGCTTTTGTATGTCCTTAACGAGAATGGTCTATGCCTTAGAAAAAAAGAAAATTATACTCATGGCGAAAGCACTGTAAAAATAACACCTTGTCGTACTGGCTGAAAAGGCTAGAAATAAACTCATCCGTTGGATGAGTCCACTGTGGATCAATATGAGCCTTTTTCTTAGACGAAATTAAAAAACCAGGGCTCAGCCCTGGTTTTTATTTTGTAGAAGTTCAAAATATCTTTTACTTTGTCCCTTTGATTTCTGCCCATTCTTCCCATTTTTCTGGATTGGGACCAAAGTCTTTTCCTGTGAGTTCTTTTAATACAGAGTATGCTGCATCCCCTACATTCCCTACGGGGTCACGCATTTTTTGGACAAGAGGAATCTTGCACTCTTCTGTATATCCTATCATGGCAACCGCTCCAATGGAATTGTAGCGAACAGCAGGATGTTCATCGTTCCATGTATTAGCAAGAATAGCTTTTACAGCTTCGGGATTTCCTGTTCTGGCAAGTGCTATGACAACATTGTTTCTTACTTCTGGTGCAGGGTCTTTCAAGGCTACCAGAAGATGAGGCAAAGCATCCTGGTCTTTTTCCTTGTTTACTATCTGCGAAATAGCAAAAGCAGACATAGCCCTTACAGAAGCTTCTGGGTCTTTCTTTAGGGCATCGAATAGAATTTCCATAGGAGTCTGGTCTGAGGCAATGTGTCCTAAGGATAGTGCTGCATTGCTGCGTACAATAGAACCTCCTGTTTTCAAGGCATCGTTCAGATAAGGAATGGCTCGTATGTCATTGCTGAACCCCAGGGAAGTAACAGCAATATATCCCTTTTCTCCAGGAATGGCTTTCACAAGTTCGGAAAAATGGCTTCTGCTCAATTCTTCCAGATCTTTTTCTGCAGAAATGACCAGAGCATGATCCTGTATTTTCTGAGCAGCCTGCCATTTTTTCAGCAATGTATCAAGCTGTGCCAAAATATCTTCGTCTTGTTTTGTTGTCCGATAGTCCAGTCCTTGACGATCTTCCTTGATTTCCTGCAAATCTATTTTTTCATCTTTTGCTTTATCAGCACAACCAGCCAGCAAAAGCAAGGAAGCAAGGAATACAAAAAAAAATTTTCGCATCAACATTTTCCTTTAAAATTTGTAATTATCAAACTACAGCAGCTCTCATTATGTATTTGCTATGAGAATGAAATAACTTCCCCATTTTAGTTCATAAGGTTCAACGTCTATAACACAATCAGAATACACGAAGAAAAGCCTATGCAGGCTAAGCAGTGCTATATTAATAGCATCTGCTTGAGTCTGCGGGAGGAAATGTGGAACTTATTTAATTCTTGTTCCTTAATATTTGAAAGAACTCTGTCCAATAAATTCCCTGAGGATGGAAGTAGGTGGGACTTCTTCTGCAGGCAGCTCATCAAAATAAGAAAGGAAAGTCAAAAGTCTTTGGGCTTCCAGAAATTCATCTGTATTGTCGGGAATTTTGTTTAAAAGAGGCTCTGCATATTTTTTCAAAACGGCCAGTTCATATATCATTCCAGAATTAAACATAACATGAGCTGTATGCTGGAAGGGGAATATATAGTTATTTTCTCCTCGCCTTACAGAAGGCCATCTTTTTAGAGTATCCAAAGCATCATAATTTCTTGTTCTATGGTCTCTTACAATTCTTCTTATAATTCTTAAATCCGTTGTAGGAATACGATTGTGCATATCGATGTTCAGTACAGTCAAAGCACTGATATAAATTTTGAATTTTTGCAACTCATTGATAAAAGGTGTCAACTGTGGGTTTAGTCCATGTATTCCTTCCAGCATCAACAATTGGCCAGGTTTCAACCTTACAGGATGCGTTTCTGGGCTTCTTTTTCCTGTAGTGAAATCATAACGTGGAGAAAGAATTTCCTGTCCGTCAGCTAGTTTTACAAGATGATCATTCAGAAGAGGGATATCAATGGCATCCAGTCCTTCAAAATCCTGCTCTCCTTTGTCGTCAACGGGCATCTGGTCCCTGTTGCGGAAATAGTCGTCCAGAGAAATCGCCAGTGTATCCAGGCCATTGACCTTCAATTGTACTGCAAGACGTTTGGAAAATGTCGTTTTTCCTGAAGAAGAAGGTCCAGCAATCAAAATCAACCTTGCATTTTCTCTATCCTGATAAATACGGTCTGCTATGTGAGCAATTTTTTTCTCCTGGATCGCCTCAGCCGTGCGTATGAGATCAGAAATCTTTCCGTTTTGGATGACTTCATTGAGTTCCCCTATATTGTTCACTCCCAATATGCTCGCCCATCGTTTATGCTCCTGGAAAACAGTGAACAAACGGCTTTCTTCCTGAAATCTAGGGACAGCATCGCAGGATTGTTTGTCGGGAAAACGCAGAATCAACCCTGTGGAATAAAAGACCAGGTCAAAATTTTTCAAATAGGAAGCATCAGGTACAATTCGGCCATAAAAGCTCACAACACAGTCACCACATTGGTATATGGTAATTTCTTTTTTAGGGTATTTTTTTAGAAGCTTGATTTTGTCTACCATATTATATTTTTCAAATATTTTAAAAGCTTCCTCTACCGAGACTTTTCTGCGTTCGAATTTTTCGCCTTTGATAATCAGCCATCGCATGTATTCCGTAAGCTGATAAACAATATCATGTCTTATAGGAACAGAACCTCTGATTTCACAATATACACCTCTGCTGATAGAATGGCGAACCTCCAATGTGTCTTCAGGATAAAGGTCTTTTAGTGCGCGTAGAAGCAAAAGGACTAAACTTCTTTCGTAAATTCTTATACCAGCGTATAAAGTTAAGTCTACAGGCTCAACAAGGCAATCTTCGTGAAGCTCTGTCCATAGATCAGCCTCTCTGTGGTTCACCTTGGCAGCTACAATCGGATTACCAGACGGTCTTGGGCGGTAGCGATAGAAAAAATTCTGCAAGGTCATTCCTTCTGATACCTGTATTTTTTCTTCTGTGCATGGGTCTTTTAGGGTAACGGTGATCTTTTTGGGTTCATTCTGGGAAGCATGGATTGCTTCCTGCTCTTTTACTTCAGAAGAACAAGGGATTTTTTTTTCTATGGAATTTGTGTCTTTTTTGTTTTTCATATCTTCTCTCTTATTACAATCGGACTCTTTCAACGGCTTTTTTCCATCCAGCATATAAGGAATCTCTTTTTTCTTTTGTCAGCGAAGGCGTAAAAATCCTTTCGCATTTACGAACGCCTTGTATTTCATCGGGACTTTTCCAGAAGCTTGTGGATAAACCTGCAAGAAAAGCGGCTCCCATACCTGTAACATCAATGATTTTTGGTCTGTCTACGCTAACGCCTAGTATATCGGACTGGAATTGCATCAAAAAATTGTTTTGCACCGCTCCACCATCTACCTTCAATTGAGTCAATTGAACCCCTGATTCCTGGTTCATGATTTCCACAATATCTCGCGTCTGGTAAGCAATGGATTCCAAGGTAGCTCTGACGATCTCCGATCTTGTGCTTCCTCTTGTCAGTCCAAGAATCGCAGCTCTAGCATCGCTGTCCCAGTAAGGCGCACCTAATCCTGCAAAAGCAGGAACAACATAGACTCCTTTTGTATCGGGAATGCTATTGGCTATGTCTTCTGTTTCTGCAGCATTCTGTATGATTTTCAGCCCATCTCTAAGCCATTGAATAGCCGCCCCTGTTATAAAAATAGATCCTTCCAGAGCATAAACAGGATTTCCCTTTGCATCGCAGGCCAGAGTAGTCAGGAGGCCTTTTCCCGATATGGCTAGCCTGTCTCCCGTATTGACCAAAAGAAAACTTCCTGTTCCATAGGTATTTTTCCCTGTACCACTTTGCCAGCAGCCCTGACCATAAAGAGCCGATTGCTGATCGCCTGCTATTCCGCCAACAGGTATGCTGCAACCATCGAAAAATTCAGGGGATGTTTTTCCATAGATATAGGAAGAGGGCATGACCTGAGGGAAAAGCTTTTCTGGAATATTCAGAATTTCTGACAATTCTCTATCCCATTTTTTTTCATGAATATTAAAGAGCAAAGTACGAGAGGCATTGGTGAAATCTGTAGCGTGGACTTTACCTTGAGTCAATTGAGACAAGAGCCATGTATCTATTGTCCCAAAGGCAAGCTCTCCTCTTTCTGCTTTTTCTCTTGCTCCTGGAATATTATCCAGAAGCCAGGCAATCTTGGTTCCTGAAAAATAAGCATCTACAACCAGGCCAGTCTTCTCTTGAAATTTTTTAGCCAGGCCCCTTTGCTTGAGATTCTCACAAAGAGGTGCTGTTCTACGGCATTGCCATACAATCGCATTGTGAATAGGCTTGAGTGTAGCTCTATCCCATATCACAGTGGTTTCTCTTTGGTTCGTTATCCCGATACCCTGAATTTCAGAGGATTTTGCATGAGCATTTTCCAAGGCTTTCCTGGCCACTGACATGGTTACATGCCATATCTCCATAGGGTCATGCTCTACCCAGCCTGGCTGTGGATAGATTTGAGAAAATTCCTGGTATCCCTTACCAGCCACTTCGCCTTTGTGATCCACAAGAAGAACCGTAGTCCCTGTGGTTCCCTGATCTATTGCCATGATATATTGGTTCATAAGCCTCTATACCTTTCTTCTGCAAAATTATAGGACTTACGCAAACACAAAAAATCTTTCTTGTTTAAAAGTTTTTAGTATAGCCTGCCCATGAGCTTTTTTCAAGTTTTTTTTTGATAAAAATGCTCCCGCAGCTTCTAAGGAAAAAATTTGGAGGGCGTTGTATACGTACGATTAAGATTACGATAAAGGCAACCCAAAAAATATTTAGCCGAAAGTCATGTAGTACAGAGAAAGACAGAGATAGATCATTTTCCTGATGTAATTTCAGCAATGATATGTTCCATTTTATCGCAATGGGTTCCTGGCCAATAAATTTTTTTGCAGCAAGGGCAGGAATAAAAGGTTGTAAAGGATTGTCTCACTTTTTCAGGAATGAGTTCCCATATTTCCTCTTTTTTAGCAAGATAGAGAATACCATTGCATTCCATACATCGGGTCAATGGTTTGATTTTTTCTGTCAGAGAAAATCGTGAGCATACTTCCTTAATTTGTTTAGTAGGGTCAGTAGCCCTGACAAAATAGCCATAGACAACCTGGCCCCGTTTCAGAAGACCGATATCTCTGGTAAGGAGAATCCGTCCTTCTTGGGAAGAAATTTCTGCTAAATCGGGATCATCATAGTCGTTTCGATATAGGGTATCCATGCCTAGCATACGCAGGTAAGCTGCCAGTTTTCCTAGATGCACATCCAGGACAAAGCGTTTCTCTTCGGGCAAAGATGGGGTCACTTTCCATTCTGAAGGGATTTCCAATTGAAAGAAGAAGGGATAAACGCTGATTTTATCCTGGTCAGAGATTATATAGGAAAAAGGTTTGGCTATGCCATTGACTAGCAGGAATTCTACTTCTGGATGAGGCACCCCAAAGGATTCTATTGTGTCTTTTATGGAATTATGGTCTATAAAGGAAAAAGGGATGCTCTTGCCTCTCTTTTCAGAAGGCAAAAAATCATTTAAACTCCCGTAAAATCGTATTTCTGCCTGGTTCATATAATTCTCCAAAAACATCTTGCCATAGTTCTTTACTTTCCATACAAAGGTATATAGGCACACTGCTGTTTCCCAGATTCTGAATAGAATCTCGCATAAAGCAATAGATTTCTTTTCTTTGCTTGCGAAAATATCTTAGCTTTCCATCGTAACCTGTCACCAATTCCGCCCATAGAGACTTGCTTTCTGGATGACGCTCCCTGATTGTATCCCTCAGAGAAGGGAAAATACGAAAAGTCCCCAGACTTATCCATGCAATGCTCTGGCAGGGTATTTTCTGGAACAAAAAGCATAAAATTTCATAATACAATTCTTTCCAGTTAGGATAAGCAACAATAGGATCGAAATGAAATCCTACCTTGTAGCCTGATTTTACAGCCTTTTCGGCTGCCAGAATTCTATCTTTCGGACAAGGGGCATTCGGCTCTTCTAATTGGGCTATTTCGCAAGGATTGAGCGACCAGGCAAGAACGATGTTATCGAAGGGAATGCCCAAAAGAGAGTCGCTAAAAATACTTTTTGTCTTCAGTTCCAGCATCATATGGGGAAGCTGAGAAAAAATTTGAATCAAACGCTTTGCATATCCTGTCAATGGCTCAAAAATCAGGCTGTCTGTCATTTCGCCTGTTCCTATCCGAATTCTTCTGTTTTCTTTTGATAGCCTATTTTCCCATTCTATTAGCTCTTTTTTCATATCGGAAAAGTTAGTGTATAGAACAGGGAACGGGGTATTCAGAAAACCTTGCAAAAAGCAGTAGCTGCAATCTATAGGGCAGCCTAAACCTACGCTAAGGAAATAGTATCCACATCGTATGCTTTCCTGGGAGCAAGGACATGGCCTTATAAAAGGCCCTCGTTGCTTTGCCAGCACCAAAGAATGAAAACCTTCTTCATCTACGGGATAAGGTAAGCTGGAAGTCTTTTCCAAAATTTGAGATAGGCTTTCTATTTCTATTTTTTGGGCACAGGGAAATGTGGAAAGAAAATCCTTTACCCAGATGTCCTGGCTTACCTCTTTTTCTATATAGATATTATGAAAATTATGGGATTGATGGATTCGATCCTGGCTTTCTTTAAGCATTTTTCATTGCCTTCTTTATATGATTTTTAAAAAATTTGTATAACCAATGTAGCAGGAAAATAGAGAAAAGACAACAGTCTTTTGAAGAAAAAATTATTCTTTACAAAACATATTGAGAAATAGTAAAATGAGCATCTTTTATAAATTAGACGAAGGATCGCTACTTACATAGATGGGAAAACAAATCCATGAAGCTAACGCTAGAAGAGCAGCAAGAAATTTTATCTCAGGTGAGCCAGAATTATTTTGTAAATACTCACATAGAGAAACTTGTATTGGAATATCTTGGGAAAAGATCTATCGAGAGGCAGTTCTCTGGAACGAAAGATATTTGTGAATACTTGCAAAAACAAGGGATAGAAAGCTCAGCAGGTTCTATTCGTGGAACAATTTTAAGAATACGACATAAGCTTTTAAAATACAAAGAAGTAGAAAAAGGTCACGCCTTTCATCTTACTTTTCCTGAGCAGACATCTAAGCGTGGGTATATTTTGCATTTTGAACAAAATCCTCACTACCGCTCGATCAGCCAGTCTTCTTCTAAAGATCCATGGCTTGTGATGAATTGGAAAACCTTGAGAAAGCAAGGTTATAGGGGATTATGGCGTGGTTTTAGCCTTCCTGACGGTGGACGCTGGCCTGTTAAGCTTTATGTGTGGCTAAATTCCATTCGCGATGAAAAGACAGGGCAGGAAACTTTTATGTGCCTGCTCAATTCTCCCTCTTCCACGAAGCACAGAATCGGAATACTGGAAGGCGAAATTCAGAATCATGTCCTTTGTATGCAAGGGAAATGGAGTGTCCACTACCCTGATTCGGGCTTGAAACAATTTCAAATCACGGTCAAACTCTGGCCATTTCGTACTAGCCAGAGTGATCCTGTGAAAATATCGGGCAGATTTATCCTTTATTACGAGCCTCTCAATGAATACCAGGAAGGTCAGATTGAGCTGGATTTTTGCGATTGCCAGACGCTGATAAATACAGATTTTATACTCTCTTAAGGAATCGGAATTAAATAAGCAATAATTATTTATTTGGCAATGATTTGTAGCCGCAGGGTTGCGCCGAAAAAGACATGTCTGCTCAAAAGCCTAACGCCAGCGAAATCCCTGCGTCTTTGGCCAATACCCTTTAATCCGATTCAGTTAGTCTGTATCTGTATTGGCAAAAGACGCAGGGATTTCGCTGAAGGTCGTCTTTTTCGAATAGGTAGTCATTTTCAGCGCAACCCTGAGGCTACAGTCTTTTGACAGCATCAATATTGCATTTTGTATTTAAAATCTTCCAGACGATTGGCTTTCGTAAATTCCTCTTCTGCTTCTTTAATATGACCTTGAGAAAATAGATAAAGGCCTCCATAGTAGGATGTTTCTTGAGCAGAGCGAGAAATATTGCCTGATGCTTCAAAAATGGCTTTTAGTGATTGCCAAGAGAGCTTGTTGATATTCATGATAATACGGTTAGAGATCATGATTTCTATTAACTGTCTGGACTCCTGAAAGCGTGTTATTTTTCCTTTTCCAGAGACACCCTCTTTGTCTCTGAGACGATCAAAATGGATTTCTTTACCACTGCTTCTCAGATTTTCAACCCCTCTCCAGAGTTGCTGCCAGAAAAAATGCTCTGCATGGATTTCATTGGTAAATTTCTGCAAGGCATTCTTGATGAAATTGGATGCTATATCTTCATACTTCTGCACAACTTGTAATGCCATATTGTATTGATTTCTGGAAGTATAGTAAAGCATGTGGCGATGGATCAATCGGGTAATGTATTCTTCTGTTTTCAGAAGATGATGAGGGCCTTGCATGCCTAAATATTTTGCAAGAAATCGAATGCCATATTCATATTTTTTCAGATCTTCACATCTGTCTACAAAAGGCTTAAAAAAAGTGGCCTTTTGCTTTTCCATATCTTTTTTCAGCTCTAAGGTTTGATTTTGGTTACTTTTCTCCAGGTACTCCAGAGTTCTGCTAATAATATCTGGCTCTTTGAATTCTTCATTTACAAGAATTTTTTTGGCAATTTCCATGCTTTCATTTAAAAGAGCAGCCGCCTTAGTGATAGTCTCTCCTTCTAACGCATTACAGACTTCTTTCATCTGAGGAATCTCTTTGTAATTTTTAAGCAAATCTATTGATTGTAAAAATTGTTGTTTTTCTAATAGCTGTGGAATTGCCTGCTTGAGATATTCCTGGCATCCTTCTATGGTTTTATTTTTTTCTATAAGAGCAGTGTCTAAAATATTTTTATATTCTGGTTTACTCTTGACTTTATTGATAAAATCATCCCATAACTGTATGTTTGTTTTCCATTCGGCATTGTTTTTGGTATTTGTCTTATTGCGAATTTGTGATAGCTCTTGTTCTAATGCTTTGATATTTTCTAAAAAAATATTTTTTTTGTCTTCTTCCTGTTTTTTTTCCTGGATGAATTCATGGATGGCCATATAAAAGGTTTTTGCTTTTTCCAGATAAGGATTCAGAGTTGCTTCGCCTCCATTGAAATACCATATATAGCCGCCTGCTCCTAAAATCAATAAAAAAAATAAGATAAAAATGGCAACTTTAAAAAATAATGATCTTCTTTTTGGTTCTTTTTCCTCCAATTCTGGAGCATTTTGTTCTGAAAATATAATATCTTCTGATATTACAGGATTATTCTCTGTTTCTTCTTGAAATTTTTCTTGACTATAAGAATCATAAGGATAAGCAGCATCCTCACTATACATTTCTTTTTCTATATTCTGGGGAGATGATGGAATATAGCCTTTTTTTTCCATAGGGAAATTGTCTGATCTCATGGCTTTTTTCTGTTTTTCTGCTAGTTGAGCAGCAACTTCAGTCTGATACACTCTTTGGTTTTCTTCTTCTGTTACATTGTTTTTTTGCCAATATTTTTGTGTGGCACTTTCCAAAGCGATTTCTTCTTTTGTAAGGATCAGATGTCTGCCTTTAAAAATTTTGGACTCTGTTTGAGATGGGTCTAATTTCTTTTCCTGATTCTCATCTATGGCTGGAGTTTGTCCATAATAGCCAGGTTGACCAGGCACTTGTTGTTCATAGTAACCAGCTTGAGCAGGTTGTTGATCATAATAGCCAGGTTGAGCAGGAGCCTGTTGATCATAATAGCCAGGTTGAGCAGGTATCTGTTGTCCATAGTAACCAGGCTGCGCAGGAGCCTGTTGATCATAATAGCCAGGCTGAGCAGGGGCTTGCTGTCCATAGTAGCCAGGTTGAGCAGGAGCCTGTTGCTCATAATAGCCTGCCTGGTCATATTGATGGCTTATTTCCTGAAGATGAGGTGCAAGATCTGCTTTTAGATCTTCCAAAAATTCATTTTCTGGCTGTACTCTGGCTGTAGGCGATTGCGGGGTATTCACGGATTCATCTAAACCCTCAATGAAATCTTGCCATTCAGAATAGTGTTCCTTTTTCTTTTCCTGAGGTAAATTCATGTACATCTGTGGAATAAGATGCGTAGGCTTAGGCGCGATAATTTTTTTCGCCCGATCAGCATTTGGGTCTATTTTTATTTCTAATTCAGGATTCTCCTGGACTGCATTTACAGGAGGAATAGCACTATAAGCACCTGCCTGGTTCAAATCATTTTCCAGGCCATGTACAAAGCTATCCCATTCATTCCCATGCTGCCGTGCAGGAATAGAAGGCGTATCCATAGAGGGATCGCTGAAAGATAAAGGCATGTTCTGTTCTTCAAGATTTGGGCTATGGGGAAAATACTCTTCTCGTTCATTTTGCCCCTCAAACCCCCTTGGCAAAGGAGTATTCAGGGCACCAGGAATTTTAGGCATTCTCTCTCTGCCTTGCTGCAAATTTTTCATTTTGTCTGTACTAGGGACAGACTTTCTTAAAGAAGGAAGCTTTTTCTCTGTTTTGTCCTGCTTATCTCCTATTTTTTTTATCTGCTGTATCATTCTTTTATCATCTTTTTTCGGTGGGACAAAATCTTTGGCTTGAGAGAGAGATAAGAAAACAACATATCCTTCTTTACCCTGGTAAAAATATTTTTGATAGTCTATTTCATAGTTGTTTTCTTGCAAAATCGTAGCCATAATGTTTCCAATATAGCCTTCGATATTCCCTTCATCCATGTAAGGAGCATTGAATAGAGTGCTATTCACAGAATCAGAGTAAATAATATCATAAAGGTCTTCAATGCTGCCTTCCATTATATATTCTGCTGGCACATAAGAGTATGAGCCAATGTATTCAGATAGATTGTTTAGCTCAAAAATTTCTTGTACAACAGGGGAAGAATCTTCTTCCATCGATTCCCAATCCATCGCCAGAATGATTACCCAGCGTAAAGATGTACTCATTTTGGGCTCCTTGATACTGATGCCTAAGGATTTTTCGATCCACTTTGAATACGATTTTTCAATTTGATTTCTTTTTCTAAGTATTCAACTTTTTTTTGGTATTCTTTATCTTCAATATCTTTACGTATGCTTTCACAAAATTCTATGGCACCAAGAAAATTTTTGCTATTTTCATAACCTTTTACTATTGCAGTTATCAAGGCCATTCTGTTTTGCCATTTTAGGGAATTTTGTTTTTGCGCATTTTGTTTTGCCATTTTTTTTCTGTTCAATTGATGCAATATGAATTCGCTTCTTTCCGTAACATTAGGCACAAATACAGAAAATCGCTGAGAAAGCCAGATAGCCATCTTTTCTTTTTTGTCTAAGTTTTCTAAGGAAATATCTGTTTCCAGCAAATTTATAACAAGATAATAGTGCCAGTCTTGTAACAATTGCCAGGATATTACTCCCATCAAAAGCATCATACTTATGCTCATCCAAAGCCTTTTAGATAATTTTCCAAAACTTTTTTTATTGGCTGCTTTTTTATCTTTAGATTGATACAGTTGCAGTTTTCTTTTTATATCTTCTCTGTCAGGAGAAAGTTCCAAAATGCGCAGATAGTATTGGATTGTCTGCTCCAGATTTCCTACTTGCTGATAAAAATCAGCCAGCGCATCATACTCTGCAATAGCTTTAACGGAGTTAGCTTCTTGCAGATAAATATCAATCAAGGTTTTCCTGCATTCTACAAGTCCATTGTCTATTTTTAGCAAAAGTTCACAAACTTTTTTTAAATTCCCCTGGCCTTGGTTTCCTTTTTCTTTGAGTATGGGAAGAAGCTCCAATCCTATTTTTTCCGCTTCTTTATAATCTCCTTCACGATAGGCGATTTCTAATAGCCCTAATTTTGCCATCTCTGCTTTGGTAGAATATTCCAAAGCACAACGATAGTATGTCGTGGCTTTATTCTTTTGATCCCTTTGCAAATACAAATCACCTAACTTGGCAAAATATTCTGCTGCCTGTTCTCTCCTGCTAGGCGTAGTGGCTGCACGAGTCATGAGTTTGAGCAGTTCCAGGTTGTCAGGACTCATACTTTCAGCAGACTTCAAAATCATCTCACAAGATTTATCCATTCTGCTTGTGGAAGAAATATGCAAACGAGCATTTTCCAGAAGGACATTGGCTACCTCTCTCAAAAGCTCTTTGATTACGGCAACAAGAATAAGAATTCTATAAAAAGGCGATATGTTTTCCATTCCAGGCACTTCAAACCATTCTTTCCAGCGAAACATAGATATTAGCCTGTGATGAATCTGTCTGGCTTGTAGCTCACTCCATTTAAAATTCAAAGAAATTACTTTAGCATTAGGAATCAGAGTAGTAACATCAGGAATATAAGATTGAAACTGCTCCCAGTTTCCCTGGGCAATCACAAGTTCCAAATCTTTTTTTTCAGGCAGGCCAAAAAGTGCTTCCGCTCTGATAGGAGGGAATGCAATAGCCTCTCTGTATATGATTTGGCTACAATCTCTCTGTAAAATTTCTTTTAATACCTCTATTGCAGTCTCTTCATCTTGTATAAACTCTTGCTCAGAATTTTCGTCTTGCTGTTGTGTAATGGCAACACCTGATCTTGTAAACAATATACCTACCGTCTTGTTGGATCGCTTGACCATGATCCCGCCTGGTATAAAAATAGATTTATACAGTCTTACAAGGCTGATAAGATGTTTCAAAAAACCTTTATAATTTTCTTCTAGCATAAGGCTTGTCGGATGCGGAGGAAGCAAGGGAAGGCTTCTGGTTGCCAACTGGTTTTCTTGCTTCATAACATAAAATTTCATCTTCTGTAAATTCCATCCCAGGGCATCTGCAAGCTTTATACAAAATACAGAATATGCAACCGCATTTTTATCGCTTTCTGGAGGAAAATCATATTTGGAAATCATGCTTTCATAATTTAGATCGCGGGTTTTCAGCTCTACTGTGTTGGAAGTAAGATTTAACAAGATGCTGTTTTCGCCAGATTCTTGGATGTGCAATATGCCTTCCTCTTTTCCTGTAGCAATTTTAGAAAGCATTTCTAGCCATTGTTGGAATTCTAACAAAATAGTCTGTTCTTCTGCTTCTGTCACCATTTCTTCGCAATGATCACAATATTGCTTATAGGATAGCAAATGATTCAGGCAAAGATTCTGCGTTTTACAGCGTGGACAATGAAATATCTGGTCTTTTTTGTTTAGTTTTCCACATCGCGGACATGGAACAGTTTCCATACCCGATTGGATTTCATCCAGATAGTCTAGCAATTCTTCGCAATTCTGAAAACGATCTATGGGAGCTTTTGCCATCATTTTACGAATACATTGCACTATATTCATAGAAACAGAAGGAACAATTTGCTCTAATGGGCAAGGATTTTCTGTAAGGTGCTTTTTCAGCAGCTCCATTACTGTATATTCTCCTCTAAAGGGAGGAAAACCTGCTAGTAAATGATAGAATGTTCCCCCTAAGGCATAGATGTCGGTTCTCTGATCCATAAATTCATTAGACCATTGTTCTGGTGCCATATAATGTGGAGTTCCAACAACTTTAGCTTGATTCACGATACTTTCATCTATAGCACAGGCAAGACCGAAGTCTGTCAACTTTACATTGCCATTTTCATCTAGCATGATGTTTGCTGGCTTTATATCGCGGTGGATGATGTGCTTTTGATGAGCATAAGAAAGCCCTTTTGCTGCTTCCGTGATGATTTTAATTGCCTCAGAAGGATCCAGCCTGCCTTTTTGGGACAGAACAGTGTCCAACGGTTTTCCTGGAATATACTGCGCTACAATATAATGTTTCTGCGATTCCTCATGATACTCTATATCATAGATTTTCATGATATTAGGGTGTTCTAATCTTGCAATAGATTGGGCTTCAGCAAAAAAGCTTTTCAAGGATTCCTCGCTGGCATTATGAAGAATCTTTATAGCAACGCTGGTTTGTAAAATTTCATGATAAGCACGATATACAGTTCCCATTCCTCCACGGCCTATCATGGCTTCAATTTTACATTTTCCCAGAACAGTTCCAGGTTGCAGATCAAAACCTTGCTTTTGTTCTAAACTTTCCTCTTGTAGCATGGTATTTCCTCTTCTATTTTAAAACAATATGAATTTTCCAAATATAGTTGGCATTGGTTCTTATGGTTTGTCTTTGGTATTCTTTCAATCCTCTGCTTATTGCACGAATAAAAGGAAATTGTGCTGGCGAATAGCGATAGACCAAAGGGCTTGTGCCGATAAACTCTTCCTCATTATAACATCTTAAACCAGAAGGATCTGTTTCAACCACTAAAGGTAGAGTCATTTCCTTTACTGTAGGTGTGGATTGAAAATTAGGATTATTCAATATTCGATAATAAACATCTATAGCCTGTGCATAGTCTTTTTGCTGCTCATAGCGAAGGGCTCTTTGTAATAGCCTTTGTGCCTGTTGGTTAAGCTCTTCTTCTTTTTGTATTAATTTTTCGTGAAAATCTTTTGCCAGATTGGCTACTTTAGAAGCAATTTTTTCATTACTAAACTGGTCTTTCGCAAGATTGCATAGTTCCGTAGCTTCTTTCCAGTTTTGGCGTTTTTCATAAAATTCTAATACATAGTCTATGCCTTTCCAAAGCTTTCCTTCTTGCTGTTCGTTTTGTTTTTTGTAAGCATTGACTCTATCGTTTTCCATACGAATAAGCAAATCCATGCTTTGAGCTGCTACATTAGATATGTAAAGACTTGTAGCATAGTCCATCAGAGAAAGCCTGAAGGTATTATATTTTTCCTTATTATGCATCTCTGCCTGTATTATAGCAAGATTTTTCCAGGCATCTTGTTCGCGCCATATTACAAAAATCAAAGAAAGGCCGAAAATCATGCTCACAAGGCTAACAGGAATGACCTTTTTTAGCCAGGCTAAATTTCTAGGCATTTTTTTCCAGTCTTTATAGCCTAACTTTTGTAGCCTTTTTTTCATATCTATTCTTTTATTATCCAGGGCAAGAAGAGATACTATGGCTTTTGCTGCAGCTTCCTTATCGTCTGCTTTTTCATATATCTGTACCAACGCTTCGTATTCTGCAATAGCTTTTTCTTTGTCTTTTCTCTTTGTGTAAATCTTGATAAGTTCGTCACGGCAAAGTGCAAGGCTGCTATCTACATTAAGAAGAGATTTGCATACCTTCTCCATGACTTTTTCGTCGCCATCGTTGCTTTGTCTGAGATAATGAAAAAACTCCAAAGAGGCCTCTTTGAGCTTTTCCCTATTGTCGAGTTTTTCATAAATTTCTATTACTTTTAAACGGTTGAGACGGTTTTGAGGATATAAAGTAATGGCTTTTTCATAAGCGGGCAAGGCAAGTCCTATATCCCCTTTCTTTTCATATAATTCTGCTACTTTTGACATAAAAAGAGAGGCATTGGTACTATCTTGGACAGAATGATAGAATTGAGAAATTTTTGAACAAAGTTCTATGCTTTCAGGGTTGAGATAATAGGCCTGCAAAAAAATGGATTCCAAAGTTTTTGAAGCTATTCTATCTCCATATTTTCCAATATTTTCTAATAAAATTTTGGTTACTTCGATAATTCTGTCTTTAGCGATTGCGGCTAATAAAAAGCATGCAGAAAGTTCAGGCAAACCTGTCAGCGATAATACAGTGCCTATATCCCACGACTGCGATAGATTTTTGGCTATGATAGTGCTTAAATTGTTTATGTCTATGCCTGTAAAGGGTTTTTCCCAATCTGGGCAAAGAGGTAGAAGAGAATGAGCTTCTGGGAGTAACTGACCCAAGGCTATCCATCCTTTGGCCTGGCGTAAAACTTCCAGAAAATCCTCTGCTGAAAAGGGGAAAATAGGCAACTCTTTGATATTGAATCCATACCAAAAGCGATTTTGGATGCTGGTGCATGTTGGATTAAAAAAGCTTTCCAGGAGCGAAAAAGCTGCCTGGGAATCCTGAAGAGGTACAAAATTTTTTTCATCTTCCTGGGAAAATGTCCCTACGACAACTCCTGGTAAAGAAAATATCATCGCTAATTTTTTCTTTTGTGCAGTAAGGCACACACCACCCTCTGTTATGAGATTGCGAAAAATACGTGTCACCTGAGAGAATGCAATCAAATAGCCTCCAGGATGAAGTTCAAGACTTGCTGCTTTTTGATAGGATGGCAAAACTTTTTCAATCGTGTCGTTTTCCCAAAATTCAAAAATAGAATCTCCTGTTCTTAAATAATGAACCAGAGAATGGCACGCGATTTCCCAGTTGGGGTCTTCGGTATTGCTTGTATCCAGAGCAGGAATACCGCTTCCATTATAGAATTCTATTCCTTCCGAAAGAATATCCAGGGCGACTTCATTCGGTTTTCTGCCTAAAACCAAAACCCCTGTTTTTGCATTGTTTGCAATGTCTCTGAGTGTATGGATCAATTTGTGCCATTCTTCAGGACGCTCGGAAATACGTTTGGTCTGCCGCTTGGTTCCTTCTACACAACGATTGCAACATTGTTTATCAGGGATAAGATGACTAAGGCATAGGCTTTCTGTATTGCATATATTGCAAGTAAAAACATCGCTGGCAATATTTTTTTTGCCGCAGCGTGGACATACGAAAAAGCGATATTGAACTGCAAGTTTTTCTAGCTCTATAAGACATTGCTTTGCATCTACAAAACGATCTTGAGGTTCCAGTGTCAGCATAGAAAATAAAAAAGATGCTACGGGATCAGGCACAGTAGAAGAGTAGCGGAGTAAACCTATAGGATAGCTCTTCTTTTTAGAGCTGTCATCCACAACCATACGGAAAGAAGATGTATGGCGTTTTGTATTCATAAAGCGGTCTTTGCTGGAAGAAATTTTTACATTAGGGATGTACCTTCTGGTTTCACTATAGTCTCCATCTGTTTCCGCACCATAGGGCAATTCTCCTGTAAGCAATTGAAAGAAAATACAGCCTAAGCTATAAATATCGCTGGCAAAAGTCGGAGAACCAGAGGAAAATAATTCTGGAGCTAAATAAGCATAGTTCCCTTTGACTCTGGATACTCCTTCCACACAGATAGGAGTAACGCCAAAACCTTTAACGAATAGCTTCTGATTTTCTGATTCAACGATATTTTCCAGACATAAATTGCCATGAACGACTTCTTTTTCATGAGCAGCAGCCATAATACGGACTATATCCAGCATGATCTGGATAGATTCTTCCAGAGGCAGCCCTTTTTTCCCCCGTATAACCTCTTCCAGATTTTTCCCTTCTATCCATTGTTCAACAACATAATTCTGTTTGAGAATTTCTGCTATAGCAGCATCGTAAACAGTAGCAATATGTTCATGCTCTAAAGCTAAAACTTTTTGGAAATTTTGAAGTAAAAATTGAATACTATAATATGATGGTAGAAGCTTGATAGTCACTCTTCTTTCCAAAGATTCCTGTTTCCCTAAAAAAACAATGCCAGAGGCTTCTTCCCTCATGAATTCTTCAATTCTGAACTTACCTAAGTATTGGCCTAAAAATTTTTGATATATTTCATTGCTCATATATTACTCTCCTGGAACCACCAGGCTTTGATTCTATAAATTTCATTCCCTTTTACTCTAAGCCTGCGGTCACTTTACTGTTCATCCTCATCTTCATTTTCGTTTTCTTCTGAGCTATCCATAATTTCTTTAATCAGGCTATCAATGGCTGGGCTGGTTTCTGACTCTTGCTCCTTGGCTTTCTCTAAAAGCCTTGAAGGTCTTGAGCCTGGATCTTTGCCTGTTTCCAGCAAGCCTGTTATTCTGGTGCGTACTTCATCCAACGCTTCCAAGATGGCACCCATGCTTCGAAAGAATTGCGTAGAAGTAAAGTGGGAATCTTCTATAGGAATATCTACACATGCATTCACTTCGCCATCTTCTTTATCATATCCGAATTTTACTAATTTTCTTTGGTAGTTGACCTCAGAGAGTAATAGTAAAATCGCTTCTTTATATCTACCTTCTCTATATTGATAAAAATTTAATGTGCGAAATTGTAAGAATTCCCCGCCTTCTTCCAGCCTTACCAGAATAACATTAGGAGCAAAACTCATGATAAAGACTTCTTTTTCTGCATCGTATAAATATTTTACTGATTTTTCATCTAAAAAAGAACGTATATCTTCTATATGAGTAGCCATGGGGTATATCTCCCAAAGAATAAAATTTTATAATTATGCCAGAATAGTACGTTTATATATTGAAAAAATACTGAATCAAAAAGTAACATGAAAGAACCAGGAATGCAAATAAAATTTTTTGATGAATTGATTAGATTTTTTCATTCCTTGCAATCGGGCATTTTTTCTTTCAGGCATGATTGTTATTATTTCAATAATAGTTTAAAACTTCTGGAAATACCGATATGCTCATAGGGATGAGCATCTTTTTTCTCTATATGGATACCGCCCAGATTGAAGTTGCCCACACAGATACGCATTTTTTTTTCACCTTCTTGTATGGTGTCTGCCGTTCGGACATAGCCGTTGTACATCATGCCTTCCATTGTCTGGGATTTAGGATCTAAGAGCCATCCGATAATTTCTTCGCATGTTCTTGCTGGCTGAAAAGGGATTCCTTTGCTTTTAGAATATTCCTCCAACATCCTTTTTTGCTCTTTCCATGGTTCTTTCAAAGCAAAAGGCTTGCCAAAACCAAGTATAACCCCAGGCTCTGTAGGCATTTGTGCAAAATCCATACTGTGATACCAGATTCCTGCACGAAATCGGTTCACTTTTTGCCTGATAGCATTTAGCGAAAGAATTCCAGGGAGTACAGCGATATAAACCTGTTCCTCTTTTAGCTCAGCAATGCTGAAACGGTTGAGCTTCATTTGCTCATAAAGCCTGTACGCTATTTCTTTGCGAATCTCCAATAGTTTTTCTCTTTCGGTATTCGAGAAAAAAATCCCAAAGGCTTGTTCTGTGGAGGAAATATCAAAAATAGGAATTCCTTCCTGCTTTAAATAAGATATGGCATCTACAGGATAGGAAGATCTTGGAGAATAGCTGAGATTTGTAGCTACGGAGGAATAGACTTTGGAAATTTTTTGCTCTTTGGGTTGCATTTCATAGGATTGGATGCCTTTTGGAGCTGCCAACACAGCCGAGCCAAAGAAGATTTTTTTTCCATCTTTAAAGGCTCTTAAAACTTTTAGAAAAGAAGAAGGTTTGAAATTTTTTTCTATCATCAGGCGGATGATAAAAGATTCCTGGATCAAGATTTTTTTATAGATGGAAGAATCTTCTTTGAATCTGCAACAGTGTTCCTTATGCTTTTCCATCAACAATTCTGATGTAGTACAAACCTCCTTTCCTTCAATGATTCCCTGCAATATTCGAGAGAATTCTTCGCAATCTCTTTCCTTTGTTATAAGAAGCATTTCATGGATGCTAAATTGCAAGCCAAATATTTTTTCGTAGACAGAGGTTTCTACGCCCATAATCTATTTCTCCTAAGTAAAACGATAATTTTTGATATTTTGATATCTATAAAAGATTATTTTATAAGGTTTAACTTCTATAACACAATCAGAATACAAGAAGAAAAGCAACAGATTGTAGCCGCAGGGTTGCGCCGAAAAAGACATGTTTGCTCAAAAGTTTAACGCCAGCGCAATCCCTGCGTCTTTGGTCAATACCCTTTAATCCGATTCAGCTAGTCTCTATTGGTAAAAGACGCAGGGATTGCGCTGAAGGTCGTCTTTTCGAATAGATAGTCATTTTTGGCGCAACCCTGCGGCTACAACTCATTGCTTATTTAATTCTTGTTCCTTAATCTTGCAGCTTTTGCCCACCTATAAATTCTCGGATGAGATTATCCACAGGGATTGCTTCAAAATCCTCTTTTTTAGGCTCTTCTATTTTTTCCAGCAACTTTTTGGCGCGGCAGCCTCTTCTATATACATCCATTCTGCCTTTTTGCTTATAGCTTTCCAGAACCTTTTGATCAAAAGGAGAATTGCAGTTGTGCATGAGATAGTATTTCAGACAGGGAAGCTCATGGATAACAGATCCATTGATCATTACGTCGGATGTTTTTTGGAAAGGCATGATTCCTTTGAATTCTCCTTTACGCACTGTTGCCCAATGCTCCAGAGTGTATTGCACGGAATATCCTCTCTCTCTTACATCTCGGCACATCCTGCGTAGGAGCCTGATGTCTGTAAATTTGACTCTGGTGTCGTTTTCTATGATAAGGTTTGGATGGGTTTCTATATAGACTTTGAATTTAATTTCATCATCAATGCTTGATGTAGTCGGTGGGTATAGGCCATGCAAGCAATCCAGAAGCAATATCTCTTTTCCTTTTAATTGGAAAGGCTCTTTTGTTTCTGTCCTGATTCCTCTTTCAAAATCATAATGGGGCGGATATATGACTTTTCCTTCTATCAAGGATTTTAAATCTTCATTGAGTTTATTCAGGTCTATGGATTCTGGCAATTCATAATCCATATCGCCAAACCAGTCTTTAGGATATTCTTGTTTAGAAAAAAAATAGTTATCCACTGCCAGCAACTTGAACTCGTGTCCTTTTTCTCTTAAATAAGAACACAATTTCCTGGAAGTTGTTGTTTTACCAGAAGAAGAAGGCCCTGCGATAATCATGACCCGCAAACCCTTTTTTTTGGATTTTCTTTCAAACAGGCTTACAGCATGTTTTAGCTCTTTTTCATATCGGATGCTATCGCAATGAACCATTTCCAGAAACTTTCCTTCTTTGATCCTGGCGTTGATTTGATCAATGCTGGTAAGAGCATTTTCCATAGCCCATTTTTGTCTTTTCTCCATGCTTTCTTTGGGATAGCCATTGCCAACAAATAAATCTTTTTTCAGCCACCCCTTATGAATCGCATTTTTTCCTTCGCGATAGATACTATAGGCAGCAGAGACACTTCCAAATCCTCTGTCTTGCAAAACATCAATCACGACATCGTGAATTTCTTCTAAAGTAGGAGGAAGATGAGGAAAACGAAATCCTCTTTGCATATTAAGGCATAAAATCACATCTTCCGTTAAGGCCTGTGCTATAGTTTCCTCAGTATCATTTCTAAATCTGACATAAACCGAATCGGCATCAATATTTTTCGCAAGCCCTCCTAGATTGCGGGATGCATTGAGAATAGCTTCTGCAATTTCTTCCTTGCTAAAATCCATCAAAAACCCTTTTTTGGTATTTTTTACTTTACCAATTCTGTTTTCAATTGCCATGAATTTCTCCTATTGGGTCATATTTTACAAAATTTTTAAGATACTTGGAATATTTTAATAAAAATTATATCAAATTGCAAGAAAAAGTCTTACGCATTTTTGCCAAAATGACAAAAAATATTTTCTAAAATTTGATGAACGGATTTTTTAAAAAAAATTATAGATTTTTATAAAATATTGATAAAAAACATGTTATCTACTTTTTTTAAAAAAAATAACAAAAAAATAGATTTTGGTATAAATCTTGCTAAATAGCATGACAGAAATAAAGAATTAAAAAATTTAGTAAAATAAAAAAATTATTTTTATATAAATTATTGGATATTTATTAATGGCCAAAATGATTCTGTGCAAAATGAGTATTGCTATGCAATAGCATCTACTCCATTTTGGGGTTCTAGCCTACTTTTAAAGAAGGCACTATTTAGATCTCAACAACATTTTGGCTAAAACAAATTATTGGATATTTATTTAAGGAGGTTAATCATGACAAAAGGTTTTAGAAGTTGGAAAGATTTTCCCTGGAGAGACATGAATCGTGTATTGGGCGAAATGAATGAACTTTTCGGAGATTATTCTCCTTTCCAATATGCTTTTCCAGGAATTGCGCAAACACAGGAATTCCCTCTTGTGAGCATGTGGAGCAATGAAGAGCATGTCGTTTTGTCTGCCGAATTACCAGGAATCAATCCAGACGAACTGACAATCAACGTTCTGGAAGATACAGTTTTCATTCAAGGTGAAAGAAAAAATCCTATAGCAGAGGAAGAAGAAAAGAAAGTCATGTATCATCGTCAGGAAAGACCATCTGGCAAATTCAAACGTGGATTCCAGTTACCTTTCAAGGTAGAAACCGATAAAGTAGCAGCAAAATATGAAAATGGAATTCTAATAATAACGCTTCCAAGATCAGAAAAAGAAAAACCAAAACAAATCAAAGTGAGTGTTTCATAAATAAGGAAAGGAAATAAGCCATGACAAACGAAATGCCAAAAAAAAATCCCTCTCAGGAAGTCGAGAGAACCCATACAACTCCAAGCTTTGTTCCGAACGTGGATATCTATGAAAAAGAAAATGAGCTTGTAGTTTTAGTGGATATGCCAGGTGTACTGGAAAAAAATGTAAACATCCACTTTGAAAAAGGTGTTCTCAATATCACAGGACAGATAGAGCCTAAAGTTTTAGAAGGCCACCGCTTGCTTTATGCAGAATATAAAGAAGGCAATTACCAGAGAAGCTTCTCTGTGCCAGAAGAAATAGATGTTGAAAAAATCGAAGCTTCTGTAAAAAATGGAGTGGTAAACATTGTACTTCCTAAGTCTCCTAAACCACAAGCGCGAAAGATCCCTGTAAAGATTTCTTAGAAATCCAATACATCAAAAAAAGATAATTCTGGTTCTAACAGAATCTGTGGTATGTATAGTCTATAAAATATAGAAGGCTGAATACCGCCTGCTGGAGCAGATGCTATTATCATAGCACTGCTCATCTGGCACAGGAAAAATTTACTAAGAGCAGGCTTTGTTATTTATAGGCATTTTATAAACAAGACTGTGACCACAGAAAACGTTAGAATAGGCTGTTTAAAAAAAATAATAAAAAATTAAGGATTATTTTTTTGCAAAATCCATTTGAATTATATATATTTTCTATTTTGTGGAATTTAACATTGTCAAGTCAGGTGCATCTATTTCATTCTTTGAAGTAAGTGCAATCATGAAAGCCATTAATGCCAGACAGCTTCAGTTATTTTGCAAATAAAAATTTTAAACATTCATCAAAAAATATATGAAATATGAAGATATAAAAATTGGAGATAAAGAAAAATTAACCCATACCATTACCTCAGAAGACATTTCTAGGTTTGTTGAACTAACAGGCGATGATAACAAACTTCATTTAGATGAAAAATTTGCCAGCAAGACGAATTTTAAGAAACCTGTTGCTCATGGGATGCTTGGAGCTTCTTTTATCTCTACTGTTATTGGTACAAAACTCCCAGGCGATGGGGCACTATGGTTTTCCCAATCTCTGGATTTCATATTACCAGTAAGAGTAGGCGATATACTCACGATTATTGCTGAAGTGCTAAAAAAAACTGATAGAGAAAAGATCATTGAATTAAAAACCGATATTTATAACCAGAACAAGCAGATTGTGACTAAGGGATTTGCAAAAGTCAAAATGATTGAGGCAGAAATACAATCCCTGGAAAAAAAAGAAGATGCAGAAATAAAAGAAAAAGTTGCTCTGGTGATTGGGGGGACTGGTGGTATTGGAAGGGCAGTATGTCTACAGCTTGCAAAAGATGGATTTCATGTGATTGTCCATTATCATAAAAATCAGGCACTGGCTAACGAGATTAAAATAGAAATAGAAAAAATCCAGCAAAAAGCCATGATCGTGCAATGCGACATTCTGAATGACCTGCAAATCAAAGAGATGGTTGCTAAATGTTTCAGAGCTTATGAAAAAATTCAGGTCATTGTGAATTGTGCTGCAGCGGTGATTCCGAATATAAAAATTCAGGATTTGGTATGGGAAGATTTTTATAAACAGCTTGAATTAAATATCAAATCTAGCTTTCTTATCCTTAAGGAAGTATTGCCAGCGATGATCCAGAATGGGTATGGAAAAATCATCCATCTGGGAAGCTATGCCTTTGATAGACCCAATTCCGAATGGTCACACTATATCACTGCGAAAGCGGCACTAGCTGGCCTTACAAAATCGCTTGCAGTAGAACTAGGTCCCAAAGGCATTAGAATTAATCTGGTAACGCCGAGCCTTGTCAGCACAGAATTGACTGCTGATATTCCTGAAAAAATAAAATTGTTGACAGCAGCTCAAACTCCTCTGCGAAGGCTTGCCAATTCTTCCGATGTGGCAGGCGCAATCAGCTTTTTAGCCTCAGAAAAATCTGATTTTCTAACAGGCGAAAATATCCGAGTCAATGGCGGTCAGATTATGATATAATGAAACCTTAAAATAAAATAAATTCTATGGAAAATCTAATATATTCAGAAATTCTTCAGAACAATAGTGCTTTGAAAGATAGCATTAAGGGACCTGTCTATAAAATTTCTGTGTTATCCAATGTAGTAGTCCATTCTATAAAAGAAATATTGGAATATTCTCTTCGTATCCGGCAGATAAATCCTTTAGTTGAATTGGGGAACTACGACAATATCGTCCAGGATAGTTTGAAATGTAAAGATTCTCATCTTGTAATCGTATTTTTTGATATGCTCAATATAGTGGATGTTTTTTTTGAAGATTTAAGCGAAGAGATGTACAATAGCCTTAAGAGTAAAATTTGCACAGAAATAGATACTGTCTTAGAAAATCTGAAAGATCATCCTTCTGTGATTTTTAATACTTTTTCATCCCATTGTTTTGTCTCTTCTTATTCTCAGCAATCTCTTATCGAAAAATTTGTAGGGCAATTGAATGTATATCTGGAAGAAAAAAAGGGGATCAATGTCATTCTTTTGAATATAGATAAAATTTTTCTACAGACAGGCATTAGACAGGCTATAGATTTTCGAATGTATAATTCTTCTAAAGCACCCTATACATTGCTTTTCTTTAAAAAATATACTATGGCTATAGAGCCTATCTTTTTAAAAAATACAGGGAAATCGAAAAAAGCACTTATCTTTGACTGTGATAACACCTTATGGAAAGGCATAGTCGGTGAAGATGGAATCGATAAGCTTGATATGTCCAGACTCTCCCACTCAGGACGATTTTTTTATAAAATTCAAGAAATAGCAGTATATTTAAGCAAAAAGGGCATAATTATTGGTTTATGCAGTAAAAATAATGAATTTGATGTAATAGAAGTTTTAAAAAATCATAGTGATATGATTTTAAAAGAAGAGCATATTGCTGTCAAGAGAATCAATTGGGAGGATAAGGCAAAAAATTTAATTTCTATAGCTGCTGAACTCAATATCGGATTGGATAGCATAGTATTTGTTGATGATTCTTCTTTTGAAATCAGCCTGATACAAAAGCAAATACCAGAAATAGTCTCCTTGCAAGTGCCTTCTGCCCTGTATGAATATCCTGATTTCTTGCTACAAAATATTTATCGCTATTTTTCTTTAAAAGCAAATGCTGAAGATGCTAGAAAAACAGAAATATATAAACAGCAATCCGAACGCGAAAAAGAAAAGCAAAATTATAAAACACTAGAGGAATATTTATCATCTTTAGAAATTGTTCTAACTATTTCTGAAGGCGATATAAAGCAACTAGAACGCATAGCTCAATTAACCCAAAAAACCAACCAGTTCAATCTGACCACGAAAAGATATACAGAAACAGAAATATTGCATATCATGAACAGCGACCAAGAGCATGTATTCTCCGTTTTTGTTAAAGACAAATTTGGAGACAATGGCTTGACCGCTATTTCCATACTCAAAACAGATAGACAAAATCAAAAAATTTGCAATATTGATACATTTTTAATGAGCTGCCGCATCATTGGGAGAAATATTGAATTTGTTTTCATGGATTATCTTGTCCAATGGATTGCTTCTCATAATTTTGCCAGCATAACATCCGAATATATTCCAACAGCCAAAAACCGGCAAGTACAAGATTTCTATGAATCCAATGGATTTATTTTAATCGAAAATAAAGAAGGCCATAAAAATTACAGGCTGGAAGTATCAGTATACAAGCCTAAAAATATTTCCTACATAACTACATTTATAAGCGTAATAAAAAGATGATGTTTCTGGCGAATATCAAATAAGTGCTATTATATAGCACTTGTTGATATAAATAGGTAAATTTTGATATAAAATACTATGGAAAATACTAAAAATCAAATAGCAAAAGTAATGAGCCTTGTATTTCAAGTGCCCATAGAAAGCATTACAGAAGATTCCTCAACAGACAATATAGAATCCTGGGATTCTATAAAACATCTGAATTTGATTCTCGCACTAGAAGAAGAGTTCAGCATTACTATACCCGATGAAGAAGCTGGAAATCTTGTAAACTATAAACTTATCGAGATGATTGTAAATGAATGTAAAAAATAGCATCGAGAATTTTTTAGCAGATTTTGAAAATTTTGGAAACAACACTGCCATAATCTGGCATGATAGCATATTTTCTTATCCTGACTTTGACGGATTGCCCATATTTTTTGCCTAAAAATATCATGAAACCCAGTAAAATCAAGGGTGTATATTTTTAAGAGCGAAAAATCCTTTAGATAGATTAAATCATTGCCTGGTTCGCTCCAGTGAAGCACCCTTCCAGGAATAAAAAAAGAGCAGACAAGACACTGGATTTGCTTTGCAAAAGGACAAAGATAAGTTCATGCATAGGAAATTATAGTTTTAGTAATAAATGCACTTTAAGCTATATTCCAATCTTAGCCCCGAAGGGGCGAAATATAATAGCCAGGGGCAACGCCCCTGGTAAGTTTTGATTTTTGTACCGATGCCCTTCCCATTTTTCCAAATGACTATCAATCCAAATATTGCTGTTATAAGTGTTGCCACAAATCACGTCTATAAGAATCTATTGCATTGTAAGATGAAGAGCTGCCTATTAGCGTGCCTCCTAGCCCTGCGCCTGAAAGAATATCTATTGAGGTAGAAAATCCCCACGGTCCATCGCCATTATTCAATTTGACGCTTGTTATACTATTCCCTATTGCAATAAAACTCTGTCCTGCATTCCCTACTGAACCTGCACGTGTAGGATAGTTATAATGTCAAAAAACTTTTGGCGTCTGACCTAACACTGATAAACCGTAATCAAAAAGAAAAAAATTTACCGCAGAGGCGCAGAGGTCGCAGAGAAAAATTTTTATATTTTTTATTCTCCTCTGCGTTCTCTGTGTCTCTGCGGTGAAAAATCTTTACACTTTTGCACAAGATTTCAGTCGTAAGTGACTAAAAGCTGGTATTTCTAAAAAGTATATTTTCTTTCTATATTTATTTTTCTTTTGATTTTATGATTGCAATTTTTTATGATAAAGTAATCAGCATTTAATTTTTGTCATGGTGCTTTTCTTGAAAAAGTTATGGGAGCTTCAAAATGAAACTTTTTATATTTTTTTTATTTTTTTTAATTCTTAATAGCTTAAAAGCCAAAGATGCCTTGCAGAGCCATGGAAAAATTTTGAATGCTTTGGAAGTTTTTTTGGAAAAGCCTGTTCATGATACAAGAGACCCTTATCTGGAAGACGTGGTAAAAAATCAAGAAAAAGTCATTCCTGTTTTTCTTTCTTTGCTTTCTCAAGAAGATACACGCATCAAGATAAAAGCATGGATAGCATTTTTTCCAACGCTTCTTTCCCAGAAGGCAGCAGAGAAATTTTTTCCATACCTTATTTTAGCATTAAAAGAGCAAAATTGGCAGATCAAAATCAATGCAGCGAACACATTAGGTTTTTTTAAGGTAGAAAATGCGGTTGTGCCTCTTTTGGAACTTTTGCAAGATAAAGATGAACTGATTAAAAATGTAGCAGAAGATGCTCTACGAAAAATTCTCAACTCTTCTCATATTGCTTTGGTTAAGCAAGAGTTCAACAAATGGGATATAGATACACAGACGAGGATTGTATCTCTTTTAGGGGAAATTGCTGGTTTTGACAGCAGAGACTTCTTAATAGAGGTAACAAAAAGTAAAATTTTGCAAATGCAAAAATCGGCAATTTACTATCTTGGACAGAATGCTAAAACAGCCAGTCTTTTAATTCCTTTTTTGCAAGATAACAATCCTGAAATAAGAAGAATTTCTTGTTTGCTCCTGGGGAGAAGAAAAGTAGAGTCATCCTTGCTGAGTATCTTGCAATGTTTAGATGATAGCGATGTATCTGTAAGAAAGGCAGCTATCTGGGCTGTAGTGCAGTTATCAGGATTAAGAAGTATCCCTACATTGCAAAATTTTATAAAAAAACAGATTTCCCAAAACGATCTTTCAAGCATGGAAATTCCTGAAGATTTAGTAACGGCTTTGATGATCTTAGGCTTACAAGGTGATGGACAAATTTTTGAATATTGTAAAAAAATTTTAGAAAGAAATGATGTTGGAGAGCAATCCAAAGGGAGAATCCTTTATGGGCTTTCAGGAATTAAGAATAGAGAGGCCTTTTTCTATATATTCCAGATTTCTACTAAAGTTACACCTTTTTTAAAAAAAATCTGCGCGATTTCTCTCTGGAAAATGTCTCCTGAGCTTAAATCTTCTGATTCCAGCCAAAGAAAAACACCTTTCGATGTAAAACTTTCTAAAATGCCTTCTATCGATACAGGAAGATATGTTATTTACAGTGATGTAGGGGAAGATTTTTTGCATGATGGTGCTATATTAATGGAATATTTGCATGGCTACTATCACCATTTTTTTTCTCCTATAGCAAAGGGCTCTGCCTCTTTCAACCCTGGCGAATCAGTATCTTTGGAGTTAGAAAATAGGGATAATGCATCTTCTTTAAGTAAAAACTCCAAAAAACCTGCTAATGTCTATATATTCCATGAAAGGCAGGAATTTCAGGAGTATGCAAAAGAAAAAGACAAGCAATGGCCCTTTCTTCTTGATTCGCGTGCATATTATGTCCCCGCACGCTCAGAAATGCTTACCTACAATAGAGAAGATGAAAATTCTGTCAATCGGACTTTATTTCATGAAACCTTGCATCAAATATTTTTGCACTACGTCCCTGACCCCCCTATCTGGATCAATGAAGGACTTGCTGAATATTTTTGCAACTTCGAGTATAAAGATGGGATATACAAAACAGGCAGATTGTCGCAAAAGCATCTTGCTTTATTGAAAAAAATGCTTATCGAAGGATGCTATACACCTGTTGACCATCTTATTGAGCTAAATCATCATAGTTTTCATAATGATAATTTTGGGCCAAAAGAGATGGGAAACTATGCACAAAGCTGGTCTCTGGTATATTTTTTCATGAATGCAGATAATGGGAAATACAGGAATCTTACCAACGATTATCTTACCAATCTATTTGATGGAAAAAAGCCCAAAGATGCTTTTGAAAAAGTCTTAGCCAAACACCAGCTCAGTATGAGCATTCTGAGCCAGAAATGGCAAGCCTATTTTATGACATTACCAGAAACACACATGTCAGAATATGTTTTGGATGATTATGGATATTAGGAGCTTAAATCATTTAGGAGTTGGATGATATGAAAAAATTATGTTTTTTGCTTTCCCTGATATTGGGAGTATCTTTTTTATTTTCTCAGGAACTTACTGCAAAACAAAAAACGCAGATTCGTAATGTCGAGATGACTATTTCGACGGCGGAACGCTATCTTGCATCTCCTTATACAGCTTCCTCTGCCTTGCGTTCTGTAGAAAAGGCGGAGAAAGATATTCTGCCTCTAAAAGAAGAAATCCCTGACCATCCCAAGGTAAAAGATTTACTTGCCAGACTTGCCAAATGCCAGGATGCCTTGAGTGACGTTAAGGCTCAGGATCTGTCCAAAAAGATTGCATCTTTGCAAAGAGGATACGATGCTGCCATTCGCAGTAAAGATAGCCAGAAAGCATTAAGAAATCTGGAAGAGATCAAAAAAAATTCTGTTGAGCTAGAAAAATATAAAGAAACAGAAACAGGGAAAAAAGAATATCAGAAAGCTCTTGATTGGATAGCAGAGAAAGAGCCTCCTGCCAAAGCAGAGCCAGAAAAAAAGCCTGAGCCAGAGCAAAAGCCTGAGCCAGAGCAAAAAGCGGAAACTACAGAGCAGGTTACAGAAGAACAGAAAAGAGAAATACGCAATATAGAAAATCATCTTTATTCTGCGCAGAAGCATCTTGAGAATTATTATAGTGCTTCTTATGCGCTGCCTTATTTAGAAAATGCAAAAAAAGATATGGTTTCTCTGTTACAACAGATTCCTTCTCATCCTGAAGTTCAGGCATTGCAAGCTAAAATTAAAAAGATAGAAGAGAGATTGGTAGAATGCAAGCTAGAAGAACTTTTAGCTATGGTTCAAAAAAATGTAAGTTGGTATGAAGGCGGGGTAGAGAGAAATACAAGCGAAAGAGAGTTAGAAAGATACAAAAATGATCTGAAGCTTTTGATCCCTAAACTGGAAGAGTTCCAAAATACAGAAAGGGGCAAAGCAGAATATGAAAAATGGACTCAATGGCTGGCAGAAAAAAAATGGGAATCTGAGCCACAAGCGGAAAAAAAGCCTGTTGTTGCCGCTGACCCCAAAAAACCTGTTACCCAGATAGATCCCAAAAAGCCTGTTACTAAAATAGATCCCAAAAAGCCTGTTACTAAAATAGATCCCAAAAAGCCTGTTACTAAAATAGATCCTAAAAAGCCTGTTACCAAAACCGACCCCAAAAAGTCAGAAATCAAAACCGACCCCAAAAAGCCTATTGTCGTAGAACAAAAAGAAAAGCCGAAATATACAGAAAAGCAGGCAAAAGATGCAAATGCGAGACTCTATAGCATAAATAGTTTTGCCCAAAATTATCAGACAAAATGTATAGAGGCAAGAGAACGATTCCAAGGGAGTCTACAATATTCTGAGGCTATTGCTGCTCAGCAGTCCTTAGGACAATTATGCCAATGCCTCCAAAATGCTCAAAAATTTGTAGAGATTGTGTCTTATTATCCAGAAGCATACAAAGAAAATCTAGCAAATCATAAGGAATTATTAGAATTCTGTAAATCTTATAAAGAATCCCTGAAACCCATGATATTGAAAACCTGGGAAGCAGGCGTTCCTAAATCCTCCCGCTATCATCGAGAAACTATGGAAAGATGGCAGGAAGGGATGAGCAAATACAAGGAAGAAGTTGCTAATTCTTATGATCCCATAGAAATAGCAAAACGTTTAAAAGAGCAACTGGATTATAAT
Organism: uncultured bacterium; assembly: GCA_938003875.1. Classification (GTDB taxonomy): domain Bacteria; phylum Planctomycetota; class Uabimicrobiia; order Uabimicrobiales; family JABWCH01; genus JABWCH01. The sequence continues at coordinate 82,089 of CALKWO010000337.1, forward strand.
GCAAAAGAAGCGGAAAGGACATTAGAAGAGCTGAAGAAAAAATCCGTGAACGATGCTAAAGATTTGGACGGCTATGGACTTGATTGTTTGAATAATATAGACATCGAATCCCATCCAGATATTCAAAAAGCTACCCAGGATCTCAAAGACGCAAAAGAAAAATGCGACAATCTTTGCAGAGAAATGGAGATTTTTGCCATAATCCAAAAAGCAGAAAAGATGCTGAAAGAAGCAAGAGAGATACTCGAAAGAGGCAACCAGAATAAAGATGAATATGACATGAAAAGAGCCATGGCATCCTATGATGAAATTCTTGCCTTCTTAAAAGAGCATGCCGATAAAAAAGGAATAGCAGAACTGATAGAAAAGACACAGCAGGAAAAGACTTCTCCTGAATTCCAAAAAGCCCTCAATCATTTTTCTGGAAAGCAGGATAGAATTGCTAAGGCCAAAGTCATCTTCCAGGAATTTTTGAAGAAGAAAAAAATCATTGAAGAATTAAAAGATGCAGATATGGCCGAAGTACGTAAGCATTTGAAAGAAGGGAAAGATCTTCTGAAACCTGCCATTCCCTATCTGGATATAGATGAAGTCAAAAATGAATATAGCTCCCATACTGGTTTTTTGGCCTATGAAGAACGTAAATTGGATGAAATAGAAGAAGAAAGACGAATAGAAGCCATACTGAAAAAAGCAGATCCTTCCAAAATAAACCTTTTCCAGACAATAAGCACTAAATATAGCAATAGCATGAGAGAATGGATTGTTGTCTGCGATAAAGGAAAAGGCAAATTTTTCACCAAATTTGGCAATACATGGGATAACTGGGTAATAGAATTGCCTCAAGGCAAAGCTTCTCTGGAAACTCGTTTTGGCAATAGTATGAGTGATTGGAAGTACAAAGCAGATGCTGCCTTAATCAGTATATCCACAGAATTTGGTAATTCATGGGCCTCTTGGATTGTAAAAGATAGTCAGGGAAATACTCTGAAAGTATATACAAAATTTGGAAATAGCCTTAAAGAATGGAAAATACAAGGAAAGAATGGCATGATGGAAGTGTATCCAAAATTCAGCAACACTATCCAGGAATGGGTTATCAAAGACAGAATGCTGGAAGAAAATCCTCATTTAAAAATGGCAGCAATCCTTTCTTGTATTTTTACTGCTACAGAGATTATTTTAGAAAAGCAATAAACTAAAATACATGAAACAAAATTTCTATTGCAAGAAATTTTGTTTCATGTAAAATAGAAATAAAATCAAGAAAAATAATGCAGACTTATCCTTTTAAAAAGGACATTGGATCATGAATCAAAAAGATTCTGAAAAAAAAGAAACAGGATCTGGGACAAAAGATAAAGCTGGAAATTCTTTTGAAGACCTTGCCAAATCTATGCAAGGTGCATTTTCTGGAAATACTTTTTTGCGAAACAATCCTTTTGCTGTAGGATCTACACCTATGCCTGGTGGTAGCCCTTTCCCTATGGGCGGACTACCCTTTGGGGTGGCGCAGGCACCCTTTCCTAAAGCTACGCCTGGTATACAGGATAACACGGAAAAACCCCAAATTGATTTTATGGAAAGAAAGCCCCCTACAACACAAGGAACATATTCTCCTCAAACATCGGCTGCACCTACCCCTGGAACCCAGGGAAAACAACAAGCACAAGAAAGTGAGCCATCGGTAAAGCCTCCTACATCTAAAATAGGCGTGACTATAGTAGATCATAAGCCTAAAACCGCGAATACAGTGGTAAGGTCAAACCAGCCTAAAACAGGGCCTCCTTCTAAAGATCCACTCAATCTATTAGGAAGCAAACTAGGCGGTAAATATGAAGTAACTAAATTTTTAGGACAAGGAGGGATGGGGGCAGTGTATGCTGCAAAACATATCCTTCTTGGTAAAGAGAGAGCCATTAAATTTTTGCCTAAAAATACGGATATGGATGAAAATTCTATCAGCCGTTTTATCAACGAAGCTAAAGCCGCTGCTCTCGTAGAACATCCTAACATTGTTCAGGTACACGATATAGAGGAGATGGATGAATTCTATTTCATTATTATGGAATATGTTAAAGGCGAAGGCGTTGATGAAATATTGAAAAAAGAAGGCGCAATGCCTGGGCCTAAGGCTTTGGATATCATTCTACAGTCTGCTATGGGATTGGGAGCAATTCACAAGGCAGGTCTGGTTCATAGAGATATAAAGCCTGCCAATCTGATGCGCACCCAGGAAGGCATAATTAAAATTGCTGATTTCGGTATCGTGAAGCATCTTCAGTCAGAAAAGGCTTTGACCGCAGCCAATGCTGTTTTAGGAACGCCACAATTTATGGCACCAGAGCAGATCAGCAATCCTGATATAGATTGCAGAGCAGACATCTATGCTTTAGGTTCTACTTTTTTCACCCTGGTAACAAACCGTTATGCTTTCCAGGGAAGTACGATGCAACTTTTATTTTTGGTAATGAATGAGCCTCCGACTCCACCTCATGAGATTGTTCCATCCTTAGACCCAGATATATCAAAAATCATCTTAAAAATGATGGAAAAAAGTCCAGCAAAGAGATATCAAAACATTCAAGAGTTGGTTCAAGCTCTAAAAAATTATAAAATAGCAAAAAAATGTTAGCAAAAGCGTTATTTTTGATATAGTTTTAACAATTTCGGCAGGGAAAAAATGGCAAGAATAGATGCTTTTTTTAGATTGATGAAAGCTCAAGGAGCTTCAGATTTACACATGGCTGCAGGAAAAGTTCCTGCTCTCAGAGTAAAAGGTGAACTGGAACGAATCAAATATAAAGAACTTGAGGATGAAGAGCTTCAGGAATTGCTTTACGAAATCTGTCCTGATTATAAACTTAAGGTATTTGAAGAAACAGGCGATATTGATTTTGCTTATGCACTCGAAGGAATAGGTCGTTTTCGTTGCAATTATTTCAGGCAACTTCAAGGTGTTTCTGCCGTATTTCGTCAGATTCCTACTCAGATATTGACCGTAGACCAATTAGGTTTGCCCCAGGTCGCCAGGCGTTTTGCCCTTTTGCATAAAGGGCTTATTGTCGTCACTGGTCCTACAGGAAGCGGAAAGTCTACTACTCTGGCAGCGATCATTGACTATGCTAATAAAATGCGCAGAGATCATATATTGACAATCGAAGACCCAGTCGAATTCGTCCACCAGTCTTATAATTGCATTGTAAACCATAGAGAAGTTGGACAGCATACTAAATCTTTTGCTGCTGCCTTGAAAGGCGCACTGAGAGAAGACCCTGACATCATCATGGTCGGAGAAATGCGCGATCTGGAAACTATCTCTCTGGCATTGGAAAGTGCTAGCACAGGACATCTTGTGTATGGCACATTGCATACACAGTCCGCTATTAAGACCATAGACAGAATCATTGATGTCTTTCCTGCCAGCGTCCAGGAACAGGTAAGAACATCTCTTGCAGACACGCTCAAGGGGGTAATCGCTCAAAATCTTTTCAAGCGGAAAAATGGAAAGGGGCGTGCTTGCGCTCAGGAAATTCTGGTACATACTCCTGCTCTTAGCTCTTTAATCCGAGAGCATAAAACCCATCAATTGATTAACATCATCCAGACAGGAAAGAGAATGGGTATGTGCACGTTGGATGATGCTATACAAGAATTGCTGGATAGCGATGTCATCACAGCGGAAGATGCTTTTGATAAAGCTATAGATAAAGAGCGTTTCGTCGGATATCTAAAAGAAATTCCTGATGAATACAAAGAAATGTTCCGCAAGAAAGATGATGAAAAGAAAGAATAGAATAGTTATCAAAGGAAACAATTATGAGTAAAGAAGTATCAGAAAGAATCGTACTTAAAGCAAAAGAAGATCCTCAATTTATGCAGCAATTGTTGCGTAATCCCAAAATATTCCTGAAAGACTATGATCTGACAGATGTGGAACGAAGTTTTTTTGAAAATGCTGATGAAGCAACCCTAATGGGCTTAAGCTCAGCATGTTTTAATTTGGTCACTGGAAAAAAATAGTTCGCTATTCTTAAAAATACGAGGTAGTGATATGCTTCGCAATGAGATAGATACTCTCCTGACTAATTTATTAGACAGTTATCCCAATGTAACAGATATTAATATGACAGTGGGCAAGCCTTTTCAAGTGCAAACAGACGAAGGATTATTGCCCGTTCAGATAAATCCTCCTGTGTTACAGTTGACACCTTTTCAGACAGAAGTACTCGCTTTGAATTTGCTGCAAGGCAATCCTGCTTTGTTCATAGATTTGCTCAAAAAAGGTTCTTGTGAATGTAGCTATCAGGTAGGCACAAAAGCTCGGTTTCGTGTCAATGTTTTTCGGCAAAGAGGACATTACACTATCGTCCTAAAAAAACTCAGCACCCAAGTTCCTTCTATAAATCAGCTTACATTGCCCAAAATCTTCTATAAAATCCCAGAAGAAAGAAAGGGCTTGATTCTGATTGCAGGAAGTATGGGTAGTGGTAAGTCTACGACTATGGCTGCGATTGTTCAGCATATTAATGAAACACGGATGGAACATATTCTTACTCTGGAAGATCCCATCGAATTTGAATACCAACCTGTAAAAGCTACTTTCAATCAGCGTGAGCTGGGAAGTGATTTCTTTTCTATGGAAGAAGGATTTCATAATGCTCTCAGACAATCTCCCAACGTCATTGTCGCAGGAGAAATCAAGGACAGAGAAGCAATGGATATTGCTTTTACCGCAGCGGAAAATTATCTGGTTTTAAGCACTTACCAGAGCAGCAGTATTAGCCTTGCAGTAGGGCATATTATCGGAATGTTCAAAAAAGAAGAAGAAGAGGAAATCCGAAAACGCTTTGCAGAATCCTTTCGCTGGATTGTTTGCCAGAAGCTTGTACCGAAAACCAAAGGAGGAAGAATTCCTATTTTTGAAATTTTGGTGCAAAATTTTAGAACCAAAGATATTGTGATACAAGGGGAATCAGAAAATAAACAATTCTATGATGTTATGGCCAAAGGCACTCTTGGAATGCAGACTTTTGACCAAAATTTACTGGCTCTTGCTAAAGCGGAGCTAATTACAGAAGAAACAGCTAAAAATTTCTGCACGCGCAAGACGGAAGTGGGATTGGGGCTGGACAAAATCAAGGTCGCCAAAGGCCTTGTTGCCTCCGACCTGGGAATACTCGAAATGGTTGGTCATACTCCCAATCCACCACAACCCCCAAAAAGTTAGGAATCCGTGTAAGGAAAAATATCTATGATTACAAGCATACTAGATTCTAGTCTATCCAGTTGTGCAGGAGTGGAAATACTTTTAGGCATGTTTCCTTCGGATATTTCCAACCATGTACTCAATAGCCTCCTGGATCTTGGCTGTAAAGTATATCCTGCTAAATCGCCTGATGATGCCATCAGCAAGCTTCAATTTCACTCTTTCCCAGTCACTATTTTAGAGGAAAACTATTCTATGCAGATCATGCAACTTATGGCCTGTTTACCGATGGTCATAAGGCGCAATATCTTTTATATGGTGATTGGCAACAACCTGGAAACAGGAAATATGATGCAAAGTTTTATTCTAAGTGCTAATTTTATCGTGAATTATGCTGATTTAGCATCTTTTGGACAAATTTTTCAGGCTGCTCTCATAAACTACAATCGATTCTATCGTCCTTTCCAAAACGCAATGGAAAAAGTAAGCCAGGGACAGGGTGCATAGGATCTTATATAACTTAGCGGTGAGAATAAATTAAAAAATAGAATTAACCACAGAGACACAGAGTACACAGAGAGTGTTTAGCTTTTGAACCACAGATAAACACAGATGAACACAAATAATTTTTTGTAATAGTTTTCTCTAATTTTATCCTTTCTTTACACTATTCATATTCTTCGTAGCATTTTTTTATTTGCGTTTATCTGTGTCTATCTGTGGTTCTTTTTAATGTATGCAATTTATTTAAGATGCGTTGTATGCGGTATTCTGAATATCTGCTTTTTCGATCCAACCTGCTATCCCCGTTCAAAAATTTAATCTTTACAAGAGGCATCTATGGAAATGTATCTTATGCTTTTTTTATGTGGCCTTGCTATTGGTATCCTGGGAACTTTAATCGGAGCAGGAGGGGGATTTATCCTTGTGCCTTTGTTGCTCATTCTATACCCTAAAGAGAATGCAGAAATCATTACAGCTATATCTCTTGCTGTAACTTGCCTGAATGCTTTTTCTGGAACCATCGCCTATGCAAGGCTCAAGAGGATTCAATATAAATATGGCTGGATTTTTATTCTCGCTTCTCTGCCAGGTGCTATTCTAGGAGCTATCAGCACAAATTATGTCTCTCGCGCCAGCTTTGATCTGTTATTTGGAATATTGCTTATTGCAATCGCATTTTTTGTATTCTTTCGCAATTCGCCATCTCCTGCACATGATGAAAATAAAAGCACAGACCAGATTCATCTTTCTAGCAGGCAGATATGGCTTGGAATCTGGCTAAGCGTAGCGATCAGTTTCATTTCAAGCTTTGTAGGGATTGGAGGAGGCATTATCCATGTTCCTGTTCTTTCTAATTTTTTAGGATTTCCTATTCATTCTGCTACAGCAACATCCCATTTCGTTTTGGCGATAGTTACCCTTGCAGCGACTATCGTTCATATTGCGGGTGGATCGTTTTATCGTGGAATAAGGCGCACTATAGCTATTGGCCTGGGAGTTGTTATAGGAGCACAGATAGGAGCATTGTTGTCCTCTAAAATTCGAGGAAAGACTATTCTGCGTGCTTTATCTTTTGCCTTATTTTTGGTAGGAAGCAGGTTGGTTTTGACATTTTTTCTACAAAAAATCTGAAAGGCAGGTGAATCGTGATACAAGAAAAAAAAGAATATTGGAAGTCTGAGTGGGGCTTGATCTTAGCAGGAATAGGCATGGCTGTCGGATGTGGGAATATCTGGCGATTTCCCAGAATTGCAGCACAATATGGTGGTAGTACCTTTATTATAGCTAATCTTATTGCTCTTTTTATATGGTCTGTGCCTATTTTGATCCTGGAGCTAACTATGGGCAAAAATACCCGTAAAGGGCCGATTGGTGCCTTTGGAAAATTTTTAGGCCCTCGCTATACATGGATGGGTGCCTGGATAGCCATTGTTACTCTTTTAATCGGATGCTACTATAGCGTTGTAACAGGATGGTGTCTGAAATATATCGGACTTTTTGCTTCTGGCTTTCCTTCTGGTTCTAGTTCGAACCTTGTATGGGAAAATTTCATCGGAAGCTATGAGCCTATTTTTTATCATTTTTTAGCTCTGGCCATAGGTATTTTTCTGATTATCAAAGGCATACAAAATGGAGTAGAACTGGCCAATAAAATTGTTTTGCCTATCCTTTTTATCCTGATGTTGTTTCTCTCTATATTTGCTATTTCAAGGCCAGGAGGCTCTGAAGGTGTGAACTACCTTCTTTTCAGGTTCAACATAGGCGATTTTCAAAATCCTGCATTATGGCTGGAAGCCTTTGCCCAATCTGCCTGGTCTACAGGAGCAGGATGGGGTTTATGGCTTACCTATGGTGTATATTGCGATGAGAAAACATCCATCGTAAGAAATAGCTTTTTGATAGCCATAGGGGATGTTTTCGCTTCCATTTTGGCTGGACTTATGGTAATTCCCACTATCTTTTCCACAGTATCAGGAACAAAAGAACAAATGGAAATACTTTCTTCTGGAAACCAGGGACTGACATTCCATCATCTTGTAAATCTTTTCAACCAGATGAACATAGGCAGAATATTGGGGATCATATTTTTTATCGCTCTTTTTCTTGCAGCTCTTTCTTCTCTAATCGCCATGCTGGAATTAGGTGTCCGTTCTTTTTTGGATGCTAATTTTTCTCGCAAAAAAGCAGCGATTTGTGTTACCTTGTTTATGGGCTTATTAGGCATTCCCTCTGCATGGAACATTTCTTTTTTTAGCAACCAGGATTGGGTATGGGGTTTGGGACTTCTGATCAGCGGACTTTTTGTCGCTCTGGCAGGAATCATAAAAGGCACTCGATACATTCAGGACAACTATCTGCCCAAGTTAGGAAAATGGTGGAAATATTGTATCCAATATTGTATCCCTGTATCCTGTATCTTGGTTCTTCTATGGTGGATGATAGAATCCACAAAATGGGAGCAAGTAAAATGGTGGGATGTTACAGGAATCTACACACCTGCCAATGTACTATGCCAATGGGCAGGGCTTCTGATCGTTCTTCTGTTGTGCAATCGTTATCTTGCAAAACATTCTTAAAATTTTACTGACTTCTTACACTGTTAGCTTAAGCAGGATTAGCCTACGTGAGCGTCAGCCTCTTTCGGAGCTAATTTTAAAAAATTATTGATGTATTGAAAAATGGGTGGTGTCCAGGAGAAATATTAAGAATGAAACTAACGATTTGGGATTTTGCTTTTCTTTTTTTGTATTGTCTTAGTCTTCCTGCTATTGGATGCTATCATGCCAGGAAAAATAAAGATGCCTGTGAATTCCTTTTGGCAGGGCGCAAGCTCACTTTGCCTGTTTTTGTTGGCACATTGGTTGCTACATTTTATGGTGGTATTTTGGGAATTGCTGAATTTACTTCTGTGCATGGCCTGGGCGCGTGGCTTACACAAGGGATTTTCTGGTATATTGTGTATCTCCTTTTTGCTCTTTTCCTGGCATGTAAAATCCGCAAGATGGAATTCTATACAATACCAGATATTCTGGAACACCGCTATGGTAAAAAGGTAGCTCTGGTTGGAGGTATTTTTACTTATCTCATGGTCAATCCAGCACCTTATATTGTTTCTCTCGCTATAATCCTCCAGACTTTTACTAACATTTCTTTTTTTCTCGCTATATTGGCCGTGACGATGTTCGCCATGATCTATACAATATGGGGAGGATTCAGGGGAATCGTCTATACAGATTTTTTTCAATGTATTTTAATGTATACAGGCTTTTGGGTTCTTGCCTGCTTTACGCTATATGAATATGGATTTCCAGAGTTTTTACAAAAAAATCTTTCTCTTGTTAAAGGGTTTGAATGTCATTTAAATATCACAGGGAATATGAGTTGGGACTATATCCTGGTTTGGGCAGGAATCTCATCCTGGGTTTTTGTAGACCCCAATTTCTATCAAAGATGCTATGCTGCAAAAACTCCTAAGATTGCTCAAAGGGGTATTTTTTTCGCTATTCTCTTTTGGTTTTGCTTTGATATTCTATCTTGTGGCACAGCCCTATATGCCTTTGCTTCGCAAAATGCCCAAAATTTTTCTATTCCACAGCCAGGTATGGCACATCTGGTGCTGGCAGACCATGTTCTTCCTTCTCCTTTCAAAGGATTGTTTCTCGCCTCTGTAATTGCCCTGATTCTATCCACACTGGACTCGTATTTGTTTACTGCTGCCATGAATATTTCCAGAGACTATTACTGGCGTTTCCTCAATAGGGAGGCAAGTTCGAGCCAGATGGTTCGAATCACACGGATAGCAATCGTCGTTACCAGTTTCCTAAGTGCTTTTTTGGCCTTCGCTTTGCCTTCTGTAGTAGATTTATGGTATACTTTAGGAACAATAGGTTTGTCGGCTCTTCTTGTTCCTATGATGTACAGTTTTGTGGGTAAATATCGTCTTGTCCAAACTTCTTTCATAAGCATGATATCAGGGGCGACAATAGCCAGTATATGGCTTATTACAGGTATTTTCCATGCAAAAGAAGGAATCTTTCAATACCCCTGGGACTGTCAGCCTTTCTATCCTGGCATAGCCACATCATTGCTGTGCTTTGCTATAGGATATACAAAGGAAAAAAACAGGATTGCTATGAATTTGTAATCCGTAGCATCCCCATTTAAGGAATTTTAGCTTGTTTTATACAATTTTTAAAACAATCCAATTTCTTTTTTTGGCTTTGGATTTTTTTCTTATTTGCAGTTTTACTTTTTTTTGTAGCTTTTTGCCACAATGCCTGACAAAAAATTTTATGCCTTCTCTTTTTTCTCGATGGTGCTGGAGTCTGATCCGATTTCTAGGAGTAGAGTGCCACATCCATCATAAATTTCAGCCTCCTTTGCCCAAAAGATTTCTTCTCATTTCCAATCATCCTTCTGGACTGGATATTTTAATCCTGAACGCTATTTTTCAGGTCGCTCCACTTGCAAAAGAGGAAATCAAATCCTGGTGGATTCTGGGAAGGATTGCCAGAGCCATAGGTTCTGTTTTTGTAAAAAGAGAAAATAAAGATTCTCGTCATGCAGCAAAACAAACTTTGATAGATGTTCTTCAACAGGGTAAAAATCTTTTGATTTATCCTGAAGGCGGATGCTTTGGCAGGCATCTAAGGCCATTTAAACTCGGAGTGTTTGATATTTCCATCGCAAGCAAAATCCCCATCTTACCTGTATATATGCACTATGAAGCAGAGAATGATATGGAATGGGGCGACTATGGCTTAATCCATCATCTTTACAATATTCGCTGTGCCAGCAACAAACATGCTCATTGCTATATCTTTGATCCCATTTCTCCCGAAAATTTCACCGAGCCTCAGGCTTTTATGGAATATGTGCATAAACTTTATGAAGAATGTGAGAAGAAAACCAGGGCTGAGCTAAGGATACAACCTATGAGGAAAGAGACAGCAGTTTGAAGAGTATGAAGGGACTCGAGGAAAGAAGAAACAATATTGACGATTGTATAAAAAGTCATCCTGAGAAAAATTTACCCTTCTGAAAGCCTTATTTCTCGGTAGCCAAATTTTTATTTTCGAGGTTTTTACACAAGCGTCAACATTGATCTGTGGTTCAATATGATTTTCGATAAAAACGAAAAATACCTAAAAGTAGTCCAGCAATACTCATGAAAATGTATGTAGACTGTTCTGGGACTAAGTATGCTGTCAAATGGTATGTATAGATATTTCCTGACACACCCAGTGCTGCATTTTCATCAGTAACAATGGTTAATGTTGCATTCCTTGTTTCTACTAAATAATCAGAATTGGTAATCTTGATAAGCAAATTCAATAGGCCATTCTTAGATAATACGGTTCCTGGAGTAAAATTCTCTATAGAAAAATAGGATGCATCAGCACCAGATATAGTAGCACTTAACAATGTTAGATTTGTTAAATTCCCAAGGTCAGCATCGGGGGTAATATTTTGGATTGTAAGCGTTTGTGTTAAAGTAATATTTTTATCTACAGTTCCAAAATCAATGGTACTATTTGGTGCAACGGAACTGCTATAAACAGGGCTTACACCTGTCCCAGTGAGGGATGCAGTAGTGTTGTTTACGTTGCTGGAGATACTGATGGTAGTAGAATCTGCACCACGTGCAGTAGGTGTATAGGTATAGGTTCTGACAGAGCTTTGGCTTTGACTCAGAGAAAAACTTTGAGTTCCAGAGACAGGCGAAAATTCGCTTCCTGTTGCAGCACCTATTGTTCCTGTTAATGTAGAGCCTGAAGCTCCTGTGTTGGTAACAGTTACAGTGGCAGTATTGCTTGTTCCTACACGCACATTCCCAAAATTTGTATTGTTAGAGGATAATGTAGCAGAAGGGGCTGATGCTGAAGAAAATTGGATATTATCCAACCCTATAACATCACCGCCTCCTTCTGTAAAATTAAATCTTACAGATCGAATGTTGCCTGTAGTATCAATAATTCCCATATAAAAAACATTATTGATCTGAAAATTTGTGCCAGAAGCCCTGGTGTAAGTTCCCAAAAGGGTACCTGTGGCATTAATTCCAGTATAGGCCTGGATACTTACAGTAGAAGAAGAAAATAAATCTATAGTTTGAAATCCTACGCCTAACACATTGGAATCAAAAGAAATAATTAAATTTCCAGAAGTACCAAAATTTAAATAACGAGAAGAAGCATGCTGGCCTTCTCCTGGCAGCGTTCCAGTGTTATTGCCTTGCCCAGGCCCAACTCCTGTTGAAAAGGCACTGGTTGATGATGAAAGAGTTACCGATCCTACTGTGCCAAGACTGTGGCTTTCAAAATTTAAAGTATTGTTTATACTCCCGCCCAATGAGCTAATTTGGGATCCCCAGTTGCTTGAATTAATTGAATAAGGGTCTACATAGCCGATTATTGTACATTCTGCAAGAGAAAAAAAGCTTATATGCAAATAAAGGCAAAAAGCTATTATAAAAACGGGCGAAATTTTTTTTGTCATACCCCCTCCTTTTTTTATATAATAGCAACTTCTTAATTTGACAATGTTAAATCTGGATTATTGATTACCAAGAGCTTACGAAAGATTTGGGAATTAATTCGTTATCTTTCTCTTTATCATTTATGTGGAATTTAACATTGTCAAGTTAAACTTCAACACAATATATTTATTTTATGAAATACGTTTTTTTTGTCAAGTTTTTTATAAATTCTTTTTTCTTTTGAAGAATACGCTCCGCAGCTTCTAAGGAAAGAATAATGTAGACCTCATGCCATATATCAATAGTTTTTCCAACTAGCACAAGTCGTAAAAATTTACCACGAAGAACACGAAGTTTAAAAATTATCTGCGTTCATTTGTGTTCATCTGTGGTTTAAATCGCATATTATTTGACTCTGTATGCAACGCAAGTGAGAAGTGCTGTATTACTAAAACTATAAATAATTTCCTAGGCATTTAAAAATCGAAAAAGTTCGTTATCTGGAAAGGGCGTAACTGGTATTGCGCTCAAGCAGAGACTTCAGTGTAACCAATATTTTTCACCACGAAGGACGCGAAGAACACGAAGGAAAAAAGGGAAATAATATTTTTTGTATTTTTTTTCGTGTTCTTCGTGTTCTTTCCTTCGTGTTCTTCGTGTTATAAGCCTTAGTATTAAAGACATTCTTAACACAGCGCAACAACGGTTACGCCCATCTGGAAAAAACTATGAGGGTTTTCTTGACAAAAATCCAAAAACATGATAAAGTGTTTCAAAATATTTGTATTTCCTTTATTCAATCTTAGCAGATTTTTTTTCTTTAAAAAATGAAGGAGATGTTATGGCCGTATATGCAGATCGAGAGGCATTTATTCCTTATCGTAAAGCAGATCTGGTCGAGCTTTGTATTCAGGATGGGAAATTGCAGGGCGAAGATGTACAGAAGTTTAGAGAATTCTGCGAAATCGTTTCCGCATACTACCATTTTGATTCCCTGAAGCATCTGGAAAGCATGAAAGACAATTTTGCTCATCTCAACCCAGATGCAGATACCAAACCCATGTTTCCTCCCAGTCCAGAAGAGCAAAAAATCCGAGAAGAAAAGCTTGTAGCAGAATTAGAAGAAACTTTGCAGAAAGCCAATTACAGCAAGCTTACAGAAGAAGAATGGGAAAAGGCTAAATCACAGCAGTCTTTGATTACTCTTCAGATGGATGTAGACTTTGATGATTTTGATCAATGGATTTGCTATCACAGAGGCAGCAGCCAGACAACCGTACAGGTCAAGAAGCTTTTTGGCACCAAAGACTTCACCATGGATACCTATGAAAGAGTCGTGCTGCTATTGAAATTCAAAGATGAAGCCTATTTCAAATCTAAAAAAAGAAAAATCAAAGACCTCAACTTCACTCCTGGTAAAATGTATTTGTATTTCTACAAAAAAATTCCCCAGGCTGATTTAGAAGTTTTGTTCCCCAATGTCAAAATCAGCATGAATCTCAAAGATCGGCTGTTGTTTGTTGTTCCAGCTATTGGTGCTGGTATTGCCACTCTTTTAAAAGCATTGCCTGCTTTGATCGTAACTTTTGCTCTTGTTTTGACCATACTGAAGATGGATTGGATGCTGAAAACTTTTGGAATACAAGAGCCTAAACAAGATTTAAAAGTGATTATCGGTGCTATCACAGGTCTTGCTCTTTTGGGTGCTTTTGCTTTTAAACAATATGTCGCATACAAAAACAAACGTCTGAAATTTTTGAAAGACATAACAGACACTCTCTTTTTCCGCAATCTGGATTGCAATGCAGGCGTTTTTCATCGCTTGCTGGACGATGCTGAAGAAGAAGAATGCAAAGAGAATATCCTTGCTTACTACCACCTTGTAACTCATCCCGAAGGCATGACTAAAGAGGCTTTGGACAATTTCATCGAAGAATGGCTAGAGAATAAGTTCAATACCAAGATTGATTTTGCAGTAGAGAAAGCTATTCAAAGATTGGAATCTCTCAAGGGCAAAGTTGTAGAAGATGGCCAGGATGAAGACCAGATACCTGAAGTTAGCATGGTAAGTGCTGACGAACAGGGCGTTTACAAATGCCTTTCTTTAGACGAAGCCAAGACCATTGTCGATTACATTTGGGATAACTATTTTAGCTACAACAAAGGTTAGAAAATTTAGAAGAAATAGTTTCCATACCGCAGGTTGAAGCAGATGACTATTATCATAGCATCTGCTTATCCTGCACAATATGCCTTTAAACAGGCTCATTGTGCAAATACCATGGCATTTTCGCCTGGGATTGATGATGTTCATTTTTTAAGAATATATATATGCATAATCTATTAAGAATTCTTTCGTTGTGGATACAACTAAGCTACGGAGAAATTTTAAAAACCATTCCACCTGGTAAAAAAATTTTCTTTTTCCTGTTGCTTATCCTAATCCATGCTCTTTTGATACTTGCTCTTTTTTTGCCAGGAACTATATGGGGAATCTATTGTTGTGCAATATCAGGACTTTTTTTAGTCTGGAATATATCGCTGGATCAATATAGTGGAAGCATTTTTAGACCCTTGAGAAACCATATTACATTATGGGAGAAGAAGGCTCAGACATTTTCTCCCAATAGCTCTTGGGAAAAAGGAATCAAATTTTTGGGAGAATACCTTAGAATCCATATTCCTCTTGTAATAGGATTATTGGCTGCTATTATTATAGCTTTTTGCTAGTTATCTGGTATATCCATAGAAAGAATTTTTATGCCTCATCTTTTTTTGTCTATATGGTATCGCATAGCTTATTTAACATTACGATCCGTTTTATTCTTTTTTGCAAATATTCCTATCCCTATTTCCCGCTTTATTGCCTATTGTGTTGGAACAATCTTTTGGTTTTTTGCTGGAAAGCGCAGGAAAAAAATCCAGGAAAATTTGCAAATAGCATACCCTGAAGGGATTCCTTTTCCGATCAAGCGATTTACCCATCAAGTTTTTGTTCATTTTGCCTATACTTTTTTTGAATTTGCATTAGGCCAGAGGTTATTCCAGAAGGACAACTGGCAAAAATATGTTGCAGGGGATGACATAGAATCCTTAAGAAAAGAACTTTCTCAATATCCTTGTGCAGTTTTGTGTACAGGACATTTAGGGAATTTTACCCTTATAGGGCATGTGGTTTGTTACTCAGGAATCCCTGCTATGACAGTGATTCGCGAGCTATATAATCCATTAATAAATAATTTTTTTATGGAATTGCTTTCTAAAAGTGGCAATCATATCGTATTAAAAGAAAAAGCCTATGAAACTTTCCAACAAATCATTCCCCAGGGAATATGTCCAGGTGTTCTTATAGACCAGTATGCAGGGAAAAAATCTTTATATGTTCCTTTTATGGGCAAAAAAGCCTATACTGCTGCTAGCCCAGCCTCATTGGCTAGAAAATATGAACTTCCCATCTATTTTGTTGCCTTGGTACGAGAAAGTTTTTTTCGATTTCGTTTTTTTAGCCGTAAAGTTCCTATAGAAAGTTTTACACAGGATAAGCAAAAAGATCTGGAAAGCATTACAACCAATCTCAACCAGGTTTTGGAAGAAATCATTCGATTATATCCAGAACAATGGTTCTGGATGCATAGAAGATGGAGAGATTAGGGGACTTACACCTCTATCAAAAAAAAATTCAGAAAAAAAAGAAACGAATCTTGACAAAATTCTTTATAAAACTATACTTATGCAATCTTCTGGCTCTAACAAAATCTGTGGTATGTTAGAATAAATTGGCTTTCTCCAGGAACGGTATAATGAGGATAGATGTTTTAAGTTTATTTCCTTCTATGTTTAAAGGAATATTAGAATCCAGCATACTGTCGATTGCCCTGGAAAAAGGGTTGGTGGATATACGGCTAACAGACATCCGTAATTTTTCCTATGCCATCCATCGCAATGTAGATGACCGTCCCTATGCTGGAGGCCCTGGTATGCTTTTAAAGCCAGAGCCTGTATTTAGAGCCGTGGAATCTATCCCTCATGACCTTGCCCCTCAATATATTCTATTGACACCACAAGGGGAAGTATTCCAGCAAAGAATAGCATATCAACTAAGCCAAAAGGAGCATTTGGTACTCATTTGCGGGCACTACGAAGGTTTTGATGAAAGAATCCGCTTAGGGCTTCAGCCAAAAGAAATTTCTATAGGTGACTATGTGTTGACAGGAGGAGAGATCCCTGCGATGGTTCTCGTGGACTCTGTAGTTCGATTGATTCCTGGTGTTTTAGGCGACAAAGATTCTACAGAGCATGAATCTTTTAGCCATGGGCTTTTAGAATACCCTCAATATACAAGGCCTCCTGTTTTTCGAGATATGCCAGTGCCTGAAATACTCTATTCAGGCCATCATAAAAAAATAGAAGAGTGGAAGCAAGCAAAGGCATTGGAGAGGACTCGTTTACGCAGGCCTGATCTTTTAGAAAATGCAGGCGTAAACCAGTAAAAAAAAATTAAAATAGGTTTTGAATTGTTTTATGTTATAATTTGACAATATCACTTTTGGCCATAACAAAGCATTGGATATTGCCAAGATGATTTGAAAAAAAAAATTTTTATATTCATTTATTGTCCTTTACACAATATTGTGCATTAGTAGAGGGACAAGGAGATTATTGATGAACCTCAAGTTGGACGCATATTCCCAAAAATACATGAAAAAAAACATTCCTCACTTTGAAATCGGTGACAATGTAGACGTTGTTTTAAAAATCGTAGAAGGCGATAAAGAAAGAAAGCAAACCTTCAACGGAACAGTAATTTCTATCAGTGGTTCAGGTATAAATTATATGTTCACCGTTCGCCGTATAGTCGGCGGTGAAGGCGTAGAAAGAAGCTTTCCCATCCATTCTCCCAAACTGGTAACAGTCAAGGTTAGAAAACGTGGTAAAGTAAGACGCGCAAAACTGTATTATCTGAGAGAGAGAGTAGGCAAGGCCACAAAGCTGAAAGAAAAAATCTGGCTGGCTGAAGATGCCAAAATTTCTGCAGAGCTTTCTGAAGCAGCAGCTAAAGAAGTGGATGTAAAAGTAGAGGCAAAAGAAGAAAAGAAATAGAGAATTTAGCAGGGGCAATACCCCTGGCTATTATATTTCGCATCCTTTAGGGCTAAGACAACTCGTCAATTTAAAATAACGTTAAAATTTTTAGTCTTGGTCTGAAAGGCATACCAAGCCCAGGGCAATACCCTGGGACTTCTTTTTATGGGCATTGTCGTCTTATGAAAGAATCTACCTCGATCAAAGGTAAAAAAGCCGAAGAACTAGTGGCTGGATACCTCAAAAAAAAAGGTTGGAAAATTCTCTTTACCAACTATCGAGTAGCCGGTGGGGAAATCGACATCATTGCTTTGGACAAAAAAGATATTGTAATTATTGAAGTAAAAAGCGGCAAACAAAATTCTTTTGAGCTTACAGAATCCATTGATCTCCGAAAGCGAAAAAAGCTAAAACAAGCAACAGAGCAATTTTTGTTTAGAGAGAAGATGCAGGGAAAGCCTGTGCGTTTTGAAATCATAACTGTTTCCATGCCTGACGAAAAAATATACCATTTTCAAGAAGAATTTTTTGATGATTGAGAAACTATGGGATATGAAATTTTAGAACATACAGCAGACATTGGTCTAAAAGTGATAGAATGCAGCTTGCAGGATCTTTTTATAACAGCAGCGGAAGGCATGACATCCCTTTTGGTAGAGGGGAAAATCCAGGGAAAAGATACGATAGAAATCATTCTGCAAGGCGAGTCCTGGGAAGAGCTTTTTCATGATTGGCTTTCTGAAATCAATTATTTCTTTTTGGTAAAGCAAAAGATTTTTCAAAAATTCCTTTTTCTGGAACTATCTCCTTTTCGTCTAAAAGCAATTTGCTATGGAGAGAGCTGCGACCCCGATAGACATACATATCTTAATGAAATTAAAGCAGTAACCTACCATCGTTTAAAAATAATACAAGAAAAAACTCATCTATGGTCTGTTCAGGTATACTTTGATTTATAAGGATACTCTTTTGCTTCTCAGATAAATTATAAAAAAATCCATTTCTACATAAAAGAGGTGTTTTTATGAAAAAAGCAAGGAAAAAAGTAGACATCCTGGTTGTCGACGATGATCCGAGTCTACAGACTTTGATTGGAGAGATACTGAAAATAGAAGGCTATACATTCGATATTGCCACTTCAGGAAAAGAAGCCTTTGGGTATGCCATGAGCAATATTTACAAATTGATTCTCATGGATATCAAGATGCCAGAATGGGATGGGCTTACTGCGATTCGATCCCTGGATTTTGTCCAGGAAATCCAAAAAGTGATCGTTGTTTCTGCTTATTTGGATTCAGCTCTTTTGCAGGATTTGAGCAAAGAGCCTCTTGTCGTTGGTTGGCTGGAAAAACCCTTTGATCCTACACAACTGATCGAGATGATTGCCAATGTGATTCCCCAGAAAAGTGGTGAAGTAGACATCTAATTTATCAAATTTTTTGTTTTTAATCAAAATGTTGTTGAAGATATTTCGAGAGAAGATATAAATAGTGACTTCTTTAAAAGTAGGCTAGAGCCGCAAAATGGAGTAGATGCTATTGTCATAGCACTACTCATTTTGCACAGGATCACTTTGAACAATACAAATTTTTGAATTTCTTTACAAGAAAGAGGTTTGAAGATGGCTGAAAAAAAAGATAAGAAAAAAAAAGATGCTTCCGTGGATAAAGCAGAAGAAACAAAAATAGTAGATCCAAGAGAAGAGACTTTCCAGCTTGCTATGGAGCAAATCCATCGTAAATATGGACGTGGTTCTTTGATGGTACTTGGCTCTAATGCTGTAGCTCCTGTTGATGCTATTTCTACAGGTGCCCTCTCTCTGGATATAGCATTAGGTGTCAAGGGTGTCCCCAGAGGCCGAATTATCGAGATTTTTGGCCCAGAATCTTCAGGTAAAACAACTCTGGCACTTCATATCATTTCCAACGCTCAGAAAAAAGGTGGCAGGGCAGCCTTCATAGATGCAGAACATGCTCTGGATCCTATTTATTGTAAAAATCTGGGAATCAATATTGATCAGCTTTATATTTCTCAGCCTGACAATGGCGAACAGGCTTTGGAGATAGCCGAAATGCTCGTCTCCTCTAATGCACTCGATGTTATCGTGGTTGACTCTGTAGCTGCATTAGTGCCCAAGGCTGAATTGGCAGGTGAAATGGGCGATTCGCACATGGGTTTACAGGCAAGACTGATGTCTCAGGCATTGAGAAAGCTTGCTGGCGTAACAAGCAAAACCAATACATGCGTTATTTTCATCAACCAGATGCGTGAAAAAATAGGCGTATTTTTTGGTAATCCTGAAACAACAACAGGTGGTCGGGCTCTAAAATTTTATGCTTCTGTTCGCATAGAAATACGAAAAGTAGGTAATATCAAAAAAAGCGAAGATATTATCGGCTGTAGAACCAAAGGAAAAGTAGTAAAGAATAAAGTTGCCCCTCCCTTCAGGGAAGCCGAATTCGACATCTATTTTGGAAAAGGAATTTCCTGGGCAAGCGATATATTGGAACAGGCTGTAATGAGGAAAATTTTAGACAAAAGTGGTTCCTGGTATGCCTATAATGATGAAAAGATTGGACAGGGCAAAGAAAATGCAGTGGAATTTTTAGAAAAAAATCCCCAGGTCTGCGAACAAATCGCACAGGATGTACTGCAAAATATTGCCAGTCAGGAAAGTCCGATTGTTGTAAGCAAAGATTTGGAAGAAGAAGAAATGCCTGCGGATGAAATAGGGGCAGAAGTCTCTTCTAAAACAGAAGCACCTGAAGATGCTATGTAGTCGTTATCGTCATAACACAGATAAACCGTAATCAAAAAGAAAAAAATTTACCGCAGAGTCGCAGAGGTCGCAGAGAAAAATTTTTATATTTTTTATTCTTCTCTGCGTTCTCCGCGTCTCTGCGGTGAAAAATCTTTACATTGGTTAATGTATACTGGCTATATGCCAATTTCTTCCTTGATTTTCTCTACTTTTTTTTCTGCAA
>CALKWO010000338.1 GCA_938003875.1 uncultured bacterium
AATTTTGTATGATTCGTTATCGTTATCTTTATCATTCTCATTATCGAAATAACAGCATTTATTTGTGTTTCTCTTGATAAAGATAACGATAAGGATAAAGATAACGAATCGATTATGATGATTAAATTGTCAATCGAACCCTACATCATTTTGGACCGATGCCTAAACCGAACTAGAGATGGTGTATACGAGTTAGCGTTTTAGCCATCTCTAATTCTGGGAAGACTTATGGGGAAAAGCCAAGTCGCCAACCGTACTCGGGAAATCCGACCGTACGGGATGACACAGGGGGCTTACGAAAACATGGATATTCTTTGGTAATAAATAGATTACGAGTTCGTGGTGTTTCATCCATCAAAACCCAACTTGCCTACGTTAGAAATGGCATGTAGACCAAGGCTAAGAATAAGCCATTTCATTATTATCTTGAACATTGCGTGCGTTGTATTTCTATCAAATAATCTATTGCAAGATAAAATGTTGAAATTTAACAAGGATGAGGTTGTCGTAATCATTACAATATTTTTTTAAAGCTGCACTTCGCTCAAAGGGATATTCAAAGCTTCTGCAATGCCTTTGCCATAATCTGGATCAGCTTTCATGCAATTCCCGATATGGCGGATTTGGATTTCTCTTGGTGCGCCAGAGATAGAGCGAGCTGTGTTTTCAAACAAAAGTTTTTTCTGCTCTTGTGTCATCAGGCGGAACAGCATTCCAGGTTGAGTATAGTAGTCTTTATCTTCACGATGATCCCAGTGATAGGCTGCACCTTCGAGTGCAAGAGGTGGCTCCATGAATTCTTGCTGCTGTTTCCATTGCCCAAAACTATTGGGTTCATAGCCAATCGTGCTTCCATGGTTTCCATCCACTCTCATAGCTCCATCTCTATGGTAGCTGTGGAAAGGGCATCGTGGTTTATTGACAGGAATCAGGTGATGGTTTACGCCGAGACGATAGCGTTGGGCATCTCCGTAGGAGAACAAGCGTCCTTGCAGCATTTTGTCAGGAGAAAAACCAATTCCAGGAACTATATTGGCAGGATTGAAAGCAGCCTGTTCCACTTCGGCAAAATAATTTTCAGGATTGCGGTTCAGCTCCATAACACCGACCTCTATCAGAGGATAATCCTTATGTAGCCAGACTTTTGTCAGATCGAAAGGATGGAAGGGATAGGTTGCAGCATCCTTCTCAGGCATGATCTGTACGAACATAGTCCATTTGGGAAAATTGCCTTTTTCGATGTTTTCATACAAGTCTCTCTGGTGGCTTTCTCTGCATTTCCCGATGATAGCTTCTGCTTCTTGATCCGTCAGGTTTTTAATGCCCTGTTCTGTTCTCAGATGAAATTTTACCCAATAGCGTTCATTTTTCTCATTGATAAAGCTGAAAGTATGGCTTCCGAATCCATGCATATGACGATAGGAAGCAGGAATACCACGGTCGCTCATCACAATAGTGATCTGGTGTAGTGCTTCAGGAAGGGATGTCCAGAAATCCCAGTTATTCAAGGCACTGCGTAAATTGGTTCTTGGATCGCGTTTCACTGCGTGATTCAAATCAGGGAATTTTAAGGGATCACGCAAAAAAAAGACAGGAGTGTTGTTGCCTACCAAATCCCAGTTTCCTTCTTCTGTATAAAATTTTACTGCAAAACCTCGTATATCTCTCTCTGCATCTGCTGCACCGCGTTCCCCTGCTACTGTAGAAAAACGGACGAATAGTTCTGTCTTTTTTCCAATTTCGGAGAAAATCTTTGCTTTACTATATGGGGTTATATCATGGGTGACGGTAAATGTACCATAAGCACCTGATCCTTTAGCATGCATACGGCGTTCTGGAATGACCTCTCGATCAAAATGAGCCAGCTTTTCCAGAAACCAGACATCTTGTAATAGCATTGGCCCACGAGGACCAGCAGTCATCACATTTTGGTTATCTGCAACAGGAACACCACCATTGGTCGTCAATTTTTTTTCTTCGTTCATTTTCTTCCCTCATAAAAAAATATTGATAATCGAGAATAAATATTAAATAATAATCATTATCCTTTAAGAACAAAAAACAAACTTGAAAGCTTAGTCTATTGCTTACTTCTCTGACAATCAGGGCAAAGTCCAAAAAAATCGATTCTATGGTTGTATATAGAAAATCCTGTTTCCTCTCGCACTTTTTGAGTGAAATCTTGTAAAATATCAAGCTGAGAATCTACAATCTTTTTGCATTCCATACATATCGCATGAGGATGAGGATAAGGATAATGCCCATCATAGCGACTTCTGTCATTGGCAAAGGCAAGCTCTAAAACCTCGCCTAACTCTTTGATAACCAGTATATTCTTATATACCGTCGCCAGGCTTATGGTAGGGAAAATTTTCTTTACTTGCTCATAGATTTCTTCCACGCTAGGATGGCCTATGCTAGTGGAGAGAATTTTTATAATTGCCATACGCTGAGGAGTAATTTTATAGCCATTACTCTTAAGCCTATCGAGCATTGTTTGTAGACGGTTTTCTGAAACATTCATAAGATGCCTGTAAAGCTAAGGATTAAATGATAATTATTATTAAATAATAATGATTATTTTTTATTTGTCAAGAAAAAAAATGTACATTATTGCTTTTCTGGATATTTTCCAAATTCTGTTTGAGAAATTTTGTGCGATTGTTATAATTTACTGTATAGGAAATTATAGTTTTGTCTTAATCTTAATCTTAATCTT
>CALKWO010000339.1 GCA_938003875.1 uncultured bacterium
CGATAAGATTACAGCTTACGCACGGGAAAGATTGCCTCCGAAGGAGGCTAATTTATAGGATTTTTCAAAAAGAATTTATCACCAAAAAGAATACATAATTATACAAAAAAATTATCAGGTATGTATTTTTCAAGGCATTTTTTATTATTTTCTATATCGTGCCAATATAAACAAGCCTAAAGCAAATATAAGAGTGGTGCTTGCTTCTGGAACCGATGGAGCTGTCTGGTTTCCATAAATTACATTGTCTAGAGCTTCAAAGCCAGAATGGCTAAAAAGAATGCTCAAGAGATCATTCCCATCGGAAATCCAGCCATAAAAGGTGGTAGAAGCACTGTTGAAATTGCTGGTTTTCGCAACTGTCAGATTTACGGTTTCTAGAATCGTATTAGAGCTATCTCGTATTGTAAAACTGGCAGTGTTTTGGTTAAACAAGTCGCCAAATTCAGCTCCCAAAGCCTTGTAGCCAGAGGCTAAAGTCATTGTGATTGGCCCGCCGTTCTCAGCAGAGATCATGGAGGATGGAGCACCAAAGCTAGTGCTGCCATGCAGCCCGCCGCCACCATATAGTGTAAGATCTTGAAATATCTGTGTGCTTGGCCCACGAGCGGGTGTAGGAGAAAAATCGATAAGGACATAAGAGGCCAATGCTGCTTCAAAGGTAGCTCTGCTATTATAGCGAATTACAGCAGCCTGGGGCACTGCCAGAAAAGATAATATTAAAAGCAAAAAAAATATTTTTTTCATGGCGAATTCTCCTTTCTAAAAAATGATTTTTGAACCAATGCTGTTAGTTTATAGCCTGTCTTCTCCGAATCGCACAAGCCTTGCGCTGTTGAAAATAATCACAAACGCTCCCAGATTATGCAAAATAGCAGCGACAACAGGGGAAAGAAGTCCAAAACCCGAAAGTGTAAGGCCTGTTGTTATGAAAGCAATACCAAAGACAAGGTTTTCATAGATAATAATACGGCTTTTGCGTGCGAGCTGGATCAAAAAGGGAAGGCGGTTGAGATTGTTGTTTAAGAGAGCTATATTGGCACTGCCAATAGCTACATCGTTTCCTGCTGCTCCCATCGCCACGCCTAGATCTCCACTTGCCAGAGCAGGAGCGTCGTTTACACCATCCCCGACAACAGCCACTTTATAGCCATTTTTTTTCATTTCTTCGACCAGATGCAGCTTGGTTTCTGGGAGACAGTCTGCCTGTACGTTGGTGCAGCCTAATTCTTCCGAAACTTTTTTGGCAACGGCCCATCGATCTCCTGTGAGCATGACGATTTCCCTGCATCCCAGATTTTTTAAATCCTGGGTGCATTCCTTTGCCTCTTCTCTGGTTTTATCTTCCAAACCTATCCAGCCCAGGCATTTGCCATTTTCTGATACAAAAAGAGTGCTGAACTCTGAGGCACCTTCTAGTTCAGAAGGGCGAAGAGCAGAAAAATTGACACCTTCTTCTCTCAGCCAGCTTTCTTTGCCAACCAGAACGATATTCTGTCTTAAGCGGGTGCGGACTCCCTTACCAGCTATTTCTTTGAGATCCACAGGTTCTAAAAGAACCAGATCTGCTTTATGGGCTACATCCACTACGGCTCTGGCAAGGGGATGGTTGCTGAATTGCTCTGCGGATGCTGCTACTTCTAAAAGATGCGCTGCTTCGATTCCTTTACCTGGAGTAAGCCTTGTTACAGAAAGATTTCCTGTTGTCAGCGTTCCTGTTTTATCAAAGACAATGGCGTTGATATTGCATGCAGCTTCCAGATATCCGACATCTTTGATTAAGATGCCTAGCCTGGCTGCGCAAGACAAAGCTGCTACAAGGGCAGTCGGCGTTGCCAGAATCAAGGCAGAAGGACAGGTAACAACCAGGGCTGTAATTGCCCTGTTGATGTCTCTGGAAAAAAACAGAATCAAGGCTGCTATCATTAAAATCGTGGGCGTGTACCAGCCTACATGCCTGTCAATGATACGCATGATGGGTATACGTGTGTTTTCTGCTTTGAGTATCAATTCTCTGACTTTACCTAGCGTAGTTTCTTCACCGATTCTCGTTACCTTGATCTCCAGCGCACCTGTAAGATTGTTGGTTCCCGCAAAAACCTCACTCCCAGGGGATTTTTCTACAGGTAAGGACTCTCCTGTGATCTCTGCCTGCCTTACAGCGGAGTTCCCTGCTATGACTTCTCCATCCGCAGGGATGTTTTCTCCTGGTCTGACGCGGATGTTATTGCCTATCTGAAGCTCCTTGACCAGGACACGTTCTTCTTTTCCTTCTTCATTGATTCTGGAAGCTTCCTGGGGCGCAAGACGAATGAGTTGTTCAATGGCAGCTCTTGCACCTAATGCCGTTCTGGATTGAAGTTGGTCTGCAAGAAGCATAAAAAAAGCCACAAGCCCTGCTGTCTGGTATTCTTTAAGAGAAAAAGAGGCTACAATCGCCAGGGCTGCCAGCTCTGTCATTTTCAATCTGCCTATCTTCAGGGAAATAAGGGCTTTCTTGATTACAGGGTATCCCAGGATGATCGCCCCTACAAAAGCGCACAAGGCTGCAACATCCTGAGACCTGGAGAAAAAGTTCTGCAATAGAAAGGAATTGAAAATCAAAGCTCCTCCTAAGAATGTTCCAAAGAGCTGCAACATCACTTTCCCTTGCTGGTTTTCAATCTGTATTGTGCGTGTGTTCATCCTTCTATTCCTCCTTAGGTGCTTTGATCCTGTGAAGATCGGGATTCTGGTTGATATGGATTCGTATTTCTCGATTTTTTCCCTGGTTGCCAAACAGGAAAAGCTCTCGGATTTGCTCGGTCAGTTTTGCCATAAGTTCCTGCTGGTGCATCTGGGTAAGAAGCTCGGAGTTTTCGGCATATAGCATTACCAGCTTTTCAAAATACCCCGCATCGCTTTCGGCCTCTTTTTCTGTCTGTAAGGCATAGTTTTTGGCCTTTGCTAAAATTTCTGCCTGTTCGCCCATAGCTTTGTTGAGTACCTGCTGCATATAGTTGTTTGCCTCTTCGATCTTTTTGTCCCGTTCGCTTTTGGCTCGAATAACATCCTGGAAGGCATCCTGTACCTGTCTTGGTGCGCTCACCTGGGAGATTGCCAGACCTTGTATTTCTATTCCAAGTGCCAGCCTTTCCACCTCCGATTGAGCCATTTCCTTTACCCGATTTCGAAGAATATCGATCTGATTGCGAAGTGCATCATGGGCAGAAAATGAGGCTGTCACCTGCACAATACATTTGCACAGAATACTTCTGAGCATTTCCTGTGGCTCTTTGGCCTGAGTATAGTATTGATAAGAATCGCTGATAAGATAGCGTACCTGCCATTGTGTATGGATGATGTTTGCATCGGCTGTGATGCAATATCCATCATCCTGAGGATTTAAGGTTTCTGGAATTTTTTTGCTCGCTGCTTGTCCTTCTTTTTCATAGTACCAGAAATCTTTGATGAGCAGAGTATGCTCCTGGCCTGCCTGTATCTTGATGACTTCGCTAAAAGGATAAGGCCATGTCCAGTGTAAACCAGGCTTTAGAATGCGATCCACCATGCTGCCTTGAATCTCCCCAAAGCGCAGAACCATAGCTTCTTCATTTTGCTCTACAGTAAAAATTCCAGAAGAAAGGAACAATACAACCAAAAGAACCATGATGCCTTTGAGTATTTTAAAGCTAAGATTGAGAGCATCTATGAGAGACTGGCTGGCAGGGTCCATCTCTTCGATTTTCTCTTTGATCTTTTCTTCCATATTTCCTATCCTTTCTCTGGATCCTGAGCTGTGTTTTTTTCTTGAGGATCAGACTCTTTGTAGGGAACAGTTTCTACTGCCTTCTCTTCTTTTTTCTCTGGAGCTTGTGTTGTACTTTTTTCTTGAGGATCAGGCAATTTAGCAGGAACAGCTTCTACTGCCTTTTCTTCTTTTTTCTCTGGAGCTTGTGTTGTACTTTTTTCTTGGGGATCAGGCAATTTAGCAGGAACAGTTTCTACTGCCTTCTCTTCTTTTTTCTCTGGGACTTTCGCTGTGTTCTTTTCTTGGGGATCAGAGGCTTTAGAGGGAACAGTTTCTACTGCCTTTTCTTCTTTTTTCTCTGTATTATCGTTCTTTTCTGGAACCATTTTTTTTTCTATTTTCTGTTTTTCTTGGATTTTATCTTTTTCTTCCTGATTTTCTTTCGCTTGAGGCATGTTGAGCTTTTCTTGTAAAAGATCAAAAGGAGGTGTTTTGGTGTCCAGCATAAGCGTGATCTTTTTATTCTGGGCAAGCAGCTTTTGTAAAGAATCCAGCTTTCTTAACCAGATGGCAAGCTCTTTGTTTTTCTCGAAAGTTTTATAATGCTTCGCTGCCTGAGCGTCTCCCTGGCCTCGGATCAAAGTAGCTTCTGCTGTAGCCTCGATAAGCAACTTTTCTTTCATAGCATCTGCCTGTGCCTTGATTTTCTTTGCTTCTCCTTCTCCTTGAGATTGATAGCTCTGCACGATTCTGTTTCTTTCTTCTCTCATTCGTGCAAAGACTTCTTTTGTCGTACTCTCTGGAAGCTCGATTTTTTTGATGCAAAAGATTTCCACCAAAATGCCCAGGCTTTCTCGAATTCCTTCTATTTTAGAGGTATCTTCCTGAGGCAGACTGTCCCCTTCATTAAGAAGTTTCAAAACACGATTTTCGATTTCAGAAACCTTGATGTCTTTTGCTTTTTCTGACACCAGTTGAGAGAAAGAATACATGGCAAGAGTGCTGTTCGTATAGTTTCGTACCAGGGCTTCCATGCTTCTTTGCGCATTTTTATAGGTTCCCAATCGGGTAAGAAACTTGATGGGATCCTGTATACGCCATCCTATGAAGGTTTCTACAATTATATTTTTATCATCTTTAGTGTATGTCTGTTCCATTTTTCCAGAAAATCCCTGGATTCTTGCATCAAAAGGAAAATAGTCCTGGAAAGGATACGGCCATTTCCAATATAAGCCAGCTTCTTGAATAGAGCGAGTCGGCTTTCCAAAAGTTGTTACAACAGCAACTTCCGTGACGCGTACCTGGAAGCTAACGAGATGGAATAGCAAGATAAAGGCTAAAAGGAAAGCAATACAAATCGTTAAAATTTGTTGTTTGTCAGGTGAATTTTGCAGTTTCATAATTTTTACTTGTCCTCTGATTTATTACCGAAATCCAGTTGTAAAAGATCAGAACTCAATTTTTCTTCAAGGTTAAGGATATTCACTTCTTTTTGTGCATCGTTTATATCTACGATATAGAGCCTGTGTCCAATCAGGTTTTGTTCTAAAATTTTAAGATATTTTCTCAAGAGATAGAGTGTGTCTCCCTGGCTATAGGCATGAGAAAAATTTTCAAAGGCTTTTGCTTGAGCAGAAGCTTGCATTTCTTTTTCCTCAAGATAGGTTTTGGCTTGTATTATCATTTGCTCGGCCTCTGCCTGTGCAAGAGGCAAAATCTGGTTGCGATATTTGTCTGCTTCCAGAATCTTAGTTTCTTTTTGCTCCATAGCACCTAGAACTGCCTCGAATTCTGGAGCAGTTTCAACGGGAGGATGCACATTGCATATCATCAAAGCAACCACCTGAATTCCCAGACGATGCTGATTGCA
Organism: uncultured bacterium; assembly: GCA_938003875.1. GTDB lineage: Bacteria > Planctomycetota > Uabimicrobiia > Uabimicrobiales > JABWCH01 > JABWCH01. The sequence continues at coordinate 5,601 of CALKWO010000339.1, forward strand.
TTTTAGCTGAATCTTTTGTTGCAATTCTTTGCAAATTTCCAATCGCCTTGTGCTCAAAAGATCCCGCATGGTCGTGCTTGCAAGAAAGCAGGTCAGTTCTCTTTGGGTAATCCCTTCCAAGAGATGATCAGGATAAGCATGACGATAGCTGTAATCTAAAATATTCTGGATGCGATAGTGCAAGACCATATCCACTGCAAGCAAATTTACAGGGATGCTCTCTGATGTATTATGTTCTTTTGTTTCATGAGCCACAAGAAAATATTCATCTTCGTGTCCATGCTCTTGGGTAAAAAGAAGCACTTCTTTCCGATTCTCTTCTTCTTTTTCCTGGTGCGCTCCATGAGAATGTGAATGAGTGTGCTTTTTATGCATTCCTTCTTCCTCATGTTCTTCAGGAATGCGTAGAGTAAGGATTCTCTCTGTTGGATAATGATAGACTTTGTCTACAGGCCAGGGCCATTTGAAATGAAGCCCAGGCTTTAGAATCTGATTTTCCAGAGGCTTTCCGAATCTTTCCAGCACAGCCTGATCTTCGGGATGAACGATTACCAGGCAGTGTATAAAATAAAGTGCCAGCAATTGGAACAAGAGGATAGGTAAAATCGCTTTTTCCAGAAAGCGGTAGAACCATGTTTCTGAAACCTTGAAACCAAACTGGTAGTCCAGAGTATGTGCTGCTGTTTTCAAAAGACTTTTGGAGCCAGCACAAAGATCTAAAAAACGGCTGTCATAAGGAGGATGAACTTCCTGTCCTGCGATTCTGGGACGATAGATATCCAGAAGCAAATTCAAGAGCATTTCTATGCCTAATATGCCAAGAAGCAGAGGAATGGCGTATGCCAGATATTTTTCTATCCAGAAGATTTCGAGATTATAGAGCGCGAGAGAAACGCATGCCAAAAAACATATAACAGCGTTCATAAAAAGATAGCTGCCGCCTGCTCGAAGCAACCGCCATTGTTTTTGGCGGGACATCCCTGACGCATACCTGGCAAAAAGAAGGCTGAAAAAGGCAAAACCACCCAAAAAGGCAGCGCATAAAGAGGCATTTTGTATGGGGGGACGTTCGCCTTGCTTGAGTAAACGATAAAAAAAGAAGGTTCCTGCCGCTACAAGCACTATTCCAAAGAAGAGAGTAGCAAAAGGAACAATCCATTTTTCTAAGAAAGCAAGCCCTGTACGTGCAGAAAATGGATCATCCCCTTCGCCTTCAAAGAGGGATTTTTCCGAAGAAGCTTTTTCCTTTGGATTGAACATTTCCTCTTCGGCTGCCATGCGTTTTTGCCTGGAATGCAAAATCAGCAAAAGCCAGAGAAAAGTTCCTAAAAAAAGGTGCCATCCTTCCAGATAAATAGCTTCAGAACGGCAAAAATAGGCTATTAAAAATACAAGACAAGAAAATATAAAGCTTAGCATAAGGCCACAAAGACCTATCCACTCTGCTTTTCTAGCGTTGAGAGTCGTTTCCATGAATTTTCCTATTTTTTGTATTAGTCAAAGTGATCCTGTGCAAAATGAGTAGTGCTATGGAATAGCATCTATTCTATTTTGCGGTTCTAGCATACTTTTAAAGAAGGTATTATTTATTCTGTTTCTCTCTCTTGGAAAAGAGCCATAGCAAGAGAGAGGATGCCTGTGATAAAAATTAAAGTATAGATAACAGTGAAGGCAATATATGTAATCGGAATTTTTCTTTCTTCGAGAATAGCATCTATTACCCAGTAAATTTGTAAATTCGGTATAATTGCATAAAAAAGACGATAAAGGAAAAAAGTGTCCGCCTGTCTTCCTAAAAGATAGTCTGAAAAAAGCCCTAAAAGAAAAATCAAAATACACAAAGCCATTGTAGGGAAAGAGGATAGTCTTGTAGAGCATGCGAGCGCAAAAGCTGTTAAAACAGATGTTGCCAAAAAAATCAACAAAGAAGCAAATAAAACAGAACTATCCAGATTGGTCAAAAAGGGTTGCAAGTCCCATTTGGGGCCAATAAGGCAAAGTCCTAAAAAGGATAAAGAAAAAATCATTGTCCCAGAGAGAATAGCAGAAGAAATAAAGGGCTTTTGGTAGAAAAAGTTCCAGAATGCCCCCATAATAAGACTTACGATAGTCGCCAGGAGATACCCCAGAATCACAGGATAGTCACTTTTAGAATAGGCTGCCTCTGTAATTTCTGTACGGATGATATGGATAAAAACCAGACTCAATATGTATTGCGCTAAAAACAACGAAAAAAGAAGCCCTAAATATTTGCCCAGGATAAAAGACCATCTTGCAACAGGCTTGCTGATAATGGTCAGTATGGTTTTATTCTCGATTTCCTGATAGATAACGCTCGACGAAGAAAAAGCAGAAAGAAAAAGCCCTGTCAGCAAAATAGTCGCAAGCCCCATATCTTTTACGATCTTATTGTTTTCCATCAGGGCAAAGAGCGTAAAATAGGGAGACAAAAGAATCAGGAACAGTCCACATCCCAGAACAATAAAATAGATGGGCTGTCTTATGACTTCGATAAATGTGTTTGTTGCTATGGTAAATATTTTCAGCATATTGGATTTCTTGATAAAAAAACAGAAAAAAAAAAGAATTTCTTACAAAATAACTTTTATCAAAATTTTTTCAAGAAAAAACTCTTTTTCTGGTGGAAAAGTTTTGTTGATTTACGATTTTTCTTGCAAGACTTTCTTTGTTCAGTATAATTTTAAGATATAGAAATTTTAAAATTTTGATGCGTACTCCCGCAGTCTGAAGCAGATGCTATTGTCATAGCACTGCTTAGCCTGCACAGGCTGGATTGCATCTTACTGTATAGGAAATTATAGTTTTAAATTTTACCACAGAGGCACAGAGAACACAGAGAAAAATGAGAAGAGAACCACAGATGGACACAAATAAACACGGATATAGTATTTAAAATAGTCTCATTCGGCTGGATAAAGAAACGATAAAATTGGAGAAAACTATTATAAAAAATTATTTGTGTTCATCTGTGTTTATCCGTGGTTCAAAAGCTAAAAGCTCTCTGTATACTCTGTGTCTCTGTGGTTAATTCTATTTTTGTAATTTACAATGGTAACACCACTAATAATTTTTAAGAAAGGCAATATCTTATGCGTGTAAAAATATTCATTTTATTATTCGCTGCCTTATTATACCATTTTTCTGCTTTCGCAGTCACTTTATCTGCGGTGGCAGATAGCTTTATTTGTTCTTACTCTGCAGAACAAAATACGAATTTTGGAACAGACGATTTGTTGATAAAGAATGCTGCCCCTAGCGTGACAGGAAGCTTTAGCAGAAAAGTCTATATCAAATTCAGTCTGGCTTCATTAGGAGCTACCGCTGTTACTCAGGCTTTTCTTAATCTTAGACAAATTGCTGGTGGAGGGGATGCTGTCAGTGGAACACAAACGTTTCATGTCTATGGGCTGAATGACCTGGCATCGGGTGAAAACTGGGGAGAAACGAGCATTACCTGGGCTAATGCACCTGGTAACAATACGTCAAGCACATACGGCATGTCTGCTCAGGCAACTTTGCTAGGGACATTTACGATCAATGGAACAGGTTACTCAGGCAATCTTATCCAGTTCTCTAACAGCAACCTGATCAACTTCTTAAACAGCGATACAAACGATTTGGTCACTTTCATGGTTACCAGAGAAACCTATGATAGCAACTATTCTGGATACATCCACACTTTCGCTTCCAGAGAGGACGGAGCAACAGGCCCCAATCTACTTCTGGAAACCATGTCTGTTGTCCCAGAGTATTCCTCTTTTCTTTTTGCAACACTAGGGATTTTATTTTTTGTAGTCTATAAAAAAGGAATTTCTGGATGTTTTTAAAACGATTTTTGCTTCTTTCTTTTGTACTCTTGAGTCTTTGTGCCCAGGAAAATCCAGAGATCATCCAGCCTGCTTCCAGAGAAGAAGGGCTGAAAGACATTGGACGCTATGTGGAACTTTTTGCTTCTCGCAATGCTCTTGTTTCTTTGAGCAGCCTGGACTATATTCGCTATTTCGGTAAGGATGCTTTGCCTTTTCTATTGCAAGGGTTGAAGCATTCTGATTCTCAGGTACGCTGTTTTTCTGCCATAGCCCTGAGTCGTATTCCTGATAAAAGCAGCATCGCTCCTTTGATCGCGCTTATATCAGAACCAGGAACCATGAATCTGCAAGTCCTTTCCGATGATGGACAAAAAATTCATCCTGCTTATGATATGTCTTTCAAAAATGCTGTGCAGGACAATGCTCTTCGTTCCCTTCAGAGTATCACTGGCCTTTCCTTTGGGCCCATCGGAGAAGAGTCGAAATATAAAGAAATAGCCCAAAAATGGCAGGAATGGTGGGCAAAAGATGGGAAAAGTTTTGTCTTGCCTCAAAAGATAGAATTAAGCAATCTTTTGCCTGAAGAAGCCAAATATCCTATACCAGACTATGCTGTATATCTCAAAGATGTTAGAATTTGTCTGGACCCTGGTCATGGCGGCGAATCGGAAAAGGTTGGATACAAGAGAGGGCCATCGGGAAATCAGGAAGCCGAATCCAATCTGCGTTTAGGTCGTTATCTGAGAGATTTCCTGAAAAAATGCGGAGCCATACCCCTGATGACCAGAGACAGCGACAGGTTTGTCTCTCTCAAGGATAGAACCCAGGTTGCCAACCTTCATGGAGCCAATCTCTTTGTCTCTATCCATCATAACTGGACATATCGCTATACAGCTCAGGCAACGACTATATGGTATCATAAAACGCCTGATTACAAACCTGCTGCCATGGATATGGCACGCTATATTTTTCAGGAATTCACCAGCAAAGTCCCCATGAGAGAACTAGATGCCTCTATGGGTCTTAAGTCTGATACCTTGATCTACCAGATCGGTTTTGGTGTTCTTCGGGATCTTAGTCCTGAAATTCCTGGTGTTCTTTGCGAGCTGGCTTTTTTCTCCAATCTGGAAACAGAGCTAAAAATGAGAGATCCCGAATTTCTAAAACAGGAAGCTTACGGCGTTTTTTTAGGTCTGGCTCGTTATTTATATGCAGGCATCCCTTCTTATAAAATCATAGAGCCAAAAGAAAACATCATCTCCTGTTCTCAGCCAGAATTCAAGATCCAGCTTAGCGATGGATTGGAAGAACGCACTGGATGGGACAAACAAGCTAAGGTTTTTGCACGTCAAATGGTTGTAGAACTGGACGGCAAGCCTGTCTCTTATCAATATAATCCAGCAACATCTACTCTGGAATTCATGCCCTCTTCGCCTCTGAGTCAGGGAGAGCATAGTATCCAGATTTTTTTCATGAATCTGAACAAAAACCACAACTGGGGTAAAATATATCGTTTCAGCATTCAGGAAAAAGAGAAAAAATGAGTTTCAGTATAAAAGTTTTTTTATTTTTCCCGATTCTGCTTCTTGTTGCTTGTGCAACCTACGAGAGTTCTATAGAGAGTCTTTTTTCTGATATAGAACGTTATGCCAGAACCCTTCCCGATAAAAAAAACGACTCTGCTGTCGTAGTTCTGGAAAAAAAATTAGAAGAAATTCTTTTCCATTCTCATTTCCCCTGGATTTCAGAAGAAAAAACTGTTTTTTTGCTGGATGCTATAGAAAACTATCAGTTGGGCTATTTCATGCACCCTACCAGAGAAAGATGGAAAAAGCTTCAGAAATTTTATCTTATTTTCGAACAAAAGATTACCACTACACAAAAAGCAAGATACCAGGAATTCTATAAATTAAAAGGCATGATCGCCCAGATCAAAGTCAGGAGTGATCGTGCCGAGGATTCTATTCCATCTCTGCTAGGCTATTGGAATAAGAACCCCCAGGACATTAGCGATTTTCTTATCCAAATTCAGCAAAGATGGGAAATGGGGGGAATTCTTCTAAAAAAATCAGAAAATTGGGAAATGCTCTGCCTGGAGGACCAAGAAAAAAACAGAACCAGGCAATATATAGAAGAATTCAAAAGGAACGAATTTCGTAATCTAAACATTCTGGAAGAAAAATTTCTAAACCGCCTGGAATTGAGAAAAACAGGAGCAGATCATTATACAATCGCTTATAGCAATGTCATTATTCCTAAAGCAAAAGAAAAATTTGCCCTGATTCGTGCTTTAGCCAAAAAAAACGCTCTGGATGAAAAAGAAGCCGATCTTTTAGAAAAGGCGAAAAAAAAGCTGTACTTCTTTGGGCTGGAAAAAATGCTGCTTCGGCATAGCTATTTTTTAGATGCTTCCCAATATATGGCAAATCCAGAGCTGGTATTCTTCTTTCATACGCATCCACACGATCCCAGAATTTTCTACAAAAAACCACCATCAGGCCAGGATCTGGCTATGAGCCTGCGTATTGGCCCTATGCTGGTCTTCGATATGCAAAAAGACTGCATTGATGTGTATGCTGTCGTCTTTGGTAAAAGCGAAAAAATCAAAACTTTCTAGTTTTTTAAAGAGAGAAAAATTATGAAAAAATGTCTTTTAGCAATTTGTTTATTTTATCTTTTTGGTATGCTGCAAGCGCAAGATGCACAGGAAAACTTTTTGAAGGGACAAGAGCTTTTAAAGCAAAGCAATTTTGAAGAAGCATTGAAATGCTTTGAAAAGGCCTGGAAATTAGATAAATCTAAGGAATCATATAAAAGGGAATACATGCTTTTACGCCAGGTTATCAAGGTTCGTCAATATCTTCCCAAAGAGTCTAATCAGGAAAAATGGGCTTCTATGGCCTATTCTTTGTATACCTACTATACTCAGTGTAAAGCCTATGATGAAATGATTGCTATAGCCAAAGAAATCCATGAAAAAGTTTCCAATGATGATTCATTTTTGCTTGTGGCGGAAACATATATCCTTACCCAGAAAAATAAAGAAGCCATCCAATGGATTTCCCCTGCAAAACCTCTGTCTCCCTTTCTGAACATCCTTTATGCCATAGCATTAGCAAGAACAGGAGAAATAGAAGAAAGCAAAAAAATCTATGGGGAACTGGCCAAAAAAGATCAAAAAAATGTTTTCTATATTTTCTACAAAGCTTCTTTGGAATCCCTGATTGGCTATAAAGAAACCGCGCTAAAGACGCTCGCAGTTTGCTTTAAATATACTCCTTCTGCCCAACTGGTATTATTGCAAGAAAGAGCCATGGAGTTGCCTGACTTTAAGGCTCTTCATCAAGATCAGGCTTTTAAAGAAGTCATGAAAATCCGTTCTATGCTGCCAGAGTCTTCTTGCAGTGAAGGAAAAGATTGTAGCACATGTCCCAGTAGAAGCAAATGCGGAGGCCAATAGTACATGAAGACAACAAGACATATTGTTCAAGCCATTATCTTTTTAGTGATCTTGGTAGCCGTGTTTCTCATCCAGGGAAATGCAGAGAAGTGGTGTCCATTTGGTGGAGTAGAGGCAATCTACACCTATATCAAAGAGGGCAATATGCCCTGCTCTTTAGGCGTTTCTAATTTTTATATTCTGGCAGCAGTCTTGTTGATCACCTTGCTGGTAAAAAGGGCTTTTTGCGGTTATCTTTGCCCTATCGGTATGCTTTCCGAAGCTGCAAGAGGCTTAGGAAAACTCCTTGGGATCAAAGCAAGGAGAGTTTCAGAAAGACAGGAAAGCCTCTTTTCTCTTGCAAAATATTTCTTTCTAGCACTTTTGTTATATTTCACCTATAAAAGCGGAGAGCTGATTTTTCGTGGCTTTGATCCATGCTATGCTCTTTTGAGCCGACATGGTGAAGACATCACCTTCTGGGCGTATGTCGTTTCAGCAACGATTCTTGCAGCTTCTTTTTTTCTTACCATGCCTTTCTGTAGGTGGATTTGCCCTCTGGCTGCTGTCTTGAATCCTTTTTCCCGCTTTGGGCTTGCCAGAATCCAGAGAAAAGAAAATGCCTGTACTTCTTGCGGTAAGTGCAGCCGTGTATGCCCTATGAATATTCCTGTACATAAAGTTAGCCAGGTTTCCCAAGCCAGGTGCATCACATGCTTTCAGTGCCTTGAGGAATGCCCAGAAAAAGAGGCCTTATGCTGGTCAACTCCTTTTTCTGCAAAGAAGTTACCAGTCTGGATGATACTCATCGTCATCGCACTCTTTCTTGGCGGAGCGGTGGCAGGCGACTATCTTTACCCCATTGCTTCTTTTGTCCGCTCCAAAGGAGAAAAACCAGAAAAAATCGCCCAGGTTGTTTTATCTTTAGAAAACCTGACATGCAGAGGCAGAGCCAATCTTTTGGTATACTATTTATACAGGGATGATATGTATCAGATACCTGGATATTTAAAACTAGAAGCATGGCCTGGCCCTGGCTTCGCAAAAGCAACTGTCAGCTACGACCCATCGGAAACCCAGGAAGAACAAATTAAAGAAGCCCTCACAGAGCCTTATTTCGACACAGTCCTAAGAATATGGCGCAATCCACCATTTAAAATACAAGGCTACAATCCATTGGAGTAGCGTGATCAAAATGTGATGTCTACGCTTATAAGCTATTGCAAGACAAGTTTGAGTCTTGTGTAAAAACCCCCTAACTCAAAATTTAACTACAAAATTTTTTACCACGAAGGGCACGAAGGACACAAAGAAAAAATTTTAAGAACTATAGCCTTCGTGGTTTTCATGTCCTTCGTGGTGCAAAATCTTTACATTTTCAAATGAGCCTTTAGTTATCCGAGTTAGGCACATTACAAAAAGAAATCCAGTTGTTCTCCTTCCTGCTTTTTCGGTTTAGAGGGTTTCCGCTTTGTTGTTACAAAAGATTGCAGATTTTGGGGGATTTCCTGAAAATAGCGTGTGGGGTCATGGGATTCCTCTTTGCCGAACAAAAGGCGTTTTTGACTGTGGGTCAGGTATAGAAGCTCTTTTGCTCTTGTCATTCCAACATAAAACAATCGTCTTTCCTCTTCTTCTGTTTCTTTGTCCCATCCAAAGCGGGTAAACGGGAGGAGGGTTTCCTCGCAGCCTGCAATGAATACAACAGGGAATTCCAGACCTTTTGATGCATGAAGAGTGAGCAAGGCAATCTTTTCTGCTCTTGGATCAAATTCGTCTACATGCTCATGCAGGGCAATGTGAGATAAAAATTCTCGGAGATCTTGGAAAAAAGAAGCAGCCTGGCAGATTCTATTCATGCTTTCTTTTTCGAGCTGGAGACAAGGCCAGGAAATCTGCGCTGCAAGAGAGGCAATCCAATCGCCTAAAGGATTGGTAGGCTGGCATTGCTTTAGTATTCTGGTAAGCTCATAGATGCTTTCTCTGGCGGGAGCGGGGAGATGCTGGGGAATTTCTTCCAGAAAAGGACGCTGGTGTTCTTTCCATATTGCTATGCTTTTATCGCCAATACCTGGCATTTCCTGAAGAAGACGATAGAAAGAAGGGCTGGCCTGGGGATGCAGAAAAAGTTGAAAAAGGGCTTTCCAGTTTTGGATTTTTTCCTGCTTCCAGAAAGGCTCTGTGCCAATACATTGATAAGGCATAGAGGATTCTGCAAAAGCCTCCTGTAAGATTTTGCTTTGTTGCGATGTCCTATAGAGTACTGCGAAGCTCTGGAATGTATAGGAGGATTCTTGTATGGTCGATTTGTCTGTAGCCAGCATGGTAATTCCACCCATAAGTTCCTGGATCGTATGAATGATGAATTGAGCCTCTATCCTTTCGTGGGAGGCCTGGTAGACCTGAATATTTTTGCCTTTTTTTTGGGCTTTTAGCTCTCCTGGAATACGGTTTTTATTATGAGAAACCAAGAACGATGCTGCATCTGTGATATTCTTACTGGAGCGATAGTTCTGGCAGAGTCGTATCTGTTTTGCTTGGGGGAATTCTTGAGAGAAATCCAGGAAGTACTGCATATTCGCTCCGCGGAAAGAATAGATTGCCTGGTCAGGATCACCGATAGCGAAAAAATCGGTGTTTTCTGCAACGAGAAGCTTCAAGAGATGGTGCTGGGCATTCGCTATATCCTGGTATTCGTCTACTGCAACCACACAGAATCTTTCCTGATATTCCTTTTGCGTTTCTGGATTCTCTCGCAAAAGGCGGACAGGAAGATAGACAAGATCTTCCAGGGTGATTGCATGGTTGCTTTGTAATATTTCGTTATATTTTAGATAGAAATCCTGGAATTCCTTATCCTCTATGCTCTCAGGAGATACAAGATCATTTTTGGCAAGAGCAACTTTTTCCAGCCATTCTTTTTTTCCATCCAGAAGTTTGTGGATTTCTTCTTTCTCGTACAAGACAAAATCTTGAGGAAGCCCAACAAGATTTCCCTTTTCTTTTAGAATTTGCAGTCCCAGACGATGGAAAGTACAAATCGTCATTTCTTCAGAGATGTCTCCCAAAACCTGCTTCATCCTTGATTTCATTTCTTCTGCTGCTTTATTGGTAAAGGTGATGGCAAGAATGCTTCTGGCTGGCATTTTCCTCTCTTGCACAAGATAGGCCAGGCGGCAGGCAAGGGTCATGGTCTTTCCAGTACCTGGCCCTGCAATAACAAGAACCTGTTTATCCTGGCATTCGACAGCCTCTTTCTGCTCTGCATTCAAGGTTTCCCAGATGCTTTGTGCTATTGCATCAGGAACATTTTCTTGGATTTTGGTAATTTTTTCTCGTTTTTTGGCAGGTGACTTTTTTTCTTTTTCCTGAAATCCAAAGAAGGTTTCCTGAGGGAGATACTTTTCCCTTTCTCCTGGTTGGAATATCTGGATTGTGCCATACTCACCATCATATCCTCCTGCGATTTCCAGATTTCCTTCACGCGCTCTGCGGACGGCTTCTGCTAAAATCACAGAGCCTTTTTTTTCCAACTCTTCTAGCGGAGTATTGCTGATGATTTCCAGCTCTGGGCCAAATTTCTTCAAGACAGAAAAATACTCTGTTTCCACTTTCTTGCTGGTTTCCTTGACTCCCAGAACTTGGCCCAGGATTGTTTCCAGGCCAATCAAATTGCGAAAGGGGAAAGGCTTGGGAGGTTTTTCGCCTGCTTTTCTGTCTGCAAGCTCGGCGATTCTGTGTAAAACACCCAGGGTGATTTTGCCACCACACATAGGGCAGATTCCCTTGTACTCTATGCTTTGCTCTGGAGTCAGCCTGAGTTTGCATTTGCTGTGTCCATCGAGATGGTATTTCCCTTCATCAGGATAGAATTCGATAGTGCCCAAAAATTTTTCCGCATCTCCTCTTTTGAGAGCGTCAAATAAGCCTGGATAGGAAAATTCACAGGAAAAAAGGTTGGCTTCCCTGCCCAATTTAGAAGGAGAATGCGCATCGGAATTGGAAACCAGGGTAAATCGATCCAACTGAGAACACATCCAGTTCATGGGAGGGTCGGAAGAGAGACCTGTTTCCAGGGCAAAGATATAAGGCGTAAGCTCTTCAAAGCATTCCTCGATGTGATCAAATCCTGAATTCGCTCCAAATAAAGAAAACCACGGTGTCCAGATATGGGCAGGGATAAGGTATATTTCAGGCGAGATTTCCAGCAATATTTCCAAAAGGTGATGCGAGTCCAGTCCCAATATAGGGCGGCCATCGGACTTGATGTTTCCGATTTGCGAAAGCCTGTAAGAAATTTTTTTAGCGACTTCCAGATTTGGGGCAAAGACAACATTATGCACCTTACGAGTTCGCCCCTTTTTTTTATAAATACTGCTGATTTCCACGCTCAATAAAAATCGGACAGGGGCAATCATGTCCTGGGGTATTCCTTCCTGCGCTTCTTTACAATACTTCTCCTTCAGAGAGTAGAGCCCTTGCTCTGGAGCAGGCTCCAGATATTCTTCTATTTCCTCGACCCACTGAGGATGAGTAAAATCCCCACTGCCTACTATATGGATTCCCTTATACAAAGCCCATTTATACAAATTGGGAAAGGTAAGATCATGGCTTGTTGCACGGGAATATTTGGAATGAATATGCAAATCTGCAATAAAACGCATAGAATTTCCTAACTAAATTTTGTATAGTCCATATCTTGACAATGTTAAATTCCACATATTGGCTAGCAATAACTTATAGCGAAAATTGCATTTAATTCTTTTTCGTTATTGTTATCGTTATCGTTATCTTTATCGTTATCATTATCTTTCTTTGATGATGCAAATGATAACGATAATGATAAAGAGAACGATAACGAATTAATTCCCAAATCTTTCGTAAGCTCTTGGTAATCAATAATCCAGATTTAACATTGTCAAAATATAAATATCAAAAAATATCCTAAAATAGCTTAACTTAATAGTCTATATTTAGTAAAAAAGTATATTCTCAAAAAGTAATTGACATTCTGAAGCAAATTAACTACACTAGAAATAGCTAAATGTAAAGACTACATTTAATGCTGTCTCTAAAGAAGACTTTACTCAATAATTTCGGCAAGTTGCAGTTTCTGCGCTAAACCGATCAATAAAAGTTTGGGAAAAATTGGGAAACGTATGATGTCTATGTTCATGCTAACGCTCACGTTCTTCTGACTACGGTATTTCTCTCTATGTGGAATAGAGCTTTATTATCAACCAAGAGTCAAGTTTTGCAAATATTTTCTTTCTTTTTTTAAAATTATTTTTGACATCTTAGAATTCCTACATATTTCAGGCATTGCAAAGCATATAAATGCAATAGATGAGAAAAAGCCATAATCAGCCTGCAATTTCGAATGAAAGTCAATAATATTACATCGTGATTGCACCCATCGTTTATCGTTGTTTTTTTTGAGTAGAACACAGAGAATCTGTAATTGAGTAACGGTAGATTTCAAAATAATCAAAAAGGGAAACAGTATGCAAAAAATAAAAATAATGCTTTTTTTTATAGCAATATGCGGGTTATCTCCCTCATTTAGCGCAGAAATACTGTCCTTGAGTAGCAGCAATTTTTATGGAATCACTGGGATAAGAGACTGGTATCCTGGCAGGATGATCGATGGTTCGATACAAGGAGATGATACTGCCGGAGTTAGTGCCTATGCAAACCTGGGGGATACCTTTTACTATGAATTTGCCCAAGAGATGTCCATCAGCAGAGTAACGATGGCAAGGCGTGAAGGCCAGCCAACATCCAAATGGTATATCACATTGCTCAATGCTGCCGGCGTTCAAACCTATTATTATGAGGTTTTAGATAACAATGCACGACTTGCCAACATTTTGGTTATGGATACTTCATTCAGTGCTGTATCCACTAAAAAAATTATATTCGGGCATATACAGGTGACAAATAGTAACGATAGAGCCACATGGTCTGAAGTTCAGATATATGGATCGTCATTGCCTGTCCCTGAACCATCTTCGATGCTTTTAATGGGATTTTGGATTTTGCTAAGAGCCTATACAAAAAATAATTTCAGGCGAAAACTTTGAAGCACTTGGAGCGCGAGTACCTGGTAATGATCTTTGAAAGGGAGAAATATGAGCTTAAAAATTTTATATTATTTCAGCATTGTTATTTTAGCATGGCAGGCTGCTGTTGCAGGTGCCACTCTAGAAGCACGATGGAATTTTGAGGGAAATTATAACGATCTCAGTGGTAATGGCTATAATGGTATTCAGGTAGGCACTGTGCCTTTTGTCGCTGGTATATCAGGTGGAATGGCAGCACAACGGCTGGAATCCAATTCTATGTAGATGGAAATGCAATGTCTACAAGCTATCAGTCGTCCGGTTTTACAGGTTTAAACGGAGGCAGCCTGCCTTTCAGAATTGGCGCAAGTTTAGGAGATTCTGCAAACAACATATACGGCTATACTGGGAAAATGGATAATCTCAGTCTTTGGAAGGGCACTCTTTCTCAACTGGAAGTTACAACGGCTTACCAAACCACCATTCCAGAGCCAGTGAGCATAATTCCTGTGATGATAGGAATTATGCTGCTATGTTGGAAAAAAACACATTACCTCAAATTTTGTGGTAGATCATAGCATAAAATCGGAATGCGAACTTTTTATTAGGAGAGCAGAACCCATTAAAAAGTTTCTGATTGTTTTTTTCGCTATATTTTCCAGTTTGTCTCTTTATGCAGCCGATCTTCCATCGCAGCGAGATTATTTACGCCTAAATCTATAGATGCAACACGATTAATATCTACATCGGAGTTCAGTTCTTGCTTATCATAAAGAATTTCGACATGGAAGAAAGAACCGTTGAGTTTAGGCACGATACGGACTTGAGCGAAAATAGGTACTATCTTTTTGCATTATGCTTGCTTTTTTTATAGTTACAGGTAGTGCTGTACGATTTTATAAGCGGAGTGTTTAAAACCTATCCGAAAAATCCTGTTGGCTGCAAATTTCGGGCATCTCGAATAGCTTCGTCGAATCGGAGCTTTTGTGAGGAAAAATTAAATGCAAATAAATAACATAATAATTATAGATAGATAAAATCACTCTCCTCTATCCATAATAGAATGGCAGCATGGTCACGATATTCCATATATCCCATCCTTTGCAGCTTTCGCTGGACAATGTGGTTTGCCATGGTGTATACGCTAGGAAATCTCGGAAGAAGGGCTGGGTTTGGCTCAAATCGTTTAGCGTTTGTAAAACTGGCTTAGGATTTTGCGATTTAGCCAGGCATTGCAACAAAAGAAGAGGAATCTCTATTGTCTTGAGGGTAAAATGGCCTTCCGTGTAGGGCTGTATTAAGGAAAGAGCCTTTTCTATGCAATCCTGGTTTCCTGTGCTATAAGCCAGGTATAAAGCCCACTTCCAGATATGGCAGGAAGGATACCATGGCCAGTTTTTGTTGGATATATGCTGGCAAAGAACGTCCAAAGACTCTGTAGATTCTATCAAAGATGGACTGACATAATGATGGTAGTAGCTTAAAAACTTGAGTATAAGAGCCAGATCGAAGGTAGATGCATTTTTGATTCCCCAGCCAAGCAAGTTGTTGGGTGTCAGTCTTTGGTGGTCGAAGAGGCTTTTCATGAGTTCCAGGGCATTCTGCCAGGGCATTTTGTCTTGTGGATAATGCCTGGGGTTTTCCTGGCGAGAGAGTTCCAGATGGATGCGGTAGTGCATGCCTATATTCCACATTTCTGTATGAGGAACAAAGTTTTCCGTATCTTCCTGAAGCTGTTCTGCTGCGAGTTCATAGTAAGCATATTCTTCACGATTCATTCCATAAAGAAACGCATTGGCCTGTCCGAGCGTGCCAGAGAGTTTTCCAAAGGTGGAGTCCTTTTCCTTGCCAAGAAATTTGCGGTAGGTTTCCTTGTATCTTTTGTAATGAGGTTCCAGGATTTTTTCTACTTCTGCAAAATTATAGTTGTTAAAATGGCTGACCTGGACAGCTTTGAGTTCCATATCGAGATGATGCAATAACCTTTCGCCAATCGTAGGATACAGGATTTCTTTATGTGTGGCGAAGAAGCCACGATATTCTTCCAGATACTTACCAGCATTATTTTCTATAGATCCTTTATGGCTTTCTATGGCGATTTGCTGACGCATCAGGACTTCTTGCATTCTTAAAATCAAAGGATTCTCCTGCCCGCTCTCCAAAGGATAAAGATTCAGAAGAGTCTGGCAATAGATTTCCGCCATCTTCATATTTTCAGAGGCTTCTGCCCTGCTTACAATAAGATTTTCCAATATCTTATCCAGAAAAGAAACAAACTCTTCCATTTCCATTTCCTCTTGAGCGATAGCCTTTAGAATTTTTTTAGCTTTGGGCAAGACAGAAATGGCATTTTTTTCTTCTTTCAGGCATTGCAAAGCATATAAATGCAATAGACGAGAAAAAGCCATAATCGGCCTGCAATTTCCATTTTCATAGGATTTCACAATTTCCTCTACAGGGTTCATGCCCAGGGCAGGCCAATAGTAATCTTGAAAGGAAATTTTACAATACTTCACGTCTTTGATATCGCGTGTTTTCTCATTGCCTAAAAACAAATCAGCGGCAAGAACTTCTGCCTTTTTTACTACCTTCCTTGTATCGCATTCCAGCTTGATCTCGATCTTCTTTTGTTGAGCCAATGGCTGAAACTCTTTTTCCAGTTGCTTCATGAGAAATTCATAGTAGAAATCGTAGTCAGCAGGCTTCCAGACTCCAAAAGCCCCTTTGGCTTGAGAACGTGGGGCAATCATGACATTCACGATATCCCCTTCCTTTAGCGGAAGCTTTTCCGAAAATAAACCCCAAAGCGTTGTTCTCAATATTTCCCCATAAGCTTGCTGTTCATTTACAAAAAATGGTGGAAACCCTGAAGAAACAAAGGCCATAGAAAATTCTTCCAGAGAAAGCAATTCTCGTACAAGCTCGTTGGTTAGCTCTACGCCTTCCTCTGGGGTGACAGACAAATTTTCGGAATCATCCCACCTGACTCCTCTCATAGGGAAATAGTGGATTTCTTCTATTCTCTCCACAATAGAGCGAGGGTGGATTATGTTCCACTGGTTCAGAACATGATCCATGCGATTATGCACAATCTGGTTGCGAGGGTCTTTGAATATAACTCCCCCGACTTTCGAGGCTTTTTCCTTTTCTCTGGATACTTTTTTAGACTGCTTCTCAAACGAACCCGTTTCATCTATGGCAACAAGATAACAATACGACATTTCTGGCCTCCTTTAGTATGGAACATCCCAAAAAATTTCCTCATCAGGTCGGTAGATACATATTGTTCCTCTGTGGATTGCATTTTCTAAATGCTTTGCAAGAGAAGGTAGATGCTTTTCTATATTTTGCAAGGCTGTCCGTATAGCATTACCAACGCTTTTTCGCAATTTGTCATTCTCAGGAGAAGAACAAAATTTGGCATTCAAACATTTTCCGATCTTTTCCGTCTCCTCATCTATTTCTTCCAATTTGCTCCAATCATGATCCTTTTCGGCTTCTTTTCTCTCTTCCGAAAGCTCTAATAGCCTTTTTTTATATTCTTTTACTGCTTTATGGTCGCTTGGGGCATGATGAGAATTGCTCCGATTCGAACCTGATTTTTTTGTGCTAAATTTAAAAATACAGAATAAATATTATTTAATTAAAGATAAGCTATTTTATGATAATATGTTATATCTTTTATTCTTTAATAATTCTTTAATAAAATTTTTCATTCATTAAAGGCTAATTAAAGGAAGTTTACAACAGAACCCATCTGGATACATTATCCATATTTTCAGTTGCATAAAATAAAATAATTTCTGTAGGTACCTAATTTGACAATGTTAAATTCCAGTTGTTGATTGCCAAATAGTTACGAAAAATTTATG
>CALKWO010000340.1 GCA_938003875.1 uncultured bacterium
TAGGTTTATAAGTAGCATAGTCTTAGCCTTAACTTAACAGCGTTGGGGCGTTGCCACTGGCTATTATATTCTGCCCCTTCGGGCTAAGATTGGAATATAGATGAAAGTGTATTGTATTTAGCACTAAAACTATAATTTCCTATACAGTGAAGTATTTTTTCGAGGGAGAAAAAAGTGCAAAAAGAGAATAAGATATGGAGATGGTACCAGCGTCATAACAATGCGGTAGACGCTGTGTTGGATATAGCGTGTGGAGCAGTGCCAGGAGCAAATCTGGTGATAGTGCCGATGAGGTTGATGCTGGCAAAATGGAAAGACCAGGAAGAGCTGGTCATGGATGAAAAGAGCGAGGAAGTAGAAAAGGTACTGAGTGAAGTAAAGCCGTTGTTAGGGGAAATCGTAGAGGAGATAGAAGAACTGGCTAGCTTCAGCAACGCCCAGAATCAGGAGCAAAGGATTGTGGCGTTAAAGAAAAATGAAGAAATCCAGGAGGAAATCCAGAAGATAGCCCCGCAGTTGAGCCAGAGCATAGTGGTCTCTGTGTCCAGGCTGCAAAAAAGAAAAATACTGGGATCACACTATGAAGTAGGGGATTTGCTAGGAAAAGGAGGCCAGGCAGAGGTAAGAAAAGGAAGAAACCTGATAGCAGACCGCCTGGTGGCGATAAAGATATTTCCGAAAGATTTGACAGAAGACACAGTCGCCATAGAAAAGCTCAAGCAAGAATATGGTTTGCTGGTGGAAAAGCTGGTACACGAAAGCATAGTGCAATACAGAGATCTGACTTTGGATGCAGAAAGCTCACGATATTTCGTTGTGATGGATCTGGTAGAGGGAAAAAATTTGAGAAGAAAGATCATGGAGAGAGGGCAGAGAGGCTTTCCCCTGGAGGAAACTCTGGGTTTACTGCTTCCTGTAGCCAGAGCATTAGACTTCGCTCATAGCAACGGTATAGTACACAAAGACCTCAAGCCAGAGAACATCATGATCCGCGAGTCAGATCAAAAAATCTATCTGACAGACTTTGGCCTGGCAAGTGAAATCCGAAGCACGCTATCGAGAAAGCCAGGTTTTGCAACAGACATAAGCGGAACACTGCCCTACATGGCACCAGAGCAGTATCTGGGAAGAAGGGTGGATGGCCGAACGGACAACTGGGCCTTAGGGGTGATACTCTATGAGATGGTAGAAGGAGTTCATCCTTTCCAGGGAACGACCCTGGAGCATTACACAATGCTTGTATGCGAAAAAGAGCCAGAAACCCCAGAAAGATTGGATCCAAGAGAGTGGCAGATAGTACAGAGCCTGCTGAAAAAAGAAAGAAAAGATCGTCCTGAAAACGCGCAGGAAATCTTACAAAGTCTGCGCAAAGGAAAAACAATAGAAATCCTGCCAAAGAGCAGCCAGAGCAAAGAGCAGGAAGAGCAAGAGAAAAAGAAAAGAGAACATGCCGAAACCCTGGCAAGGCTACAAAAAGAGATACAAGAGAAAGAAGCAGCCCTCCTGAAAAGAGAGCAAGAAATAAAAGAAAAAGAACGCCTGGCGATTCTGGCAAAGCAAGAAGAAGAAAGAAAGGAAGAAGAAAGAAAGCAAAAAGAACACCTGGCAGCCTTAGCAAAACAGGAAGAAGAAAGAAGAGCAGAGGAAATCCGAAAAGAAAAAGAACGACTGCTATCCCTGGCAAAGAAAGAAGCGGAGCTGAAAGAAAAAGAGAGCCAGGTTTTCCTGGCAAAAACAGCGAAAGAAAGCTATGGACTGGACAGTGATCTATGGAAAAATTGCCAGTACGACCACAAAGGAACAACCATCCTGGACATGGCATCGGACAGATGGGTAAACCAGGGCTTTACAAAGCAGGTAGAGTACGCCAGAGCCTATCAGACAGGCTACGCCAGGGCAAAAGGGCTGGAGATAGAGAAGACCATATCAGGAATAGCCATGCGCCTGATGCCGCCAGGAAGATTCTGGATGGGTTCGCCTGATAACGAGAAACAGAGAGAGTCGAATGAAAAAAGGCATAGAGTCATCATCAGCAAAGCCTTCTATGTAGGCAAATACGAAGTGACCCAGGCCCAGTGGCAGGCAGTGATGGGGAAGAATCCTGCGACTTTCAAAAATTCAGGAAGCAATGCGCCAGTAGAGCAGGTATCCTGGAATGACTGCCAGGAATTCTGCAAAAAAACAGGGTTTAAGCTCCCCACAGAAGCGCAATGGGAGTATGCGTGCAGAGCAGGGACAACAACGCCCTTCAATCTGGGAGAGAACATGACACCAGACCAGGTGAACTATAATGGAAATTATCCCTACGCAGGAGGGGCAAAAGAAGAGTATAGTGGAAAGACAGTCGCCTGCGGAAGCCTGCCCAATGCGAATGCATGGGGATGCTATGACTTTCATGGGAATGTATGGGAGTGGTGTCAGGACAAATACCAGGAATATTCAGGAGATAATATTTCAGACCCAAAATACCCAAATGGCTCTTCTTGTCTTTTGCGCGGCGGCTCGTGGGTCAGCAATGGCTACGACTGTCGGTCTGCGCTCCGGCGCAGCTGGGAGCCTGACTACCAGGACAGCCGCATTGGTCTGCGTTGCCTCTGTATTCCATAGAGTTTATATTTATTAAAAAAAATTAAATTTATTAATATAGTTTAATATTTTATCTTTTACCCTTTTACCCTTTGCCAGAGTAGGAAAAGAAAAGCAGAGTCTTCAAAAAAAATAAAAAAAAGCTATGCTATAAAAAAAGTCGGTACTATCCGGATTCTAGTTCAAAAAAGTCGGTACTATCCGGATTCTAGTTCAAAAAAGATAAAAAAAGCGAAGAGTTGTAAAATCAACCTGGAAATATTTTTTGTCGCAAACGCTTTGCGACCGGCGATTTTTTTTTTGACCCCCATGACAAAAAAATATAAAATATTCACCATAAAAATTTCTTGAAAAATACGCAATAGAATTCTAAAATAGCAGTAGTGGGTAGTAGATCGTAGGCTCTTCTTGTCTTTTGCGCGGCGGCTCGTGGAACAACAATGGCTACAACTGTCGGTCTGCAAACCGGAACAGCAGGGAGCCTGACAACCAGAACAACAACATTGGTCTGCGTTGCCTCTGAATTCCAATAAATCGCCCGTTAGCTAAATGCCGAGAGGTTTTAGCTGTGTGCAACCCTATGGAATAGATCTCTATCCCGTGCTGGAATCTTTCCAGACAAAGGATACAACAGGCCGAAGTGGTTAGTAGCGCAAGCGAAAACCATTTTCGGTTTTTTTTATGAAAGAAGTCCATGAAAAAAGTACGCAACCCGCACGATCTGTACTTCAAGGAAACAATGAGCAAGCTGCCGAATGCGAAGAGCTTTTTGGAAAGCTATCTGCCCAAATCCATAGCAGAGCAATTGGACATAGAAAGCCTGATGATAGAAAAAGACTCGTTCATTAGCAAGGATATGGAAGAATACTATTCAGACATGATATACGAGGTTACCTTGAAAAAGGGAGGGACAGGGTATGTGTATGTGCTGATGGAACACAAGAGCTACCAGGACTCATGGGTAGCCATGCAGCTCCTGGAATATATGGTGCAATGCTGGAAAAAGACAAGGGAAGAATACCTGGCAAAACGCAAAAAAGAGCGAGAAGCGCAGTCGGAGCAGGAAGAAGACGAGGAAGAAATAGAACAAGAGGAGAGAGAAAGAGAGGTCTTCCATCTGCCTATCGTGATTCCCATAGTTCTCTACCATGGAAAAACAGAGTGGAGATGGGGAAGCAACATGAAGCACCTGTTCGATTGCGATGCAGAGATGCAAAAATTTATCCCTGATTTTTCGTATATGCTGTATGATCTGACAAAAATAGAAGACAAAGACATCTGGGGAATAGTAACTCTTCAGCTCATGATGAAACTATTCAAGTACATAAGAAGCAAAGAGTTCCAGGAAAAGCTGCGCAGGACACTAGAATCGGTATCAAAAGAAATACCACCAGGAGATGCAAAAGATATCTTGATTAGCATGATAATCTACATAATGAGCGCGACACAAATAGAAAGCAAAGAACTAAATGAAATCATAAAGCAAAACTTTGATAAAGGAGACCAGCTCATGATAAGCACAGCAGACCGTATTAGACAAGAAGGTGAAATCAAAGGCAGAATCGAAGGCAGAATCGAAGGCAGAATCGAAGGCAGAATCGAAGGGGAAATCAAAGCAATAGTGTCCATTTTAGAAATTAGATTCGGGGCAAGAGGATTGCATAGAATGAAACAGATTCAGCAAATATCGGATCTGGAAAAGCTAAAACAGATTTTCCAGGATGTCCGAACTGCTCCCGATATAGAAACTTTCGAGAAAAGATTGGATGAATGCCTGGAATGATTCTGTTTCATGAAAAATTGCCTTGTAATCGTCTGTAGCCGCAGGGTTGCGCCGAAAAAGACCATATATAAGAAAAAGACTGGCCAGCGCAATCCCTGCGTCTTTTTCAAAATAGAGTAGAGTCATTTAAGCCTGTGGTATTCCAGCTCGAAGTGACGCATTTTAGTACCCTGACCATAAGGAAGGGAAAGGGTAGAAGGGAATTTGCGTTCTTGTAGCCAGTTGTGTATAGAAACAACAGTCTGGGGGGAATAGCAGGCTTTTTTTGTTGTGGAAGAAGAAAGCTTCTGGAGTTGAAGATGCTGGAGAAGAGCCTTGACAAAAGAAGTATGCAGAGTGCCTTTGGAAGTATAAAGCCCTAGCTTGTGGGCAATGGCCTGGACATCGTATTGAGCCTTTTCCGATTCAAAAAAAGCCTTTTCTGGCAGGGAAATGTCATACTGCTGGCAAAGCGAAGTGAAATAGTTCCTGCGTTCATCGGGAGAGAGGTCGTACAGTTGTGTCATATCCTGGAAGGAATAAAAACAGTGTCGCAAGGCACAAAAAGAGAACTTGTCTTTGTCCTTTTGCAAAGCAAATCCAGTGTCTTGTCTGCTCTTTTTTTATTCCTGGAAGGGTGCTTCACTGGAGCGAACCAGGCAATGATTTAATCTATCTAAAGGATAGACACGATTTCGCAGCGAAGAACACGAAGAGCGGATTATAAAGAATTGTCCA
>CALKWO010000341.1 GCA_938003875.1 uncultured bacterium
ATACTTTGGGGCTTCGCACAATGGCTCTTCCCATAGCAACGCGCTGCCTTTGTCCACCAGAGAGCTGCTTGGGCTTGCGTTCCAGCAGTGCATTGAGTCCCAGAATTTCGCTTGCCTGTAAAACTTTTTTCTCGATTTCTTCCCGTCCAACGCCTCGTAGCTTGAGACTAAAAGCCATATTTTCCTTGACGCTCATGTGCGGATAGAGTGCGTAGTTCTGGAATACCATAGCGATATCTCTGTCTTTAGGCGCAACATCGTTCATTTTTGTACCGTTGATGAGCAAGTCGCCGCGAGAAACTTCTTCCAGACCAGCAATCATTCTCAATGTAGTGGACTTTCCACATCCGCTAGGTCCAACCAGAACTAAAAATTCTTTGTCTCTGATTTCCAGGTTGAAATCCTGGATAACCATCGTTTTGTTTTCATAGATTTTATAAACATTTTTAAATATAACGCCTGCCATTTGTTCCACACTTTCCTTAAAAAATTGAAAATAGTGTAATAGTCAAAATGACCCTGTGTAATATGCTCAACAGCATTTTGACCAGAACAAAATATTGAAAATGGGTTAGTTTTTATGGGAAAGCCAGGTATTGCTTTCCCATAGCTTTATTTACGATTTTTTGCTGCAAATTCTTTCATGAACTGGCACAATGCTTCTACACCTTCCATAGGGAATGCATTGTATACAGAAGCTCTCATACCACCTACGGATCTGTGGCCTTTAAGACCATATAAATTTTTAGCGGTAGCCTCTTGGTCAAATTTTTTCTCCAGCTCTTCCGAAGGCAGTCTAAAAGTAATGTTCATCTTGGAACGATGTTCTTTGTTTGTAACTGTGCCTTTGTAGAAATCGGGCATACTATCTATTGCGTCATAGATCATCTTGGCTTTTTTGTCGTTGAATTCCTCCATCTTTTGCAGACCACCCATTTCCTTGACCCACTCTGTGACAAGGTCGACCATGTAAATAGAGAATACAGGAGGGGTATTGTACAGGGAATTGTTTTCAATATGGGTTTTATACTGCATCATCGTTGGAATTTCTCTGGCAACGACCTTGTTTAGCATATCTTTGCGGATGATAACAGCAGTCACTCCTGCTGGTCCAATATTTTTTTGGGCACCAGCGTATACAAGAGCATACTTGCTTATATCTACTTTTCGCGACATAAAATCCGATGACATGTCTATTAACAAAGGCACATCACCTGTCTGGGGATAAGAAGGCCACTGCGTTCCAAAAATAGTATTGTTAGAAGTGATATGAACATAGCTGGCATTTTGAGAAAATTGTAAATTTTCTGGTAAAAAAGTATAGTTGTGACTTTCTGTGTCTCCAGCAACATGGACTTTACCAAAAAGTTTTGCTTCCTTAATGGCTCTTCTTGCCCATTCGCCTGTATTCACATAGTCAGCAACCTGATCTTTGCCTAAAAAGTTCATAGGAATCATGGCAAACTGCAAACTGGCTCCACCGCCCAGGAAGAGGATTTCATGGGTTTCGGGAATGCTCAATATGTCTCTGAAATTTTGTTTTACATGGGCTAAAATAGCTTCGAATTCTTTAGAGCGATGACTCATTTCCACGATAGACATGCCAACGCCACGATAGTCGCTAAATTCTGCCTGAGCCTTCTGGAGAACAGAAAGAGGCAAAGCACCGGGACCAGGGTTAAAGTTGAATTTACGAACCATTTCGACTCCTTTTTTAAAAAAACTTGCTTTCTGAGAAAAAAAAAGGTAATGTACCTATCGAGGCAAAAGGAAAGAATGGTAAATTTACCTATCTTATCTTGACAATGTTACATTTGCAATTCAGCTTGTGCCAAATGAGCTGTGCTATGCTAATAGCATCTGCTCCAGTTGGCGGTAAAAGATTTTCTAATGTAATATTGCCAAACTCTTTTCTATTTTAAAATATTCTCTAAAAAAAAGCAAAAGAAATGTTGGCATGCGTTACGGATTGCAAATTCGTAATGAGCAAACCATAGAAAGAAATAAAGAATGAAATTGTTTGATGGGTTGTTTAAAGAAAATTTTTCAGATCTTCTGGCAGGCCAGGAATATGAAAAGGCATGGCTGATCTATCAGGAAACAAAAGAAAAAAAATCGCTTGATACTTTATGGCAGGAAGAATATCAAAGACTAATAAAACAAAAAAAATATGCTTTGGGGCTATGTCTTGCAGAAAAATTCCAGGCAGAAACAAAATTTTTGCGAAGTGCTGCAACGGTGCTTGTATTGCAAGCCTTGAAGAGACAGGACTACAAAGAAGTCATTCGGCTGCTGGAAAAGTATCCTGTAAAATATCTCATTGCTTTCAACCATCTGAAAAAGATAGAAAAATCCTCTGATACTCATGTCCAAAAAATTTTAGAGGCATTAGAAGACAATATATATCATGATGTTTCCTCTATTTTTCAACTGCTTGATGAATCTTATGAAAAGATGATGAAAAATCCTTATCGGCAAGGATATTTACTGACTTTGCCTGTCCATTCAGAGACTTTGATAACAGGCGATTTGCATGGCAATCGGATAAACTTGAATTTTATTTTGTCAGAAGCCCGCCTGAACGAATATCCAAACAGACATTTGATTTTCCAGGAAGTGATTCATTCTCGCAGCCTCCTTATAGATCAAAGAGATCTTTCTTTCCTGGAAGTGGTAGACATTCTGAAATGCCTTTGCCAATATCCTGATCGGGTACATTTTCTATTAGGAAACCATGATTTGAATTTTTATTTGCAAAGAGAAACCCTTTGCAAAAAACGCAGGTTGAATCATCTTTTTAAAAGAGGCTTGTCTTTTCTCTTTGGGAAAAAAGCCCGAGAAATTGTAGAAAAATATCTCCGACTGATAGAGGCCATGCCTGCTGCCATCCAGTGTGGCAATCTTCTTCTGACCCATTCTAACCCTGAAAAAGAAAAACAGGGTTTTAGCAGCCTGAAAGAAAAAATTTCTTTAAAAAAACATTCCTATATCCATAGTCTAGTTGCAGGAAGAGATCATGCTATAGAAACAGTAGAATCTTTTTTGAAAGAAGCCAAAAGCCCCTTTTCTGTTATTGGCCACGAGCTATGTCGATTAGGATATGATTCTCCTAATCCCAGGCAGCTTATCATCGATAGCTGTCATAACAAGGGACGCGTTATTCTATGCAGGCCTGCAAGCATAACCTCTATATCGGATTTAAAACAATCTTTGCATACAATAAGAGAGCAGTAGGTATGTGTTCAAAAGTTTTTGTACCTATTGCAACATATTGATAAAAAATAATTAACAGCAGAGGCGCAGAGGTCGCAGAGGAATTATATAGTTCTTTTTTTCTTCTCTGCGTTCTCTGTGTCTCTGCGGTGAAATTATATGTCTTGCCGCAGTGCATCGGTCCAAAAATCGATGCCCCTCTGCCCCAACCCCTGATTCCTTATTTTGGCTTTTCTGCTTCTTTCTGTATGTGGAGCAGGAGCATTTGTATTTGCATATCGACTTTTTTAATATGAATTTTTATCTTTTGGTCTTCTTGTGATATTGTGCCTTCCAGTATTTTTTTATGAAAATCCAGTCTGCTGTCTATCCACACCAGGTTTCTGTTGCATAAAACGTACAAATCTTCGAAGAATGGTCTGGCTTTTTGAAAATATGCCGAGGCTTGCTCCTGGCTTTTTTTATATTGGCTACGCCAAAGGATAAAATCTTGTGTTTTGGATATTTGCAATCCTTTTTGCAAATCTTCCTGCAAGGTTGTTAAGAGAGCAATGCCTTTGTGCATTTCTTTCCAGGCTTTTTCCCTGGCATATTCTTCCTGCGATTTTTGTTGCTCAAGTTGTTTCAGAAGCTTTTGCATTGTGCTGCGTAAGGCCTCCAGACTTTTTTCTATTGTCGCACTTGCCTTTCTTGCTCCAGGTAGAGGTAGTTTTGCTTTGCGATATATATCTTCGTTGTAAAGAATCGCTATGTTCTTTATATTTTCGTGGAGGGTTTTGAGATCCTCCAAAAGTTCAGGGTATTGTAAAGCCAAAGGCGATAGAGAATAGTCCTGGATACGAAAACCATAGTTTTCTATTTCTTCCTGCCAAGCCTTCATGGCGATCTGCCATTGCTCTTTGTAGAATTTTTTTTGCGATTGATTGTATTCTGTAGTCAGGTTTTTGAAAATTTCGTTCAGCCACAGTAGATCTTCCTGAAGCTCTTTTTCCTTTAAATTCGAAGGCAATGGTAAAGATTTGTGAAGAGAAGATATTTCGCCGCTGGTTTTCGCTTCTAGCTTTTTTAGCTCTAAAGTTTGAGAGACAGGATCAGGAATTTTTTTCAAAAGCTCCGAAAAATTTCTTTCTACAGGCATAGAGAAATATAAGAAAATCCTCAGAGCAGTCGTATCGAGATATTGAGAAATTGTTTGTAAGATGGATGTGGCTTTCCAAAGAGGCTCAGGAAATCTTGGAAAAACATCCTGTTTTTGCTTTATCTGGTTTTCCAAGCGTCGAAAATCGCTGTAAGCATCTTGTATGTGTTGTCTGATCTTTTCCAGATTGTTTTTATTTTTTTCCTGGCAGATTTCCAGATAGCTTTTCTTTAAAGAATCTTGATAAACCTGGATTTCTTCCAGCCATTTTTGCCAGAAAAGCATCTCTGCACGTATTTCGCTTTGCTTTTGCTGAAAGCTGCGATGATAGTATACCTTTTCATGAGGAAAACAAGTATATTTAGCAAAGGAATCTGACTGGACTTTCCATACATACTTCCCTGCAGGTAATA
Source organism: uncultured bacterium (assembly GCA_938003875.1). Classification (GTDB taxonomy): domain Bacteria; phylum Planctomycetota; class Uabimicrobiia; order Uabimicrobiales; family JABWCH01; genus JABWCH01. The sequence continues at coordinate 4,765 of CALKWO010000341.1, forward strand.
ACCCGACAAAAGGGCCATAGCTAAAAATAAATTTTCCTTTTTTTACGGTCTGGTGGGAACGAGTTTCTATTCTTTCCTGGTCTTCAAACCAAATCGATCCTAGCAAAGCTGTTTTGTCAGGCAAATCGCATTCGCCTGCCAGAATCATCGTTTTTTTCCCTTGCTCATCCTCCAAGAATTCTATGCGGCTTTGGATTCTTTGGGAATAGATTGCAAGAGAAAATAGTAAGAACAAAACGATTCCCAAATGATTTAGATTCTGCAATTTTTCCCCTTTCTATGGAAGCGTTATCCTGCGACCAAGCCCAAAATAAGATTAGCACAAACTACAAGCTATTTACACAGTTTTGTCTGCCATTGGCTCCTGGTAGCCAGGAAGCTTGACACCTATGGCATGGGCAATGGACAGCAGCTTGGAAATAGAACCAAAAAGAAGGTTGGACTCTTTGCCTTCGGAGGAAATCTGTAAGGTTTTTAGTTCTTTGATTTCTGGTAATGCTTGTGCCAGATCGGGCAATGTTTCAATCATTTTGGTGGCAAGGTATTCAGAAGAAAGAGTGTTGGCGATTTCCTGCATGAGTCTCTGGTGTTTGATCTGCTCTTCTTTATTGGCATTCTGGATTCGATGGTTTTCTTCTTCCTGGGCTTTGAGAAGGCGGAATTCTTTTTCCTGAGACGCAAGTTTGTTTTCTAGTTCCAGTTGCGCCAGAAGTAGAGTATTTTTCTTATTTTCTTGTGCTACTTCATGCTCTTTGGCTTCTAAAACTTTCTTGTCTGCTAAGGAGGCAAGCTTATTTTTCTGTTCTTCTTCCTGCCATTTTGCTTGTAAGGCCAGTTCCTGGATTTGGTTTTCTATCAGGATTTGTTTTTCCTGGAGTTTTCGCTGTGCTTCTAGCTTTGTCTTTTCGATGGCAAAGGCTTGTTCCTGGCGTAGCTTCATGGTTTCTAATTCTTGTTTTGTCTGAAGCTCATTCTCTTGTAGCTTCTTTTTGGAAAGGCGTTCCTGAAGCTCTGTCTGCTCATAGAGAGCAACCATTTTTTGCTTTTCTTCATTTTCTTTTTCTTGGCGTTTTAGTCTTTCTTTTACTACTATCTCAAAGGATTCGCTTTCTTTTTCGGCTTTGAACTTGGCGATTTCTGTTTCTGTTTGGGCTTCGCCTGATTCAATTCTTTTTAGATTCGTAAGCTCTTGCTGACGGATTTCCTCTTCTACGCGCAAACGGCTTAGGCGGGCTTCTCTTTCTTTTTCATTGCGGAAAGGAGTCTGGAGAAATTCCCAAAGGTGTTGGGAACAGACGTAGGCTTCTTTGATTTGCACAGTGACAATCTGCAAACCCAGGCCACCCATACCGCTAAGACGATCCCCTTGTATGGAGCCTTCTGCTACAGCTTTCATTCGTTGTGTCAATTCTTCGATGATAGGGGCTTTGTCTGTAAGGATTTCTTCTACGCTCATGGTCGAGATTTTATCTTTGATTGCTGCTTCTGCCTGCTCTCTCAATTGTGCATTGACAATTCCCATAGGGTCTTTGGGGTCGGAAAAATCCAGTCTCTGGTATGCAATGGCAAAATCGCTGATAAGCCATTGGACATAAGCCAATATGCTGATGCCTTGTTTTTCTTTGCTGACTCCCTGGGCTACGATTCCAATGGTCTGCAATGCAGCAGGCACTACGAGATAGCTGTCTAATCGCGGATAGTAACGAAAGCTTTGTCCCAGACCGAGGGTGACGGGTTTGCTCTTGCCTCTTCTGGTATGTACGACGTATGCATTAGGAGGAACAACCACAGTGCGCCAGAGCCACCAGCCTGTTTCTCGTATCTGCATTCCTGCTTTTTCTTGCTGCAATTCTTCGGAGGTTTTTTGTTCAGGAAGGTTTCTCTGTACTTTGGGGCTTTCTGGCAAATTTTCTTGCTGTATATCTTGCTGCCTGCTCTGGCCTACAGCATTTTGCATCAATTGCTCCTGAAAGACCATACGAGCTGCTTTGGATTTTTTCTCATTCATATTTTTTGTCTTTTCTGAAAAATCGGGTTATTCTGAGAACGAGCATAATTTAACATTTTACCACAGAGGCACAGAGAACACAGAGAAAAATAAGAAGAGAACCACAGATGAACACAAATAAACACGGATTAGATAATCTTCTTGCTGTAATTTATTCATGAACAGCTATCTAAAAAAACGATAAAATTGAAAAAAACTATTATAAAAAATTATTTGTGTTCATCTGTGTTTATCCGTGGTTCAAAAGTTAAGAACTCTCTGTATACACAATTAGAGGATATTGAGTAAAGACGCAGGGATTGCGCAACCCTGCGGCTACAATCTTATTGGGAAATTTTTTTACTCTCTGTTGAGAAAATCCATGAAGGCTATTTTGTTTTCTACGGGCTTTGTTTTAGGACGGCCTAAATTGGAACGATGGCCTCTTTTGATCTTGATCACTAGAAGGGCAGGCCCTTTTTGGTGTAGCAATTCTTCTATTGCTGCCTTTAGCTCTTGCTCTTGAGAAACGCATTTAGAATATAGATAGCCGCAGGCAAGGGCAATTTTCGCGAAATCAACACACGGGGAAACAGTAGGCTGAGCTCCTGTAGATTCATAGCATTCATTGTCAAATACAATATGCTTCAGGTTGCTTAGCTTATATGAGGCTGCTATAGGCCATGAACCTAGATGCATCAAGGCTGCTCCATCTGCATCGAAAACTACGACTTCCCTTTGGGGATTCGCTAAGGCAATTCCCATTCCAATGGCAGTCGAGCATCCCATAGAACCTACGGTATAGAAGTCTTTGTCGTGTCCCTGCTTTAAAGAATCCCTGTAATCATAAAGTTCTCTGCTGACATGGCCTGTCGTGGCGATGATCGCATGTTTTTCGCTCAGCAAGTTCACTATGCTTTGAAGGGATTTTTCTCTTTCTAATGTCCAGGAATTTTGGGCTTTTTTGGGTGGCTCATAGGGAGCAAAGATGCCAGGACGCAGGATGATAGCATAGGGTGCATTTTTTTCTTTTGTATATGCGCTGGCTTTGGCCCATGTCTGTTCCATTTCTACGGGATTTTCGCTAAGAGTTTCATAGGGAATCTCCAGGACATCCAGCATGGCAAGCATAATGCGTCCCATTTTGATGTGCTGAGGCTCGTCTTTCACACCAGGCATCCCTCTCCAGCCAATCAGAAGTACCATAGGTATAGAATAGACTTCTTTGTCTACAAGAGAAGTGAGGGGATTTACCGCATTGCCCAGACCCGAATTTTGCATATAGGCTACAGGCACTTTTTTTGTAGCAAGATGGTATCCACTGGCTATGGCTACGGCATCGGCTTCATTGCTTGTGGAAACATGCTGGAAATTGCCTTCTCCTTGTTCCAGAAATTTGAGCCATTCTTTGAATGTGCTGTCTGGAACACCAGCGAAAAAGGTAAAATCATACTTTTGTGTTGCCTGATACATTTCTTGAGAGGTAATCATAAATTTAGTCCTTCAACATTTCGCAAGCTTTTTTGTAATCTTCAAAATCCTGTATCTCGATCCATCCTTTATGGATTTCCATAGTATGAACCTTATAACCTCGCTCTACCATTTCTTGCAATACATCGGTCAAATCTGCCTGGAAAAAGCCAGGAGCATCATGGAACTTTCCCCAATGGCTTGATTCTTCAAGGCTTTCATAAACTTTGCGGAAATCGCTGAAGCCTTTTTTGGAGAAAACAGCCATGCCTATGAATTCATGTGTAGCCTGCTCACAGGGGATATGTTTTCCTATTTGCTTGACGAGATTCTCCCTTTCTGGATGAACGAGTCTGTCTCCGATAGCAGGAGCATAGGTAGCTTCTATCAAATCCAGCAATTTCCCATTTTGCTTTAGCTCTCTGTAGCAGCTATCTGCGACAAGAACGATGTCTTCTTCTCGATGTAAGAGTTGCTCCAGGATACTGCTTTCAAAGAGGATGTCGGAAAAGAGTACCAGGACTTTTTCATTGATCTGGTTGCGAGCACACATGATGGAATGAGCGATGCCAGATTGACGGTATTTGCTATTTTCTATGATGCTCAAGGACTCAGGGCAAGAAGACAAAGAGGATGGTTTGATTTTTTCTTTTTGATAGCCAGCGATGATTTTTATGTCTTTCAGCCCATGGTTGTTCAGGATTTCTATATTCCTTTGCAATATACTCTTTCCGTTGATATCCAGAAGAGCCAGAGGACGGTCTTGCAGTATGTCCTGGAAAGAAGGAATCGTAGAGCCATCTCCTGCGGCGGGAATGACAACTTGAACCTTATCGCCATCATAAAGATATTTTTTTTCATTTTCCTGCATTTCTGGCATACCCTGGAGCTGGAAAATTTTTTGCATAGAAGCGATGCCTTCTGTCACCTTGCGGATGTCTCCAGTCTTTTCGAGAATAGAGAAGGTTTGCTCCATAGCCTTTACAGCAGCCCGAATCCCCTGGTTGGCGAAAATATAGACCTTTACCTTTTTATTTTTTTTTGCTTCCTCTACGGTCAGCCCTGGGTATGTGGTTGGGCAAACGATCAATGGACAGTTCATATCCCATTGGTCTATGAAAGAACAGATTTCCTGTGTGTCTTTACTCTTGGAGTGGATGAATACCCCGTCTGCTCCTGCATTCACATAGGCACGACCTCTCTTGAGTGCTTCCTGCATTCCCATTCCTGCAATCAAAGCTTCTACGCGGGCGAAAACGCAAAATTCTTTGGTTTCCTGGGCATTTTTTGCAGCCATGATCTTTCCTACAAATTCCCCGATAGGTGCCAGTTCCTGTCTTCCTGGAATAAAGCTATTGACCTTGGGAAACATCTTGTCCTCTATACAAACAGCAGCAATGCCAGCGGCCTCAAACTTTTTGACCATATAGATTACATTGTTGGAATTGCCATAGCCTGTATCCGCATCCACAACAATAGGAATAGAAACGGAATCATTCATATTGATAGCAGCTTCCAGATAGTCTGTCATGGTAAGGATGTTTGCATCAGGGACGGCATGAGCGGTGCTGACCTCAAGGCCAGATGCCCATATTCCCTCAAATCCAGCTTCTTCTACCAGCTTCGCGCTCATCCCATTATGAGCACCTACAATACGAACCATTTCTTTTTCTTGCATCAATTTTCTTAAAAGTTCGGCTTTCCTCATAAACCATAATACCTTTCCATATATTTGAGCCTTGTGTAAAAAGTCTTTTAATAGTCGTTATCGTTATCGTTCTCTTTATCGTTATCGATAAGCATCCTGATAATTATAAAGGACTTAGATAAAGAGAACGATAATGATAAGGATAACGAAAAAAATATATCAGGACTTTTTACACAAACGTCATATTTCAATATAATCTGCAAAAATATTTTTTTTATAGATTACGCTGTTTATTTCTTGTAATTGGCGATTTTTTCTTCTTTTTTGAGTACAGGTTTCCAAGATGTGATTTCCTTGAAGCCTGTGCCAAAAAAAAGATTGTTCAGACCATACTTTAGAGCAGGTTCTACATAATAGCAGATTCCCTCATGTATTTCCAGAGGGAATTGGGCATAAGGGCTTTCCGTCCCTTCTACAGGAGTCTTTTCATTATGACCTCGTGCTAGCAAAAATGTATGCTTTCCAGGGGAAACACGCAAAACATATTCTCCACTAAGATCAAACACCCTTTCACCATTGACTTTTAATACCCGAATTCCTCCTAACGGCTGAAAAATTCCATAAGGTTCAGAGACATCGGGTTGACGATAGGCGCATCCTGTAATAAAGAAGGCAAAAAGCAAACAATACCATTTAAACATATTGCGTAGTCCTTTTAAGGAACGATAAACTGCGGAACGTAGTTGTTATACGGTTGCCACCGTATAAAACGATAAACATCCACAAGGGACAAGAGTTGATTTTGAGCAAAAATCCCAAAATCAGGACTCGTTGCTAGGGGATTTTCTTTGTTAATTTGATTATCCAGATGAAACCAATGTTTCCCAGGAATATAATATTGAAAATATTGCTCCAGAGAAGATAGAGTCAATTCCTCACATTTATGCATGTTAGGCCAATCATCTAATTTTAAATAAAAACCAGACAGCTTTTTGATCAATTCCAGGAATGCTTTGCATTTTTCTCTATCCTGACATTTGTTTTTGAGATTTTGGCCATCCCACCATGCTAGAGGGTGAATTTTAAGAGAAATAAAAAGCCCTTGACGATCTATGCCAACTATCAGTAATGTATGATTATAATGAGCTTTTAAATCTTGAGAAATATCCTGTCCTAAAATTTTTTCCAGACTTTCATATTCTTCTTTTGCAGGAGAAAAATAGGCCCATAACGATTCTACCGCAAAGCGATTATGAATATAAGGATGGTGTAAACTGCTTGTAAGGTTTAGCTTCAGTTCTTTATTTTGTAAGGCAACAAGAATTTCTTTCCCTAAATGGTGCAGCTTCCTTTTTACCTTAAGGCGATATTCATTCCATTCCTTCTTGCGTTTCTGTTCTGTTTGAAAAAATTCAAACTCGTGTGATTGAAAAATGATTTCCTGCATGTTCTTCGTATTTCGAAAAATACCTCATAAACCAGCCTCTATGTCGCGATCACTCTTCCCTTTAGTAAACGATTCGTGCCTTGGACCTGTACCATAATAGCAGGTCTAAGCTCTCTTGTAACCATCCCCTGGCCCATGTTGGATTTAGACTTAATGATGATATTTCCAATGTATTTGTTGATAGAGGCAAGAGAATCGCTTCCACATGCAAAATCACGGATATGAAGCTTCAATGCACGCCTCATAGTGGTTCTCCATGCCTGTATTCGATTGCGTAGACGATCAAACATAGAGCAACCAGCAGGTCTTTCATCATCGTGGTAGATAGACCAGAAGAATTCTTCTATTCTCCAATAATCTGTAGCAAGACGATAGATACTTTCGCCATCTTTCTGTATAGTGTTTTCCAAAACCTCCACACGCCTTTGCAGCTCGGAAAGAATGCTTTCTCTACATTCTTCAATCGTCTCTATTTTATTTTTATTGATTCCTTCTATGGCACAACATGCTTTATTTTGAATCTTTAAATGCTCTGCAAAGATTTCTACATCGCCGAACACACCGCGCCAGTGTACTGGCCAGGAAGCTTTACTATGGAAAGAGGGAAATTCTCCATCCAAAGGAAGGCTGACTGTCCATAGTGGTTCTCTAAGCACTTCGTCTTTATGGTTGATTCCAGGATAGATTATTTCATTTTCACAGGCGAATCCTACTCGATTTCTTGCTGTATAAATAATTCTTCCTTTTGGATCTCCAGGATTATTCCAGTCCCCAGGAGAAATCTCATAATGATTTTCGTGTAAAATTTCTTTGAGGCCATTCCAGAGTTTATCGAATCTGGCAAGCACATGAGATTGTGCATCAAATGTATTGCTGATGATATTTCCTCTTAGTGCAGCCAATGTATCTATACAAGAAAGTATAGATTGCGGAGTATCCAGATTGATGCCCGACAACTTCAGCCAAAGTTCTACATTGTTATTCCATTCTGCCAGCAATTTTTTTACGGGATCATTTGTAGCCTGCTGTATTTCAGGTGGAACCAAAACTTTGGGTTGTGAAGCACTGATGCTTTCCGTCAATTCTGGATTGCTTTCTGCAAATTCTTCTTCCCAGTCTTCATCCTCTACCTGGGCTGTTTCGGATAGTATTCCATCCAAAATTTCTTGGGCATTTCTGCCTGTTTCCTGATATTCGGAAAAACCCGATTTTTTGAACAATCCGCATGCTTCCCGGAGTGTTTTTATAAGGGAATAGAGTATTGCTCCTTTTTCCGTTTCAGGAGTATTGAGCAAATTCCTCAACAATGATTCCAAAGACACCTTTGCAGCCACAGAATACTCCTTAAAAATAAATTTTTTTCTGGTTCTAACAGAATCTGTAGTACGTATAGTCTATAAAAAAAATAAGGCTGAATACCGCCTGCTGGAGCAGATGCTATTATCATAGCACTGCTCATCTGGCACAGGAAAAACTTGCTAAGAGCAAGCTTTGTTATCTATAGGCATTTTATCAATAAGACTGTGAACACAGAAAACGTTAGAATAGGATTTTTTTTTACTAATGCTGACCACAGAAAGGATCATATTGGGCATCTACTTTTTGCGGCTGATAGTCTATATCTGCCCAAATTTTTATATCATATACACAAGAAAGCAATAAAACTACCCTTCCTGTCTCATCACATGCAAGTATTATCTCTTCATTGTCATTGTTTTCTATACAAAAATGGGATATAAGCTTAGGCTCTTTATATAAAGCATCGGGTAAATTTTCAATATAAAAATCATACATTTCCCTGATAGGAAGGCTTTCGCTCAAAGCACAGCGATACCTGGAACCATCAGGATACTGGATGGTATCAGTCATCATAGTATTAGCAGGCAAGAAAATTTTACGCTGGAACAATTCCTGGCTGCTTATCGAATTTTTTAAAACTACCATGCCTTTGCTATTTTCTTCCAGGATACTTTGGGCTGGAAGATGGCATGATGTATCTTCTAAAAAATGCAGTGCTAAAATATTTTTGGGGCCTCTAGGAAGGAAGAAAGCTCTGACAAACAATTCAGAATCCGCTTCAAAGCCTACAAGATATTGCTCACGGAATTTTCTGAAATCTTCAAATCCATTGCTATAAGCTATTCCCTCTGCATTGATTAATCCTAAATACTGAGGAGTGGCACCTTCGAAATCCAGTCGGTATATCCAAAATTTTTCCTGAACAGGGCGTAAAGAATCCATAGGTGTTCTAGCAACAGGCTTCCCATCCACAAAAGACTGACGATTCAATTCCTGCCCATGATCGAAAATTTCTACCATTGCTACCAAAGAATCATACACAAGACGGCAGGCAAGATGGGTAAAAAGGTTTTCTACTACCAAATCTATCTGGTCGTAGCCTTCTCGAAGCATCTGTCTTGTTTTTTCATGAGTAGGATCAAGACGTACGGATTCCAGATATCTTCCGATGCAAGCCCCCATAGCTACGGAAGTCTTAGCGATTTCAGGATGAAAAAAAACATTCGCAAGATTGAAATCAAAAAGCCCTTCACTGGCTTGAAAAATTTCTTTGGCTTTTTCTTGAACAGGTTGTAAATTACAGGAAAGCCCTGACAGAATAAAACGATCCAGTTTATCAGATACATTTCCCAATCGCAACCTCGCTTTGGCCAGGTTCAATGCCAAACTCAAAGATTCGTTGACAGGATGTTGAGCAAAATTACAGATTTCCTCTTGGGTAATGGCCATTTTAAAGTCTTCCATACACAGACTTGTGGTTTCCATCCAGGGATGAATTCTCAGAACAAAACGCCATAGAGTCTCATGATCTAACCAGACTTCTTGTAACCATTCCTGCCCTAAGCCACTCCCTATATAGGTAGATGCTGGTGTTCCTAATTTTTTTTTGGCCTCCTCAATCGTATCCCAAAGCGTAAAAAAATTTGCTGTATTTTTAGAGTCGTTTTCGAACATAGTAGGGATAACAAGATTGAGAATAGTATTATTCAGGTACTCATAACGTCGAAGGTTCTGACCTGGCGAAAATGTCCATTCTAAAAGGGAACCTTCCCTATATTCTCCTGCAAAGCTACAAAATTCCTCTGGCAGACTGGAAAGTAAGAGAGAAAGTTCTGAGCCTGAAGGAGGCTCTATTCTTTTTTGTTCTAATAAATGTAGGATTTTATCCACAAGTTTTGTTTTTAGCAAGCGAAAAAGCCATAATGTGATTAAATCTCCCCCAATATATCGATGCCCTGTAGAGCCTAAAAGTCGGGGAGTAATCCTGAAGTATCGTCCTCCTAAAGATTTGGTTTTATCTAAAGGCTCAAAAATAGGCAATTCTTCATAAATAAGCTGGATGAGGGCTATGTCTGTTGTTCCACCACCTAAATCGTAAAGAAGAATGTTCTGATAAGCTCTGTCATGGCGATCTCTGCGGCAGCGAGCCATCAATCCGTGCATCCCGCAAATGGGGTCGGCGCAAACTTCCTGCCATATATAATAAACAGCAGAAGCAGTTCCCTCGTCAAAACGAGTATCGATACTGTGGATTTCCATATCGTTCATCATATCTCGTAATCTACGACGCAGGGAAGCAGGGTATGTTGTGGGAAAAGTCGCAACAAGAATCTCTATCTTATCTGCATATTGTAAATCGCCTTGTTTGGCTTTTCTTGTAATATATTCCAGAGCACGTGAAATCAATTTTTTATAAGCAAGACGACAAAGTGTATCGGGGCTAAAGCTAATGGGTGCTGCCGCGGCCTCGGAAGGAAGAATAGGAATTGTCTGCTCTTGGCCGAAGTAACGCTTGATATTGATCGCAAATTGCCTTATGTCTGCTTCCCCTATAGCGGCACTTCTCATCAACAGATGAACTCTTTCTCCCAATTCCACTTGTGTTTCTTCATCTAGTTTCTGTTGATCTCCAGAGTATGGAGCAGAAAGAATCTGCATAACGCTAGATATAGGGCCTGGGCCAGCATTTTCTTCTAATTCTAATATAAAATATCTTTGAGATTCCAACGTCTTAGAATAGATACTTTGTTCCATGCCAAAAAGGAATTCCCAGGACAATTCCCGAAGAATATGGGGAGAATTTGTTTTTTCATCATATAGAGAGAAGCTCGCAATAGTTTCCATGATGAATTGACTTCTTGCCTCTTTATCCAGCTTTTGAAGTTCTTCCCATATATCTACAGAAAGACTTCCGCAAGGTGGTAAATTCATCTCAGGAAACAATAGGCTCAATTCTTCTATATAAAGATCTTCCTGTTCAGGCGTTATAACCGATAGATGCTGTATAATCCAGGAATCTAACCATTGGGACAAAATTTTCCATTGTTCTTTGCTTAGATCATCTTTGATTTCTTCTGCTGCATAGAGAGGATCCCTTATAACCACAACAGAATTTGTAGTACCAAAATCAATAGCCACAATCCCTTTATAAGGAAAATTCTGAGGTTTTTTATACAAAGAAACTTCGCCGAAAGTATTTTGAAAGGCATTGATATCTTCAATTTGTGCAAGATAGGAAGATATTTCTTCTTGCTGTTTTTCTATGGTAAAAGAAGAAACCTCTTCTACAGGCTGGCTTGTGTCCGTTCTTGAGCTATCATCTTGTTTTGCCTCTTCTTCCCAGGGTAATGCCAGATAAGATTCATCATTTTCTTCTTTTTCCTCAGAGAGATTCTTGGGGGCCATAGTGATAGTTTGATAGCATTTCAACTGGAATCCAGAACTCCCTGTGCTTTCTCTTTTTTGTAGTTTTACCACTACAGGAATTTCGATTTTTTCTAAATCAGGAAGAAGCGAAAGATTTTTCAGAGGTTTGAGCGGAACAGTGATGATCCATTTATCTGCCTTATTGCGGATTTCAAAATGTCCAATATCCAGGATATGGACTAGGATTTCCCGAATTCTGGATTTCAGTGCTGGAGAACTGATTTTCCATTTCCCCGCAAAAGCATATTTCAAGGTAATGTCTTTTTGATAGATTAAAGGATGGGAGCAGGAAAGTATATAGCGCAATTCTCCAGAGCCTTGTAAAGGATTTACCGTAATTGTTGCATTTTCTGGATAAAATTGCATGGTATCCCTTATTGAAAGAAGGAGTTTATAAGATCAGGCAGGAAAAAAATCACAAATTCATTACAAACAAAAAAAATTTGCTATTTTATGAACGGGGATAAATTAAAATTTTACCACAGAGGCACAGAGAACATGGAGAAACACGGCGCAGGAGATCTGTACCCGCTGCGTCTCTGTGGTGATTTTATTTTTTTAATTTATCCTCGTTGCAGTATATATCATCGTATGCTAGTAAATTTTACCATTCTTCAAAAGCTTTGTCTTCATCGTCTGCTTCATCATCGTTGACTAATTCAGGATGATACTCCGGAGCTTTAGGAACATCTTTATCCTGGAGGCCTTTAGATGCTGCTGCAACTACTGGTTTTACATCTTTATCCTGAAGTCCTTTAGGGGCTGCTGGTTTTACATCTTTATCCTGAAGTCCTTTAGGGGCTGCTGGTTTTACATCTTTATTAGCCGCGCCTGGTTTTGCATTTGCCTGAGGTTGTCCTTGGGCTGGTTTTGCAGCAGGCTTAGAAGAAGGCATCTCAAAGCTTACATCATCTTCTTCTTCCAACTGGCTAGGATCGGGAAGAGGCATTTGTGTCATAGCAACAGGAGAAGCACCAGGAACACCGTCCTGAGCCTTTACATTTTCAACGGCTGCTCTTACAACCTGGCCTACAGATTCCCAGGATCTTCCAGCTTCGGCGACTGCGACTTTTCCAACAAAATCAGGATTGTTCAGCGCACTTCTGACTAAAGGCAGAATTTCGGCTCTCAAGACTTCGTTGGTGAAGAAAGACTCAAATTCACTTTCTGCTGCAGCGACAAGACGAGAGAGACGATCCCTGTAAGTTTTTAAAAGCTGCACTTGAATTCTTATGATCAAAGCCAGATTCCAAAAACAAGGTTTTGACCCATCATAAGGATAAGAAAGATTTTCAATCGCCGTTACTTCATCGTTGATTCTTTCCAGAACTGTGGGAATGACTTCTTCCTCTCCCAATTTGGAAGGTTGCCATACATCCAACAACGGCAAAGCTTCTGGAATATTGCTAAGGTTTTCGGTCGCAATCATGGTTTGTAAATGATCGATAGCAGCACGATAGTCTCCATGACCTTCGAATCGTTGCAAGCTATAGAACATTGCTTTGCCAATGCCTTCCAGTGTCTGCTGGGTAAGGGATTGAGCCGTGGTGCGGAATCTTTCATCAAATGCTTTAAACTCTGCAGGAACTTCGCATCCTTGCTTTTTCAAATTCTGGTATCTTCCAAATTTTTTCTGGGGCTTATCTGCCCTCTGGCTTGATTGTTTTACCATTCCCTGGTTAAGAATAGCAAACCACTCTGGCCAGCTCATGATTCTTGCCGCGATTTCTTCTTCAATATTTTCCCAAAGAGTGAAGTCTTTTTCGGTTCCTTTTACTTTCAATTTTTTGTATTCGCTTTGTCCACCAGGGAGGGTATCTGCGACTGCCAACTCCAGAACACGATAAAATTCCTGGGCAGCAAAGCTTACTTCTGGATTGATAGGTCCTGCTTCTCCGTTTCCTCTCATGGCAGGAGCAATCTGGTCGAGCATCATATAGGCCTCGCGAATTTCATGCAGGGCATCTTCTTTGATAAGCTTTTCGCCTTTTTCCATAGCAAAATTGACCAGATCTGTTCTTAGAGCAGTGACTCCACCGCCTTCCAGATAACGCTGCAAACCATTTCTCATGATTTCATGATCTTTTACACCAGTTTTGGAGCTTTCCTTTATGATTCTCTGAAAATCTTCCTGGCATCTTTTGTAACAGGTATATGCAGCCTGTCGCTTGCTATCATTAAACCACGAAGCACTACCAAAATTCCAATTGGGTCTTTTGGCTTTTTCATCGTATAAATAGCATAGAGCAGAACATATATAAAGATTGAGCTTTTTAATACTGGAAAGTAAGTTTTTGGCAGGAATCAGCAGGTTACAGAACCCAACAGTGGTGCCTTGCTCTGCACTGGAATAATAGCTATCGATTGTACGATCTGTGGGAAGTGGGTGGAACTCATCAAAACGGTTTACTGCAACCAGGGTACGTTCGCTACTTAACTTTCCAGCTCTCTGGAATAGAGTTGCCATAACAGAAGCACCAGAGGTTCCAGGGTTCGAACCATTGAAAAGAACCAAGACAGCATGTGCATCTTTGATTTCTGTCATACATAGATAGTAATCGCGAGCACTGCTACTTTCTGCGCCTAAGCCTGGAAAATCCAAAAAGGCAAGAGAATGCAAAGATTTCTTTTCTGTAATTCCAAAAGGAGCTGCCCAGGCACTTACCTCTACAACAACCCTTCTAACGATAGGGAAAATCGCTCGTAAATTTCCAGAAGTAACTTTATCGATTTTTCCGTCTTTGTTCCCTCTTTCATACACTTCTTTAAGAGAGCTATAGATTGTCTGGATACCTTTGTTCAAATCAGGACGTGCTGTGAGTGTGAGTGCAGTTGGAATCAAATCCACTGGCAAACTAAAGCTGACTCTTTCTTCCCTACAAACCAGATCTTGGTTATAACGCAAAGACAAGAGAAAGTCCAGGGCAGAAAGAATAGAATATTTAGGAGTGATGGACTTGAGCTCGACAAATTTTTTACAAAGAAATTTTTCCAGCTTTTCCAGCTCGTTCATCCCTACTTTCGAAGGAACACCTTCAATTCCCTGATTCTTTAAATCTTTGAGATAATAATCCAACACATTGTCTATTTCAAACTGATTAAAGAAGGAAATCGTTGAACCTTTGATGAAAGCTGGTTTTTCTTCAGGGCGAAGGATGACTCGGGTTTCACACACGTTTCCAGTAGTAGGCTGAAGCAAGCAGGGGAAAAGATCTGTAGTATCCATCAAAGCATTCAGGAGCAATGTCTTTCCGCTGTTAAATTCTCCCACGATAGCAATGCGTAAAGGTGCATCTGCAAGTTCCATTCCTCTTTGCAAAAGTGCCCTGGCATCATTCAATTTATTCTGAACATAGTCTGGAGGCGCAGCATTGAGCCATTGAACCACCGCAGTGTCTAACATCTGGGCAGCTTCTTTGATCTCACCAACAGTATTGAACTTTGACATAAGGGATTCCTATCCTTAAAAAAGAACGCTTGTATTCGTTTGACAATATGTCATCGTTTTCAAATTATTCTGAGAACGGCATCATTTAAAATTTTACCACAGAGGCACAGAGAACACAGAGAAAAATGAGAAGAGAAC
>CALKWO010000342.1 GCA_938003875.1 uncultured bacterium
TCTCCTTTCACATTATTTTAATTTTTATGAAGAGATTGTCAAGAAAAAAATAAGCCATTTATTTCTATTTATGTCTATTTATTTTGGCAACTGCTGATAACCCTGTAGACCCAAGGTTGCTAACGGAAATAGGGGCACCACCGGCTGTCGTAGATATACGCATCAGACTAGTACCAGACATACCATAGATATATCCATCGCTTGCATTGAAAGCAAGATCCCCTCCGACGGAAAGGGCTCCCAGGTTCGTGTTGGCTCCTGTGGATAGATCCGTTTTCACTAAAGAGGCATGACCATTAGGATCGGTAAAATAGAAAATCTGGCGATTGGAATCATAGACACCATAATCATTATCCAGACCGTTGTTGATGATTAGAGCCATATTGCCATTGGTATCTATGGTATAGATTTCACTCGTCAGATATTTGTTGCTGCTGATGCCTCTCGATAGGATGAATTTCCCTAAATGGTTTACATAATCCATAGCTTCATAATAGCCAACCACAGTTGCATCTCCCAGATTAGCCACTCTGGTAAACTGACCACTAATACGGTTGATTTTATTCCAATAATATTGGGATCCACTATATTGCAACGAATAAATCTTATGGAAAAAATATTGATGCAGATCAAGAGAGTTCTTCTTGCGATAACAATATCTCTATACTTCGGGGTTGGCTAGGAATTCTAGTGATAAATCCCAATTTTTCAAGCTTTAGTATCATTTGATGTACAGACGACGGAGTAGTTTTGAAATATTGCTGCATATCGGCTTCAGCGGGCGATTGTCCGTGTATCTTTCTATAATGGTTGATAAAGGCTAGATATTGGCCTTGTTTTTCGGTATACTTTGGCTTGATGTGTGGCTTTTCAGAAGCAGCGTTTTTCGAATCAGGCTTGTCAGCTATTTTCTTTCTTCTTAACTGAAGCTTACTTTGGAGTTTATTGTATTTGTCACGTAAAAATTTTTCATGTTCTCCAGGACCTAAACAATTTTCATAGACGGCCAGAGCCAGATCGTACTTGTGATGCTGTTCAGCCATCTCGGACATGGTTGTGATTCGTTTCCAGTGGCGTGTCCCCATCAATTTAGCACAAGGTATAAATTCATCGAATTGCTGTTGTTGCACGTATAGAATACCAAGCATAGTCAACGCCTCTTCCGCTTGGTATTCTAAATCGAGCTGATTTAACTCATTCCATTGTTGCTGTAATATGGATTCTACCAGAGGTACCTGCTGGCTTGTAATGCTTGCAAAAAAAGAAGGCTGTTTTTGATAAGTAAAACCGTAAGCTTCCCAGATAAGAAGTTCTATCAAATCTAGGAAAAAAATTTGAGAAGGCATAGCAAGCTTAGAGTGATCAAGGCTAAAATACTTCTCAAATATATCCTCATATAAATCTCCGATCACTCCATATGAGTCGTCTACCATCCCTATCTTTTCAAGAACTACTGTAAGAAACGCACGATATAATGCGAAGCGATCAGAAATAGAAGTTTTTCGTTCATATCTTTCAATAAAAGAAGATAATTTATTTTCGAGCCCAAACGATTGATCCTCTTTGTAAAAGCCAGAAATTTTATAACATCCCTCCAAAAGGGAAGCATAGGTTTCTGGATTAACAGGAAATTTATTCCAATGCCCTCGCATAGCGCGTTTTTCACAAATTTTATGAGGGGTGTTAATCATTAGGTCGCTTTTTTCTTTGTCCATCACGTCTGCGTCCAATATTTTACGCCTTGCCTTCTTCATTTGCCGCTTTAGAGAGTCTGTATCTGCCAAAATATCGTCAATCTTTAAACCAGTATCGTCGAGTTTTTTGTGCAGGAATCGTATGTGATTTAAGATCCCTTCTAAAGCTCTTCCATAATCGAGACCTTTTTTTTTCTTCAGATAATCTATCATGGATTCCCAATTACCAGCAAAATCATTGGTCAGGACGAGCAATATCCAACAGTCCCAGTAGGTAATTTTGACTAGCTTTTGGCTTTTAGGGCTTATCATCTTACGATAGAGATCATTTCCATCATGGGTTTCGCTTAGTATCTTTTGAGCCATTTTTTACTCCTTTACGTACCACTGCATTTTATCCTTCTTCCTGACGACTCGCACTTCGGCACCCAGGCCACAGAGAGGAAAAGAAAAAAACACGAATTAAGATAGATTAAATCATTGCCTGGTTCTCTCCAGTGAAGCACCCTTCCAGGAATAAAAAAAGAGCAAACAATACACTGGATTTGCTTTGCAAAAAGACAAAGACAAGTTCTCTTTTTGTGCCTTGCGACACTGTTTTTATTCCTTCCAGGATGCTTCACCTTCGCTCTTGAACCATACAAAACTCTAAAATTTTTACACTTTTCTTCTCTGTGTTTCTCCTATTCTAACGTTTTCTGTGGTCACAGTCTTATTTATAAAATGCCTATAGATAACAAAACCTGCTCTTAGCAAATTTCTCCTGTGCCAGATGAGCAGTGCTATGATAAAGCATCTGCTCCAGCAGGCGGTATTCAGCCTTATTTTTTTTATGGACTATAATTTGACAATGTTAAATTCCACATATTGGCTAGCAATGACTTATAGCGAAAATTGC
>CALKWO010000343.1 GCA_938003875.1 uncultured bacterium
CAACCCTGCGGCTACAATCTGTTGCAAGACAAAATTTTAAAACTTAACACGTATGTCGTAGACGTAGACGAGTCTTATAACATTGTCAAATTAAGTATCAAGTTATTAAAACTTTATTACCGAAAGGGTTGGATAATTATGAAAAAGCTATACTTTCTTTTATTTTGTATTTGTCTTGTCGCACAGGGCAATGCCCAGGAAAGGCAAAACTACCGTCAAGATATGAGAAATTTTGTTCAGGGTATCAGTGCTTATGCAAAAGCAATTCGGCCTAATTTTGTCGTTATTCCTCAAAACGGGCAAGAGTTGCTTACAGAGAATGGGGAAGACTCAGGAATTCCTGTTTCTGACTATTTAAAAGCAATTGATGCTGTCGGTAGAGAGGATCTTTTTTATGGATATACAGAAGAGAATAAGCCAACTCCCGCTCCCGAACAAAAATATATGATGGCATTTTTAGACCTCGCTCGAAGAAATTCCATAAGTGTTCTGTCCATTGATTACTGCACTACTCCTAAATTCGTAGAGGATTCTTATAAAAAAAATTTTGAAAAAGACTATATTTCTATTGCCACAACACGAGAGCTGGATAAAATCCCTTCGTATCCTACGACTCCTTATCATGCCAATGCTCAGAATATACTCAAAATCTCCCAGGCTAAAAATTTTCTCTACTTAATCAATCCTTCTCTTTTTTCTACAAAAGAAAAATTTCTCCAAGCCGTCCGCAATACGAACTATGATTTAGTCGTAATGGATCTTTTCTTCCGTGAAAACGACCCCTTCACATTGGCAGAAATAACTTCCTTGAAAATGAAGCAAAACGGAGGAAAGAGGATGATTTTCTCTTATATGAGCATTGGGGAAGCAGAAAATTATCGATATTATTGGCAAAAAGAATGGTTGACATATCCTCCCGTCTGGCTCGATAAAGAAAATCCTAACTGGCCAGGAAACTATAAAGTGAAATATTGGATAGCTCAATGGCAGAGAATTATCTTTGGAATCAGCGGCTCTTATTTGCATAGAATCTTAGAAGCAGGATTTGATGGAGTATATCTGGATATCATAGATGCCTTTGAATATTTTGAAAATCCAAAATAGCGGCGTACAGTGGGCGGATATTCCATCAAGGTAAATCATTAATTATAGAAATTCCCATTGTTGCTAAGATTAATATTGCAATTCCTTCGGAAATTATGTTTACTTCATTAAAATAAAAGCCCATATTGTAAGAAATGCGTTGATTTAATCGGAAAAAATTTTTATAATTGCCATAGAAAACAAAAAATTGGAATCCTTTTTAAGGAATTTTTATGAGAGAAAAAATTATAGTTTTCCTGAGTTTTTTCATCATCCTATCGTCTATGGCTGAGCCAATTTCATTATGGCATGCCGATGGAAATGCTATAGACTCTGTTGGAGGCAACTCTGGTACACTACAAAATGGAGCAAGCTATACTACAGGAAAGTTTGGCATGGCTTTTAGCATGGATGGTCTGGATGACTACATCACTACATCCACTACCAATCTTCCTATAGGTACCCAGGCTAGAAGCATCAGTATATGGTTTAAGACCAATACTTCCAATAAAGAAATGTATATGTTTGCCTATGGAACGATTAGCAGTGGAGCAGCTTTTGGCTTTGGAATCCTGGCAGGTAATCTCATGATAACCCAATGCGGACAGAACCTCAATGCGGGATTTGTCGCTGATAACCAGTTTCATCATGGTGTTGTAACTTATTCTGCTAATACATATCGCCTGTATGTTGATGGAAATCTGGTAGGAAGCAACAGCATGAGTACAAACACACAGACATCAACACTGGCATACATAGGAGCAGCATCCACAGGATGCCATTTCCAGGGATTACTGGATGAAATATCCATCTATGACTATGCTATGACATCCCAGCAAGTATCTGCACTATACAATTCTATTCCATCGGTTCCAGAAATCTCCAGTTTAGGAATGATCCTTTTATTTTCCTTCTTCTTTTTCTGCAAATCACTTAAGGGGAAAAAAATATGAAATTTTTATTATTTATTATTGCTATAGTTTTCCTGGCATTCCTTCCAGCCAATGCTATCCCTATCACTATAGTCAACGCTGGATTTGAAGATATTGGGCTTTCTGATGGGCAGTATACACTCTTGCCAAGTGCCTCGGATGGGTCGGGAATCGTTACAAGCAATCCTGTTCCTGGATGGGCGGTAACAGGATATGCAGGTTCCTGGAATCCGCCTTCGACAGTGTGCTATGATGCAATACCTGATGGAGTTCACCTTCTTTATGGGCATACAGGCACAAGTACATTCACTCAAACTCTTTCTGCTACTTTAATCGCGAATACGACCTATACTTTACAAGTCGAAGTTGGGCATCGTAAAGATGTTTCCTTTGTTGGCTATCAAGTCCAATTTTTAGCAGGCGGGAATTTACTCGCCCAAGACAACAATACATTATCTCCCTCTGCTAATACATTTTTAACATCTACTGTTATTTTTTCTACACAAAATACTCATGCCTATCTAGGGCAAGCTTTACAAATCAAACTGGTTTCTCTTGGAGCACAAACCAACTTTGACAAAGTAAGATTGGATGCTAATACTCTTGTGCCAGAATGTTCTAGCTTGCTTTTATGCGGTTTATGTCTCGCTTTTTTATTCTCTCGTTCCGTATTCTTAAAGTAAAAAATATTAAAAATTGAGTCTTGTGCCTACCTTCCGCAGCTTCTAAGGAAAAAATTTTGATTTTTTTAGTTTGTTCTTTAAGAAA
>CALKWO010000344.1 GCA_938003875.1 uncultured bacterium
GGCGTTGGGCTTTTGAGCAGACATGACTTTTTCGGCGCAACCCTGCGGCTACAATATGTCTTTATCGTTATCCTCTTCATCATCAAAAAAAGATATATTCAGCCCAGTTGAAATCATAAAAAAATGGTCAGACACTTTCCCAAGTTATTATTCTATAATAATTTAATATAATAAAAAAAAAAATGGTCAGACACTTTCCCAAGTTATTATTCTATAATAATTTAATATAAAGGCAATAAACCATCTATCCAAAGTTTTTTAAAAAAATGGTCAGACACTTTCTCAAGTTATTATTCTATAATAATTTAATATAAAGGCAATAAACCATCTATCCAAAAGTTGTCCCAAAGGCGATTATAATCAAGGTATAAAACATAGTCAAAATTAGGAGAAAAACATGCATCCTCCAAGAATCGCCTTTGTAGGTGCGCTGTATCATATTACTGTCAGATGCAATAATCGAGAATTTTATTTCCAGGAAGAAAAAGACTTTGAAACGTACCTCGACATATTGTTCAGAACAAAGAAAATATACAAGATCAAAGTCCATGCTTATTGCATTACCAGCAACCATGTCCATTTAATGCTTAGCACTCCAGAAGAAAATACTCTTTCCTCGTTTATGCAATATCTGAATGGAAACTACTCCAAAGCTTACAACAAGCTACACAATAAAACAGGACGCTTTTGGGGTGGGAGATTTTATTCCACTATCATCGAATCTGAAACCCAGTTTTTCAACACGTTGACTTATATTGAGCTAAACATGGCACGCGCCAAAGCTGTAGAAGACCCAAAAGACTGGAAATGGAGCAGCTACCATGCTCATGCTTTTGGCAAAGAAGATCGTGTCCTGGATTTTCACCCTCTTTACAACGAAATAGGCAGAGATTCCCTGGAACGACAACAAAACTATCGCAATATGGTTTACGGACAAATGGAAGAAAAAGGCCTTCTGCATGATCCCTCTCTTACGCGAGGAATTGTCATGGGTTCAGAGTCTTTTGTTACTTCCATTCTCCATCTGTTTCAAGGTAAATATTCCTTTTATTCTCATCGCAAACTCATTGCCTGCAAGCAGGATAGCTTTTGCATAAATCGTCCTCATCGCAATCTCCCATTGCTATCTTAAAAGTGACCTTTTTTATTTGATCAACTTACTTTTGCTATAGAGATGCTCTGTCTTTAACCTACCATTTTTTGCCTATTTTGTTTATTCTTATGATATTATTCATCAATTGATTTTTCTTCTTATCATCCTTTCGGTATTTTTCACTAACTCTTTCAATATTTTTCTCTAAAACCCCCGTCTTAAGACTTCTATTATTTTTTTGGAAGGCTTTATAAACTGGTTTTTTAGCTATAAAAAAATACTAACTTACTAAAGAAAAACAACTTGAAACAGTGTCTGACCATTTTCTACCAGCGTTCTACCATTTTCTACCAACATCGTTTCCCAATGTATGACATTGAAAGAAGCATGTCTTTGAATTGCATCACAAATCATAGATTCACTAACATAAAATTTTTTTTGTAGTTCCTTTATCAAAGGTTCTACATGGACATTTTGAATATCAGCGATTATATCTACATCTTGGGTTGCTCTAGGAATACCATGCAGGGAACTGGCTAATGATCCACCGATAAAGTATCGAATTTGAAATTTTTCCAATATTTCTACAATTTCCTGGGTAATTTGAATAGGTTCGGCAAGAAGCATATCAATATCCTTCCTTTTGGGGATCCCAACCAAAAACATCCAGCATTGTTTTCCTATCTAGCCAAAGGGATGCCAGCCTTAATTTTTGCTCACGTTCTGGAATATTGCCATATTGTTTCTGGATGCGTGAGAGTGCCAGTTGCTGTATTGCCAGAGTGAGTTCGCTAGCTCTCTTCATCTTTTGCTGAGGGCTCATGCGTCGGTATCCTTCTATTAAAATTTTTTGTATTTCTAACGGTGTATCACTAGCCATTTGACGATCCTTAAACATATAGATATTAACCACAAATTCGGTTCATCCGAATAGCGTGTACCTGAAAAATAAATTTTTATAGTTAGGGATAAAAACAAGTCTATACAAAAGAGGATCTTCCTGAAATAATATGGGGAAAACAAACTAATATCCCCAAAAAGGAGATCCTCAAATGTCAACGAGTCTATTGTACCATGCTTGGGGCACTCATGGTTATAATTATCTTGCAACCCGTTATGAAAAAGGAGCGATAATATTTGAAATCGAACCAAACCCAAGCAATCTTATATGTACCAATTGCCAAAGTTCGAACTGGATTCATAAAGGCCATAGATGGAGAAGACTTCAAACTCTTCCCATCGGATCCCGAAAAGTATTTCTGGATGTAAAAATTCCACGTATGTTTTGCCATGATTGCCAGAATTTGAGTGAGTTCCATCCACCATTTGCTGAAGCCTTGAGAACGTACACAAAAGCCCTAGAAAACTATACCACTGAATTGTGCCGTATTACGACTATTAAAGGAGTTTCACGAATCACAGGCTTATCGTGGGATATAGTCAAAGATATCGATAAAAGGTACTTGCAGAAGAAATATCGCAAAATATCTCTAAAAGGTATTAAATACCTTGCCATTGATGAATTTGCTATTGCCAAAGGGCATCGCTATATGAGTACAGTGATAGACTTGCAAAGAGGAAGAATCCTCCATGTTGGAGATGGGAGAGATGGCAATGCAGTCATCCCCTTTCTGCAACGTATTAAACATCTTCGTCACGGTGAACTGGAGGCGATTGCAATTGATATGTCTCCAGCTTTTTTATCCGCTATCAAAGGAACTTTTCCTAGCGTAGTTATTGTCTTTGATCATTTCCATGTCATCAAACGGATGAACGAACATCTTGATAATCTGCGCCGTGCCATCTTTCGACAAGCTGACGATGCAAAACAACAGCTTCTTAAAGGTGTTAGATTTCTCATTCTAATGGGTTCGGAAAATCTTGCCGAACTGGAGAATGTTACTCCTGGCACTCAGGAACGACTACAAAGAGCTTTGGCTATTAACCAACCCTTGAATACTGGTTACTATCTCAAAGAAAAACTTAGAACACTGTGGAATCTAAAAACTAAACATGAAGGGCTCTTAATCACTTTGGGTGGATGATCTATCCTAGAGAACCACAAGTGTGTAGA
>CALKWO010000345.1 GCA_938003875.1 uncultured bacterium
GCTTCGTGGCGGATAGCTTGCCTGATTTTATCCAATTGTGGATTGTGGGAATGGATACATTTGCTTTTTCGGCTGCTTGTTTGATGCTGATTGTTTTGATTTCTTCATTACTTTGTGCTAACATGGGTTTTCTCCTTATTTCTAAAACTTTTTAACTAAAGTTACTTAATCTTTTCATAAGAAATAAGGAGCAATTTCTATGCCAAACTGTACTAAACTTAGGACAGTTATAAAAGGCTTAGTTACAAGGAAAACAAAAAGAATTTTTTTTTATTTTGCTTTTTACTGTCCTAAATTTAGGACAGTAAAGTCTAAAATTTAGGACAGTTGTATTACAAGCCTGTTTTTTCAAGCTTTTTAGGCTTATTTTTCTTTTTATTATTGTCCAAAATTGAGGACACTTTAGAAATAGGCCTATGTTTTTGACGCTCTTGAAGTTTCTTTTTTATTTCTTCCAAGTGTTCAGAGTCCCATAACCGCCAAAGCCTACCGCCTTTGTCTTTTTCTTCTCGAATAGGTTGAGGCATTTCCCCTCTTTCAAGCATTCGCTGAACTGTTTTTAATGAACAATCTAAGAATTTAGCCATATCATTTAGAGAATAAAGTATCATGATTTTTTCCTTAAAATTTAGACTACCATCATAATGATTTTTTCATAATAGATTATCCTAGCAAAAGTTATACCTTTCAATAAGAATAAATAGACAAAATTTAAAAAATTCGCAGGTAAGACAAGAAAGCCTTTCGAGGTGGGAAATTGGTTTTTAGGGGTACTGGGTTTGGGGGCACTTAATTATAGAGACTCACGAAAAAGAAGGAAGCTCCGCCGGCATCGTTTTCATAGGCAAAACCACACAGAAAGCGAGTATTGAAAACATCAAGGTACAGACGTGTATTGCAATAGAAACATGGCTGGTTTTGCCGTACATGAAAACGATAAGCCGACTAACGACTTGGAGCAAAAAATCTTTAAAGGGGGGCCTGGGGGGAATTTTCCCCCAGATAGAAGCCAAAGAGCAAAAAAGAAACCAGGCATACAAAGCCTACCATGCCTACAGCCTTGCAAGAAGAGCAAAACCAGCCAGGCACAAAAGCCCCCACCAGCCAAGCTTGTCAGGCAAGGATAAGCCTGGGGAAGAGCAAAGACTGGCTGGAATGAGGGGAAGAGCAAGACTGGCTAAGGCTTGCTGGATTTGCTTGACTGGCAGGATGGCTGAATAGCAGGACTGGCTGAAACTGGCTGGCAACCAGCAAGCTGAGTCTGAAAATAAGATAGATTGGACAATACATCATATTGATGGCACAGTAATTAGAGCGCATCAGTATGCTGCTGGAGACAGAAAGATAAGCCCCAAAGGCGAAATTAGAACACAAAAATCTCTTGCCCTTGGTCGTAGCCAAGAAGGTTTCAGTACAAAGCTCCATTTACGTATTGATGGATCAGGAAAACCTATGAACATCATCTTAACGCTTGGTCAGCGTCATGAGAGTACTGTTTTTGAAGCCTTACTGGAAGGCGGTAAAGTTAAAAAAATTATCACATGGTCGGCCTAGAGTTTATCCCGATGCTCTTGCAAGATATAAAGGATATAGCGGTATCAACAGAATTCGTACTTGAGCAATAAGAAAATCAAGGATGTTATTCCAAGCAAAAGCAATCAATGCCAAAATCCTTAGAGGCCCATCACATGATAGAGCTCACAGAGCCTTTGTTCCAGCATCGAAATCGCCTGTCCTGTATCCTTGGGCAGCATAGCTTTATATTTACCCTGACTTATTTCATCTTCTGTTGGTACTGCTTTCGATTGCCAATCTTTCCTCAGTGATTCTGTACCCAATATTTTCTGGAATCGAACAATATCATGCCATAATGCCTGTATCTGATCTTCTAGGTTAGAAGCGAAAGAAATGAGCGTTCTCTCTAATCCCATTAGATTGTATAGCAATTCTAATCGAGAATCCATTTTCGCTATCTCTTCCTTATAAGACAAAAGGAGTGTGGGTTTCAAGAAAAATTGGTATAGAGAAAAGACCAGAAAGATGAAAATTAGCAAGAAAATCGAAATGAAATAGAGCTTGCTCCGTTTTTTAGGGATGGGTTTAACTTTCATCGATTGTGCGATTTTGATTTCGTTTTGGTCGGCAGGTTTGTTTTCTTCCATGACCTGATTTGCAGCTTTTTCATCAGGGAGAGAATCAAAAGATTTGTTTGGAACAAACTCGACTTTTAGCGATCGTGCGCTTTTGATTTCATTCTGGCTGATGGGTTTGTTTTCTTCCATGATCTGGTTTACGGCTTCTGGCTTAGGATAGTTATCAATATGTCGGGAATCAAAAAAATAATGCCGGCTGATGCCTATTTGTTCTGCTAAATCAGGTAAAGAAGTTGCCGATATTCCTACAATCATGGGTTTTGCATATTGCTCTTCATTTTCATGATGGATTTTATCGAGAGTCTGGCATTCTTCATTCAAAGCTTTTGCCAGAATTTTTGCATCCCGATCAGGCAGAACGAGAGCGTAGGCTTTTGCCATTTGTGCAGCCTTGTATTTATGAATCAAACAAGACTCAATTTCTTTTTCTATGGCGTATGTTTTTACAACAGCATCAATGAATGGTTCCGCAGCCGTTGGTAGCCCAACAGCAGCACTGAAAAGAAGGAGAGGAGCATCTGTCGAACTATTTCCATACACTGCGCAAGCTGCCAGGACTAAAGCGAGCTGCATAGATTTGCCCTCGCCATGTATTTTTCCCTCCCTGGCAATGCTTTGGCGGTTGTCATCGGATTCGATGAGTTCTCCCACCAGTCCATTTTCCGTATAATCTTGCAGGATTTTGGGGCCAGCATCTTTTTCAGGTAAAGTATACTTCTCTTCTTTACAATAAACACAACGAAAAAAGCGATATTCCGATTTTTTCAAAACCACTACGGAATCTTTGATCTTCTCCTGATCGGGATTGTCATAGGGATACCCGATTCTAAATCTGGCTGTCGGCAAAGTTGTTCTCCTTAATCCTACAGGTGCAACCTATTATTATTTACGCTTATCCCCTTCAGGGACTCTTTTGAAAAGTTGAATTTCTGTAAAACCTTGTATTTTTTCCGATGGAATGATTTCTTCCTCTGTAGGAACCAGATTGCAAATTTCCTTTTTATACAAAACTTCCTGGCCTTTTTTAAAGACAATGAGCAATTTCATGGCAATGTTTCCCTGGATATAAATGGCATATCCGCCTTCTCGCCTTTCGCTCACAATGGAAGTTTCGGACGGCAATTCGAATTTTTCCAAAGTTTCTTCAGGCAAACCCGTGAAATCCCCTGCATTTCCACCAGCAGCAGGCAAATCTGCCAAGTAAATTGAAGCGACTAATTGGCAAGGACTTTCGCTGGATTTTTCCTGGATTTTCGGCAAGATACTTTGGGGTTCTGATTCCCAATCCTGGATTTTCGCCCAGGGCGTTAAAGGAATATTTATATGCCGGGGAATTCGCCTTTCGATTTCTTCAAGTGCGACGTTCGGCGAATAATAAATTTCTTGAGGCAAAGGATTTAGTTTTGCCAATTGCTCATAGTCCTCGTAGAGAACCATGTGTTCTATCTGCCAGCGTTTTAAAACAGGGCGGATTTCCCGATCATAGATACAATAATCCCCATGAGTTAGAAACACCAGTTTGAAGACTTCATATCTGCTGTATTTTAACTTGAAACGCACCACTGAACTCATATCGTTTTTTCCTTTTTAGGGTAATCTTCTGGTTGCCATTGTCTGGATTCCCCTTCCACAAAGTCGTAAAAAGACTTGCGAAGTGCTTCGGTTTTATCTTTAGCCCGTTGCAAATCCTGACTCAAGTTTGCTATCTCTTCTTTTAAAATATCTTCAGCATAGCTTTTATAAATTTGTCTCAGCTTTTCCCGCTTTTCAAATCGTGAAGTATTGGCATATTCCTCGACCCTGTCATCCAACCAATCCCAACCTACTTCTATTCTTCTAAAATTAGGATCATGTTCTTTCCTGATATATTGAATCACTTCATCGCAAAGCTCAAGGTACTTCAAGAAATTAATAGAAGACAAATTTTGAAAGAAGATTTCCAGTGCTTTCTGCACCAGAAGTTCCATAATATCCTTCGTTTCCATAGATTTCTCCCATAGACTGGAAGTTATAAAAGTAAAACATACTTTGTCCCAAAAAAGTTATACCAAAATGTTATTCGCTTTTATTATTTTCGCAATGTATATTGGAAACAGTAAAAGATTTAACTATTTTAGCATATCGTTTTTATTTCAACAAGGAGGTTGTTTTATGTGCTACACGTTTGGTATAAGTTATTCTAAATCAAGTACTTAAATTGGAAAGATGAACGTTAATGAAAGCCTCATCCTGAAAAGGAAAACTAATAGATGGTTGGTTGGAATGAATACCACAACTTGTTATGAAACAACCACTTAAGGACTACCTACTAGCGTTAAGATAGACGATAATCAAAGCGTTAGAGAGCTAGGTTGAAGTCGGCTGAAAAATCATAAGTCAAAAGACGATGGATGGACACCTAAACCAGATAGCTCAAATCTGGCAAGGGTCTTAGGTCGGAGTCCTATAAAGTATCCATGGCTAGAACTTGTTCTAAAGGAACATGGACGAACCTGCGGTTCAACTTCTCGTAAACCTCACTAATCTGAAAAGGTTAGGCGTACATGGGGGGAAAAGATAAAGATTACATCAAAGTCTTACCTATCCATATGAGAAATCGCATTTCTATCGTAGTGGTTTTGTGTATGGTTTGAATTTGAACAAAAATTTTTTTAGGAGAATTTGAATGAAAGTATTTACAATTATTATTGTTTTGGTTCTTGCTATAAGTTTATCTGGGCAAGAAAAAAAGCCCCTTCAAGAAGTTTTAAAAGAAAATAATGTAGTAAATGTAGCAGAGATGTTTTCTATGATCATAAAAATATCGAAGCCTATGATGATAACAGAAGATGTCATTACTGGTGATAATGAACTTTTAAAATTAGAAAGGCTAGAGTCAGGAATATATGAAATCTACATTATAATCGACGGGCCATATTATCATTTTCATCAGACTTTAGATTTGAGTATACTGTCTGTCTCAGTTGAAAAAGAAAAGTATAGAAAACATGAACGTTCTGAAACAGGATTCGACCAATGTAAAAGAGGAGCAAGCCAATTCAAAATAAAAAATGGAATTTTCATTGTCAGTGTGAATCCAATTTCTGAGCCTAGCTTAAAAAATTTTGAGAAAGAAAAACTCATTTGTACTTTGGCAATTTATAAAAAAATATAGGCGAGGCAAAGAAACGGACTACCACGTTTCTAGTTTTCATTTTATACAAAAAATGTTTTAATATAGTTTATTTATGCTGAATATTGTATAAAATGTAACTGAGAAGCGTGGCAATGGTTACAAACGTTTACAATACAATACAATACAATACCGTATGTCATTTGTAGAAGGAGAAAATTTATAATGAAAAATGAATTTTTGATTCTTCTTTTATGTATCATCGCTCAATTGCTTATTGCTCAGCCATTAGGAACAACAATGAATGTTAAAGGGGCACCGTTACACCTCCGTTGTTCCAACTATAGTTCCGCATCAGGCGAAAGTACATATGATGCTCCAAGTGGTTTTGCAATATTATCTTATGAAGTAATAGATATAACCCCAAAAGTGGGAGATTGTACAGTAAAAGTTGAAACCGTTCAAGGACCATCTATTGGATATATAAAGGAATACGCAAACACGAAATATCGAGGGCTTTTAGAAATAATTGCGAAAGCAGGAAATAGCGAGCCAGTTGAAGCATTTGAGGGCAAGGTAAAAGCTGAATACAGAGAGCTACAAAACCGTATTAGCAGCTTTTTCAATACTCATTCTAGAATAAAAATCGTTGGCTACACACAAGGCAGGCCACTCCGTACAGGGGGCAAACTTGATGTGCAGGCGAACATCGTTATAATCAAAATTTTAACCACAGACGAAATCGATAACAGGATTAAGCTCCTTTCAGAACAATTTGGCAATATTGTGAAAAATTAGATTTTTTTCCGTGAGTATGCACTATGAAAATAGCGCATACGATATTAAAAAAATTGTAATTTCTCTTAAAATTTAAACTGTCTAATGATTATTTCCTACCCGAAAAAATCAAATAAAAAAATATATATAATCCTTTATATATCAAAGGATTATATATAAAAATACACCTCTCAATTTTTCACATCCCCTTTTTCCTCTTTGCCTCTTCCCTTTTCTCC
>CALKWO010000346.1 GCA_938003875.1 uncultured bacterium
TATATTTTTTTTCTTGGTCTTAGCAGAAATAATCCTGATAAAAAAACTACCAAAATTGTGGATGGTTCAGGTATAACAGGTGTAACATTAAGAGGGATTTCGCCTGTGATGGACAGACCCTGATTACCATAGTTATAAGCAGTTTGTATCTGGCTTGTAGTCAATGCCGTATTCCATACAGAGACTTCGTCAATTTTGCCAGAATAGTTTCCGCCAATAACCAGGTCTGTGCCAGCACTGGATCCCATTGTAGAAGAAGTAGTAGATGTGCTTTGCAATACTCCGTTGATATAGACACGCAGAGTATTTCCATCAAGTACTCCAGCATAATGATACCAGTTTCCGCCTAATAAAGAGCCTGTAGACTGAGTACTGGCAGAGCCACCATTCCAGCAATATTGCATGATTATAGTTCCAGTGCTTTTAAGAAAATGAGCAGCATATCCCCCTTCTAGCCAGGGCCGTTTGATCATCAGGATAGGGTATGAACTAGGCATACTAGCTATATTGATAGTCGGCTGAAACCACGCCATCATAGTAACAGAGTTCGTCCTGATATTCAGACTTTCGCTATCCAGCACCCGAATCGTATCAGAATAGCCGAAAGAATAAGCTTTGCCAACCTTTCCAGTGTCTACCAGATTAGCACCTTGGATGATAGCATGGTTTTGATAGCTAGTCGAGTCATAGCTACTGCCATTGTATTCACCTTCAAAATTCAAATAAAGAACAGTAGAAGGATTCAGGGACGCTGCTAGCAAATAGAAAGAACAGAAAACAACATGGTAGAATAAAAATATTTTTTTCATGGGATTCTACCTTATTTAAAATATTTCAAAAATTTCATAAAGATAGCAACCATCCCCAAAAGCATAATACTAGAAGGCTCTGGAATGTTGGCACCAATATTATATTGCAAGGTAACGCTTTCTGCAGTCAATGCCTTTTGGAAAATAGCCACTTCGTCTATGTTTCCAGTAAACATTTCCTGGCTGATACCAGGACGACCACCGATGGCAAGATCACCTGTAAAATCAATATTTCCCGTAGGGTCTGCCTTTTCCAATGCGATTACACCATTCAAATAAAGCTTTACTTTTCCAGAAGATTTATCTCTAACGAGAACCACGTGGTTCCAGGCATTGAAAACGCCTAGTCCGCTTAGTTCAACGCTTTGTGCAGCATCACCAAAACCCCCATAAATATATAATTTACTTTGGCTTATATATGTCGCCATGTAATATCCATCAAAAGGAGGTGCCGTGCCATTGTTCTTCCAGATAAATCTTTGAAAAGGAGTTGCCTGGGGTTTAATCCATAAAGAAATACTGAAACTGGAAGTATTAGGATTTAAATTTGTATTGTTGGTAATGCCTACGTATGAACTAGAGCCATTGAAGTAGGCTGAGTTGTTTCCTGTAACGATGCCTTGCTGCCCTAAAGTGACTCCGCCTGTGTAGGTTCCAGAGTAATTACCTGTTGCAGAAGAAGCTGTGCTACCAGAGCTTTCTCCCAATCTCCAATACGCTGTTGGGCCATCGGCGATAATTGCATCATTGTAGCTGATTGCCCAACAAAAACTTGAGAAAATCAGAAAATAAACTAGCAAACAAAATTTTTTGTTCATATATGACCTCCTGGTACAAGGGTTGTTTAGCGACTTACGAGTGAAATCTCGTGTAAACTCGTAATCCTTTTATATCACGATTCACTGTTTTTTTTTTTGCCAATATATACCCGCTTTGTTTTAGCCCCAGTATCGTCTTCTTTTAAGAAGCCATTCTCATAGTCAGGATATAAGGCTCTCATACATTCAGGGCAAATTCCATGAGTAAACTCTGCATCCGAATGCTCTCTGATATAAGTTTCCACCTGTTTCCAATATCCATTGTCATCTCGTATTTTCTTACAGCTCGCACAGATAGGAAGAATACCACGCAAAGTCTTTATTTCTGCAAGGTTCTTTTCCAATGTTTCTTTTTGTTCTCTGAGTTCATCGCATAGCTGTGATACTTTCATAAGATCCTGATGTCTGGCTATGGATATTATGATCGCTCTCTGCATCAATATAGAATCAGGAGGCTTGGTAAGATAAGCACCTACGCCAGCATCGCTTGCCTTTTCCAGGAAATCTTCGGATTCATATGCAGTCAGGACAACGATAGGCGTTGGACAAATTTTTTGGATTCTTTTTGCTACTTCTAAACCATCCATGCGAGGCATCTGAATATCCAACAGAAGTATGTCGGGCCTGAGAGTGCATACCATTTCTACCGTTTTTTCTCCATTATTGGCTATCCCTACGATTTCATATCCACCTGTATGGTTTAAAATACGCTGGATTTCTTTTGCAACTAAAAAATCGTCTTCTGCAATCAGGATTCGGATTGTTTTTTGTCTAGGCATTCTTAATCCTCTTCTAGTGGGCTTCCAGGGGAAATTCTATAATGGCAACAGCTCCATTATTATTTAAAAATTGCACATTCCCTCCCAGGCTTTGCTGAACGATTCCCTGGATAAGTTCAAAGCCGACATAAGTACAAGAAAAGTCTTGTTTTAGAATGGCATCAGGGTATCCTGGGCCATCGTCATGGAAAACAACCACAATATTTGTTCCCATTTGCTTTAAAGCAACATCTATTTTGGCAATATCTCTATTTCCAAATGCGTATTTTATGGTATTCGTTGCGAGTTCATTCAGCACTAATGTAAAATGATGTGCCTGGTGTCCATTGATCTCCATTTGACAAGGCTCTATCTGAACATTGAGCCTTTTGCGAAAAGGTTCTCCTGCAGAAATTCCTTGTATAACCTGACGACAAAGCTCTGTGAGATTAAGACTTTTCCATTCGTTATTAGAGAGCATGGTATGTACAGTAGAAAGTCCTTGTATTCTGTTAATCAAACCTTCCAGAAGATTATGGTAGCCTGTGCTATCTTCTCTGTCTTGCTCCATGTGCAACATGCTGATAAGAGCAGCAAGATTATTTTTTACTCTATGGTTTACTTCTTTTAAAAGAACGCCTTGTATTTCTTCTTTTTCTTTTAGATTTTTTAAGGTTTTTTCAAGCCTTCTTGTTCTGTCTTTTATTTTACTCTGCAACTGGTCATTGTGTTGTCGGATTCTTTCCTGTCTGGTTATATCGTAAAGAACCACAACCAATCCCTGAAATTTTAAAGTTACATCCAGCATCCTGTTTATCTGAACCACAAAATATCTGCCTTTAACCTGCTGTGTTTCCAAAGACTCAAAATAAACATCTTTGTCTTTTTTTTCTAAAAATTTTTTAATGATTTCTTTTAGCCATAGAGGTAAAATCACTTCTATATCTTGTTGATGATAATAATATCCCCCTGGAACTTCGGAAATATCAAAAAGTTTACATCCTGCATGATTTATATATTCGATTCTGTTGTCTTCTCCTAATAGAACAATAGGAGTTGCAAGGCTTTCCAAAGCAGTAAGATATTTGTTTTTTTCATTCGTAATATCTCTGTTTCTGCTTTGTAACTCCTCCAGTTTTTTTTGTTCTGAAATACCTGACCATGCAGTACAAAAGGCTATTTCCATACGATCAAAAATTCTATTGATGAACAAAAGCGATTTTTCTTTCTCGTACGCTTTTTCTCGTACAAGGTCTAAATAGGACTCTCTATAGTATTTGAAAAGACCTAAAAACATACTAAGGTTAATCCCTCTTTCTCTGTGCTTGTGCGCTTCCAATATTCCAAATTGTGCCAAAATATCTTGGGCAAAGTCTTCCTCAGGAGAAAGCTCTGGGGTTTCTTTGTATATATCCAATGACTGTATAATAGAATGAGAAAGGCCTTGTATGGAAATCCGCCATGCTTCCTTCAGCGTAGAAGCATACTGAGTATAGTTTTGCCTTTTGGCATAAAAAAGTACTCTATCCATAAGCCAGTCTTCATTTTCCTGGATAATACGAGAAAAAAACTGCATGGAATAGCATCCTTAGAAATTTTTTCCTATTCTAACGTTTTCTGTGGTCACAGTCTTATTTATAAAATGCCTATAGATAACAAAGCTTGCTCTTAGCAAATTTTTCCTGTGCCAGATGAGCAGTGCTATG
>CALKWO010000347.1 GCA_938003875.1 uncultured bacterium
TCATGAATGTCAGGAATTTATAGTTCTATGTAGTTCTATTTAAAAAGAAACGGTATGGCTTTTCAGCATTAGCATTCGCTCCAACTATTCCCGAACCATCCTCCTGGACACTTTTATGCATCACAGTCTTCGCTATAGCTACATTTTTACGGAAAAAATAACATAAGCATGCGAGATCATCTCTCGCATGTTGAAATGATAGATATCAAACATCATGGGATACTGGTTTGCTTTTGAATTCCCTGATATAACGATGCTCTTTTATCATTTGCACCATCGCTTCTTTTGGTACACCCATATCTTTTTTTACAGGTGCTAAGTCTCGTGGAGAAACGCCACCTATAGACAAAGCCTCGAAATGGCATACCGCAATACAATGCCCGCATCCTACGCATATTTTTTTATCTTTATTTCTTCCTGACTTTGACGGATTGCCCATATTTTTTGCCTAAAAATATCATGAAACCTAGTAAAATCAAGGGTGTATATTTTTAAGAGCGAAAAAGTTTTTTACAATTTATCAAGCATTTTTAGTGATGAGTATTTTTATTTCTGTAAAATGTTATAAAAAATAAAAGGAAAAAATAATGCATGATTCAGGTTATATAGATCTACGAAGCGATACGGTAACAAGGCCAACCCAAGAAATGCTTAATGCCATGTATCAAGCTGAAGTCGGGGACGATGTCTATGGTGATGATCCTACTGTGATGAAACTACAAGCTAAAATTGCAGAGATAATGGGAAAAGAAGCCGCTCTTTTTGTTCCGAGCGGAACATTTGGAAATCAGCTTTGTCTTCTTACGCATACCAACCGAGGCGATGAAGTGCTGATACCAGAATCTAATCATATCCTTCAACACGAAGTTGGAGCAGCTTCAGTTATTGCAGGTGTGCAGCTTAGAAGCTTGGCTTCAGAGGACGGCACGATCCAAACGGAGGAATTGGCACGTAAAATACGAGAAGAGGATATTCATTATCCTAAAACAGGCTTGATTTGCATGGAAAATGCGCATTCCAGTGGACGTGCAGTACCGATAGAAAATATGCGGATTACTTATGAAATTGCCAGAACGCATGGGATTCCTCTTCATCTGGATGGAGCTAGAATCTTCAATGCAGCCATCGCTTTAGGGCTGCCAGCGAAAGAAATTGCCAAGTATAGCGATTCCATAATGTGTTGTATTTCCAAAGGGCTCTGTGCTCCTGTAGGGTCTCTGGTGGTAGGAACGGAAGAGTTTATCCTCAAAGCATTGAAAAACCGCAAGATGATGGGTGGAGGAATGCGCCAAGTCGGCTATCTGGCTGCTGCTGGGCTTGTTGCTATGGAAAAAATGATTGATTGTCTTGCTGAGGATCATAAAAATGCCAAATACCTGGCTAATCTTTTGGCGCAAATACCAGGAATCAAAGTATGCAAAGATCAGCTCGATATAAACATGGTATTTTTTTATTTAGACTTATCATTATTTAACATAGCTTCCCATCAAGAACTGCTGGCAAAGCTCAAATCTCAAAAAATTTTGATCAATGCTCCTGAAAATGGCCAATTCAGATTAGTTACGCATTACTGGATAAAACGTCATGATATTGAAAAAACTTACCAGGCTTTTGCTTCTCTCACGCTAGATTAAGCGAAATACTAAAAAGAGGAAAAATTTCCCTATAAAAGGGGAAATTTTTCTCAAAAAATTCTTCTTTTGTAGTGATTTTGCATGGATTCTCTTTGGCATGATTATTGCAGATAGAACAGAGAGTTCATGACAAAAAACACAGAAAACACAAAAGAAAGGATTTTTTATGTTTCATTTTATCAATTTCGATATTTTACGCAATTTTTTTATTACCATACAGCCGTTCGCTGTAATACTCAATGTTATTTTAGGCACTTTTATCAGCATCGTATCTCTTTATCTTTTTTTTAAAGCCCGCCCTAAAAAGATTAAGCCTGAATTGCTCAAGCCAGGCTCTATCATCATCAACTGGTCAGGCCATCCCCTGCCAGGGGACACAGCATGGTTGACACCGTTTCAGGTATGGACCCCCAAAGAACAGCCTCACTTTAATGTGGAATCCTGGGAAACTATCCAAATATCTGTATTGAACATGCTTAGCCGTTTGCCCAAAGATATAGAAAATCGCCTGTTGCAAGGCGATCCAGACATCATCCTGGTTTTGCCTCAATTAGCAGCAGGGGTCAGCGTCCTTCTCGCTGTTTTACACGGCAGAACAGGGGTTTTCCCTAGCATTACATCGCCCCTGAGAAGGCCTGATGGAAGCTTTTGGCTGCCACAACCTATTAATTTGGGTTCTATACGTCTCAATTCACGATATCAAAGAGAAATCGAATCTTAGAATTATCTTTTTAAGGAAGTACAATATGGAAAAGAATATTCTTTTATCTACCTTGGGCACTTCGCCTAAAATCATTACGGAAATGTACCAGGCATTGAAATTCCAAAATATAGAAATCCACGAAATCCATACAGTAGGAACAAAAGGAAGCAGAACAGTACCAGAACAGTATCGGCCCAAAAATGTACTCTGGCAGGAGCATCTATGCGATATTCAGGATGTACGCAGCAAAGAAGCAGCAAAAGAGGTTGCTAATACAATCTTCCAGACATTGAGGGAGCTGAAAGAAAGACAGGATATTGGCAGAATCTTTCTGGACTATACAGGCGGGCGTAAAGAAATGTCGAGCTACTTTTTGCTTTCTGCGCAGCTTCTTTGCTCAGAACAAGATGAGCTGTACCATGTAGAAACGAACAATACGGAAGGTCCTCTGGTGAATTTGAAGCATCCAGAATTCGAGACTTATTATTATCCTCAGCATCCAGGGGAAATCACATTGATTCCCGTGCCATTCGTAAGATTGCACCATCTGTTCGCATTTATTGGGATGGAAAAGGATATTTCCCTATGGACATTCCTGGAACGAAGCTCAACGGCACTGGAAAATCTATGCTACTGTGGACTGATAGGCAATGGAATCGAGCATGAGGTAGCACCTCCTTTTCAAAAAGCCTTCCTGGAAGCACCCAAGAGTATGTACAATAGCCTGGAAAGAATCTATGGAATCTTTAAGAGCTTCCATGCTATCTTGCGATCCGAACAAATCGCGCAGGAAAAGGTATCGTTGTTGGATTTGTTCCATAATGCGAAAAGCATGACGCTGGAATTCTATGATGTGGAAGATTTTCAGATTCAGAAAACACCTCTATGCGTATCAATGGAAAGTAGAATTTTGCTTCATGTTGTTTTTAACATTATCAAAAATGCCATAGTACATGGAAAAGCGACCCAAATCTCTCTTTATGCCAGGGAAACAGAAAAAGAAATCCATATTTTCGTCGAAAACAATGGAAAGCCTATAGCAGAGTATGTGCAGAAAGAAATATTTTCGCCTTTCAAATCCTATCATAATCCCTATGGAGGTAAGGGAGTAGGCCTGCCTGTTGTTCGGAAATTGATCCAGAATTTTCAGGGGGATATAAGAATCGAAAAAAGCGATGAAGTAAGCACAGTGTTTGTAGTCCAGATTCCCCAAAAAAATATATAAGAAAGTAGCATTCTATGAGTAAAATACTTTTAGTAGAAGATGAAAAAGTCCATTATGAAATCATTTCCAAAAAGCTCCATGAGTCAGGAAACGAAGTGAGCATTGCAAAAAATCTTGCCAGATTTCAGGAAGAAATGGCAAAAGATTGGGATATAATTCTATTGGATAGACAATTAGGCGATGATGATGCCTGGTCATGGTTTGCTCAAAACCAAACTAAATTCAATGTCAAAGGCGTTTTCCTGATTAGTGCATTCTCTGGGATAGAGCAAAAATTCCAGGAATCGGTATACTACCCTGTTGTCTCCAAGCATCCTCCTGCGGATTTTCTTGCAAGGCTACAAGAAGAAATCGCACAATTTCAGAAAAGAGAAACAAAGCAGAATATTCCCAATGTGCGTAAGCAAGCTACTGCTTTGAACCAAAAGCCCTTGATAGAATTCTACGATTCTGTGTATTGCTCTAAGCCGTCCTATATGATAGGAATTGATACAAAAATGCATAAAATCCAGGAAAAAATCGAGCGATTTGCCCCAAGTGATATTCCTATTTTGGTAACTGGCCCTACAGGCACGGGAAAAGAGCTTGTAGCAGAGGAATTGCATAAAAAAAGTGGCAGAACAGGAGAATTTAAGACAGTGAATCTATCTGCCCTATCCGAGAATTTGCTGGAATTAGAACTCTTTGGCTCAGTCAAGGGGGCATTTACTGGAGCAACAGAAACCAAAGAAGGCTATTTTGAAGTTTGCGATAAAGGCACTCTATTTTTAGATGAAATAGGCGATATTGCTCCCCTGATCCAGGTAAAGCTGCTACGATTTCTGGAATACAAGACATTCCAGAAAGTTGGGTCTACAAAAGAGCAGAAATCGGATGTGCGCATCGTATGCGCTACCAATAAAGACTTATACCAGGAAGCTGAGAATGGTACCTTCAGAAAAGACCTGTATTATCGAATCGGCTGCATAGAAATCCCATTGCCTGCCTTGAAAAAGCGCAGCGAAGCGGACTTTGATCTGTTGATGGAACACTTTTGCCGAGAGTATGAAAAGAATAAAAAACTGCCATCAGGAAGCTTTGTCATACCAGAAAAAATTTATAAAATACTCAAGGAATTCGAGTGGCCTGGAAACGTAAGAGAATTCAAACACGCTGTACAAGGAATGCTGCAATACGCTGACGACGGAAAAAATTTTATCGTAGAAGAAGAACACATTCCTTACTACATATTGAATCCAGCTATAACTCCCAAAAAAAGAACAGAAATTCTTCTCGCAAAGCTACTGGAAAGCATTCCCCTGGAAATGCGCCATGAAGAATTGGAAGACATACAGAATGAGCTGGAATATCTCTTTCTGAACCGCCTCTATTTGCATTATGGCAAGAATTGGAGCAAAGTGTGCAAGGTGTGTGATATGGGAGAAACCTTTTCCAAGCTCAATAAGATGAGCAAGTCTTTCCGTCCTATTTATGAACGTATCGCAGGCCAAGAAAATATCGAGGAGCAATGAATGAAAGAACAGGGAACCCAGGTAGAAAATCTACCGAAAGAACTCTTTTTGGGAAAGCTTACGCTGACAACATCGAGGCCTATGGATTTCCACCAGACACATCTTCTGAGAGGCTATATAAGCAGCATCTTTCCTCAATACGATTTGCTTCACAACCACCAGGGAAAAGAAAGCAAGCTGCTCTATCGCTATCCTTTAATACAATACAAGATCATTCAGGGATTTCCCATCATCCTGGGAATAGGCCAGGAAGCTGTCCAGATTCTTGATATGCTGGCCAGTACGATCACAAAGCTTATAATACATGGGAAAGTAATTTCCATAGAAGAAAAGGATTTAGAGACAGCCACCTTCCCCTTTGGCATCAGCAGCGAGGAACGACGATATTTTTTCATTACGCCTGCTATTCTGCTCAATTCGGGAAATTATAAAAACTATAAAAACAGCGAACCAGAAGAGCAAAACCAGATACTAAAAAAATGCCTGGAAAGCAATCTTATCAGCACGTCCAAAGGTCTGGACTACACCGTCCCTGCTCGTATCCAGGCACGATTCAGCCTGGACATAGAACCCGTTTCGCTCAAAGGGGAAGACATGCTAGGCTTCCAGGGGCAATTCTTCGTCAACTTCCACATCCCCGATTTCCTCGGAATCGGCAAAAGCTCTAGCCGTGGCTATGGAACTTGCTTGCAAATATAGCTACAATAAAATTTACCCTTTTGGCATAGTTATTGCGTCTTAAAAATCATCTTATAACAAAAATTTTTATGGAGTAGAAATCATGCCTAAAGAAGAAAAACACATCCTGCTCACTGCTCTAGGAACTAATCCAAGAGCAGCAGTCTACTGTATGGCCGAAAAAACAAAAGAAGCTCAGATTTCCACAATCGCTTTGTTGTCTCTTTTGCCTGAAGGGGAAAGGCCAGACGAGATCATAGCATTGTGTACACAAGAGGCAAAAAATACCTTTCCCATCCTTCAAAACAATGTCGCTCTACCCTGCACTATGGTAGAAATCCCCATAGCAAGAACGGACAGCGAGCTTTGGAGCATCATGGATCGGATCATAGAGAGCATACCAGAGCATTGTAAATTAACGATGGACGTGACTCATAGCCTTCGCCATTTTCCTTTCCTGTTCTTCAGCTCTTCTCTTTATCTGTCTATTATAAAGAATGTAAATCTTGCAGGCGTTTACTATGGGATGTGGGATGTGAAGAACCCAGAACAAGCTGCTCCGATGGTCAACTTGCTTCCTATTCTGAAAATGACCCAATGGTATACTGCTGCTCAAATGTTTTATAAAACTGGGGATGCCATGCCTCTGGTTCAATGCTTAGAAGATGTATCGCAGAAAGCCGTTCTGGAAAAAGAGAATGCCTGGCTCAAGGAAATCAGGCAGGCTTTAGAAAAATGGTCATACTACATGGGAAGTGCTGTTCTTCTGGAGACAGGAAAAGCAGCCCAGGAGCTTTCCTCTGTGCTACAAAGCGAAAAAATATCGGAATCTTTGAAAAAATATATCCCCGCTTCTCAGAAGCTCACAGAGTATATCCAGGAAAAAGCCTCTTCTTTTGCTATACCCCAGGATATACAAGAAGGAGAAAATTGGAAAAAAAGCATTGCCTTGAATCACCAGGAGCTAGAAAGACAGGCTCGCATGATCGAATCCTATCTGGAAAGCAACCAGATCAACCATGCAGCAGGCATTATAAGAGAATGGGTGGTCAATCGTGTGATGCTGGCAATGTCCTGCGCCAACTGGCTCAAAGACAGATACAAAGCAGAAAAAGCCCTGAAAATTCTGGAATACATAGCAAACAATTTTGAGGATATCCTGATTCCAGAGCAAAAAAATCTTGCCTGCTTATGGGCTAAAGTTACTAAATATCGCAATATGGTACACCATCACGGAATGAAAA
Source organism: uncultured bacterium (assembly GCA_938003875.1). GTDB lineage: Bacteria > Planctomycetota > Uabimicrobiia > Uabimicrobiales > JABWCH01 > JABWCH01. The sequence continues at coordinate 6,996 of CALKWO010000347.1, forward strand.
ACAGCGAAATGGTAGAAAATATCAAAGAATTTCTCCAGGAAACCTGGAAACAGCTCTTCGCAAAAAGGCAAGAGGAAAGCTTCTGGAACATCCAGCTTGGGGGAGGCAAAGGAACGCTCCTGGTATCCCCGCTAGGGCTTTCCAAAGGCCTCTTGTTCTCTGCACTCACCGAGGTATCATGCGACCATTGCCTGGTGATAGGCTCCGATCAAAGCATGATGGCACTCGAAGAAATCAAAAATAAGGCCAGCTATAAAGGCTCTATGGAAATCCACAAGATGAAAGAGCCTTTCCTCGGTTTCCAGGAGGCCAGGCCAATCGTCAAAGAAATCGAAAAAACCTTGCTTCTTGCGGATAAAATCATCTGCAACATCACAGGCGGAACAACAGCGCAGCAGTACATTGTCCAGGCCATCTATGAAAAAGCACAATATCTGGAAAAGGATGTCTATCGTATCGCTTTCGTAGACAGACGAGATGTACTGGAACAAAAGAACAACCCCTATCTAGCAGGGGAAATGATAAAGCTCGATAAAGAAAAAGACTAAAAAGAGGAAAAATTTCCCTACAAAAGGGGAGATTTTTCCTCTTTTTTATCTTTTTCGCAGCAAAAATAAGCTTTTTTTGTTATGGCATACTTATTGCATAGATAAAAAAGGCCTTCTTATTTAGTCACTTACGAGTGAAATCTCGTGCAAAAGTGTAAAAATTTTTCACCGCAGAGACGCGGAGAACGCAGAGAAGAATAAAAAATATAAAAATTTTTTCTGCGACCTCTGCGCCTCTGCGGTAAATTTTTTTCTTTTTGATTACGGTTTATCCGTATTAGGAGAGTCCAGCAAACCATTTACTAGGAAAGGGAACAAATTGAAAGAATTTTTGTTTTTCATTGACACTCCAGGCATCAAGAAATATATCTTTGAATCCTCTTCCCTGAAAGATATACGTGGTGCCAGTGCTATCCTGGATGGTCTGAACAGAGGATGGCTTTTGGATAAAAAGAAGACACCTGAAAAGATTTACCAGGATATGCTGCAAAGGATTCCCGATCTTTCCATGAGCGAATTTATTTTTGCCAATGGCGGTTCGGCTTTGATGATAGTGAAAGGAGAAGAATCTGCCATACAGGCTTTGGGCTGTAGTATAGAAAAAAATTACAGAGAATACACAAAAGATGCCGTGATTCCTGTTATGGCATGGACAGAGTACAGTCCTGGTAGTTTCCAGGAATGCCTTACCAAAGTTCATTGGAAAATCCGAAGGAATCGGACGCAAAGGGATATTGACTGCTCGCCATCAACACCCTGGGCAAGATACGATGACGATACAAGAAACCACAGAGCCGAGTGCTGCTATAGACCGCCAGGAGAAGAACAAATCCAGTGGATATCCCAGGTTTCCACCACCAGAAAAAAGGCAGCCAGAGAAGATCGAAGAGTATGGGAAGAATTCGAGGATTTTTTAGGGTATTCCATGAAATCCCCAGAATCTTTGGAAAGCATTCCTGGTGACAGCACAGAAGAGAAAGACATAGCCGTTGTCTATGCCGATGGAAACGCTATGGGAAAGCATATAAAGACAATTTCCAGCCCAAAAGAATATGCAGAATTTTCCCAGAAGATAGACAGCGCAACACGAAAGGCTACTTTTTCCGCCTTGAAAGAAATCTTTAGCAATGAAACCAAAGCCTGTTTTGATATTATCCTTCTGGGAGGCGACGATATTCTGGTTGTTTTACCTCCCCATAAGGCTTGCGATTTTGTTCTGAAAACTTCCAGGGAATTTTCTTCTCTGACTCAGGGAAAATTTTCTCTTTCCTTTGGAATTTCTTGCGCCAAGTTCCATTCTCCTTTTTATCAGATGGTAGAACAGGCAGAAAATTGTTTGAAAAATGCTAAATCCGCCAAATCGCCTGGTGTTGATTTCCATGTAAATCGTAGCGGTTTTTACCCTGATATTGAAAGCTATCGAAACCAGACTATGGAAAAAGACGAAGTCCGTCTTACCTGCAGACCATTTTCCATGTCGGAGTTCCAAAAATATTGGGAAACAGCCCAAAATCTCAAAAATGCCAATGTTCCTTTTTCTCGCCTGCATGCCATTTCTTGCGAATTGAGCAAAGGCAAGATACAAGGGCATATTGGATGGATTCAGGGCGTAGGCAGAGCAAGAAAACAGGAAGAAAAAAAATCCTTGATAGATCTTTTGGCGTGCTGGGAAGCCCAGAATACATCTTCTCTTGATGCCGTAGTACCCTGGAAGAGCTTCGACAAAAAGTTGATCTGTGGTTTTCATGACATTTTAGAACTCTATGAATTCATAAAGTAAAGGTTTTGCCATGATTGTAAATATCGAATACAACCTAAAAGTCTGTGGCCCTTTGTACATAGGAAGTGGCCTGGGTGGAGGAATCAAGAAAATGCTGCTCAGGCAAAGCGATGGCAGCTTTATCATCCCAGGCTCTACGGTAAAGGGCAGGACACGCTACTATGCAAGGGAATTTGCAAGAATCACAAAGCTATTTTCAGGGAATGATGTAGACCGTACTTTTGGTGAAACAGGAGATGAAGACAAAAGTGCCCGATTCTGCGCTTTTTCTGATCTCAAATCTCCTATAATTCCTGTGTTTCCTGTGAGAAATGGCATCCAGATTTGCCGCAAAACAGGGACTACAAAGCCCCATGCTCTTTTTAATACGGAAATCGCCTGCTACGAGCGAGACAACGAGTTTCAGGGCAAGTTGTTCTGCTCTTTCCCTGAAGAAAAGGAAAAATATATCGCCCTTCTCGTTGCTGCTCTGCGCCTTTTTTCTCATCTGGGAGGCAGTAAAACTACAGGAATGGGCAAATGTACAATCCCTATGGAAACGATTTCTGTAAAAAAGAACGGAAAAACAATAGAAAACTTAGAAGAATTTCTCCTCAAATATTGGGAAGGAGGCAAAGAGTGAAAAGCGTTAAGTTCTCCCTGACTCTGGATTCCCCTATCTGCTGTGATGAAGAAGATTGTTCCTATCAGGAAAATTTTATTTTGCCAGGAAGCATGATCCGCGGTGCGCTTGCCAATCTTTATCTTAGTGCTATAGGAAAAGACCAGAATTTCGATTCTATCTTCTTGCAGGAAAACCAGTTTCCCTTTCTATTTCTGACGGATAAAAACGGTGAGCCTGGAAAATTTGCCCCTAAAACGACAATGGCTTGTAAGCGCAAGGGAAAAGAACACGATATCCAATCCTATGCCCTCGATTTAATAGAGCCATTGCCTCCTATGCAATGCCATCGAAAGGATTGTGGGAATGATCTAAAGCCGTTCTCTGGCTATCTTGGCCCAGAAAAAGAAAACTGGCAGATACGCTATACAACGCATACAGCAATCCATTCCAAAACAGACACAGCCTTGCCTCATGCTCTTTTCAGGGAAATGCTCATGGAATACAAAAGCCAGGAGAAACGCAAGGTAACGGATTTTTGTGGCTATGGTCTTCTTTCCGACCAAAGCTATTTTCTTCTGAAAGAGCTTTGTAAACAGCACCAGATCCTCCTGGGAAAAGCCAGAACCAGAGGAAAAGGATGGGGCAAAATGTCTCTGGAGGAAAAAAAGCCTGAAATCGCCAGAAAATCGTTGCCAGACAAAGATCTGTTTACGCTACATTGCCTTTCTCCTGTGATTCTGCTGGATGAATTCCTTCGTCTTACTTGCAGGTTTGTATGGAAAGGAAGCGTGCTAAATTGGAAGGCATCCCAGAATAGCACTTCGGCAATTCGAGGATGGAACGTCATCCAGGGCTTGCCCAAAATGGAAGACATCGCTATAGACTTAGGATCGGTTTTTCTGTTCCAAAAAGAGGAATCCCTGAAAGAAGAGGCAGCCTTTGCCCGATTCATCGAAGAAATCGAAGAAAAAGGAATAGGCGAAAGGCGAATCGAAGGATTCGGCAAAGTTCGTATCAATGATTCTATTGTAATAGACCCAAAATCAGGAGCTTAAAATGATAACCTTAACCTCGATTAAAATAATCAATAAAACAGTGGACTGCGAAGATTTTTTGAAGCTGGCAAAAGAGGCTGCCGATTGCGCCAGTGTTTCTAAAATCAATCCAACACAGATTCGTAGCATACAGAATGTAGTCAATTCCACACAACGCTTTAGCGAAGTCTTGAACTTCATCAAGTCCCAGACAGGAAGGCATAAAGAGTGGAAACAACTGGGGCCAAAGCTCGTTGCGGTTATGGAAAAAATAGATAAACTCTCTGATGGTATTTTGCAAGAGATCGAAAAAAAGCTGAAAGAAAAAAAGGAAAGCCAGTCCAAAGAAGAGATACCCGCTAAGGGGGAAATTCGTCTTGCCCTTTGCCGCCACTGGGTCAAAATCTTTGTGGCAGAATTTCTCTATACCAATCCTAAAAAGGAAAATTAGACATGGATAAGCAATTTTACATAATCGAAGATTGGGTCTATGCCAGAGCAAAAGAAATTGCAGGGGAAATCGAAGCCAGCCTTTCTCTCGATAAAAAGCGGGATTTTAGCATCGAAAATCTGGCCAAAAGCCAGGTTCGTCAGTTTCTGGATGCTTTGGTTATGGAGGAAAATGCAACAACAGCGAGGTTTCTGGCTATAAACCAAAAGAAAAAAGCAGAAAAAAAACGAGATGAAGCCAAAAGAATTTTTTGGGACAAAGCATCTGAAATCAGCAACGATGAGGCCTTTCTCAAGCAGATAAAACAGGAAATCCAGGTAGACATATCTCCCAAAGAATTGATCGAATGGCAAAGAATATTGGCAGAGACTCTGTATAGCGAAATCATATATTTAAAAAGAGAGGGAAAATGATGAATATTTTTAGCAAAGAAAGCGTTTACTATCGTCTCAAAATCGAAATGAAGATTCGTTTTGTGACGGCGTTTCATTTAGGAAGCGGCATGGAAGGCGAAGCTGGGAGCGACAATGGCATCATGACAGATCCAAACAATATGCCCTTTTTGCCAGGCTCTTCTATAAAAGGAATCTTCCGCTCTACAGTCGAAAGGCTTGTGAGTGCTCTTCGGATGGAAAAGATATGGGCATGTGGTTTGCAAAATGGTCTTTACTCAACAAAGTCTTGTATCGGCGGGGGAGTGGCAAAAGAAAATAAAACCTACCATGAAGCAAACAAGCAATACCAGGAAAGCAATGGAGATGACATAAGCCTGATTGAACAAAACTGCTGCTCTGTCTGCCAGCTCTTTGGCTCTCCCTTAACAGCAGGCAGGCTTTATATAGACGATGCTTTTATAAACAATGCAGAAGACTTCGTTCTCTCCAAAAGGGATGGGGTTGGAATCAACAGAGACTCTGGAACTTCGATGGACTCGGTAAAATATGACTACGATGTTGCCAACACAGGCTTGAAATATGCGATTTCTATGGAAGCTCAGGAAGTGACAGAGCAAGAAATGGGCTTGATCGCCCTGGGGATACTGGAATGGAAGCATGCTGGCATTCGCATCGGAGGCAAGACCACGCGAGGATTGGGCCATGCTGTCATCGAAGACATATCCGTATCCCATATTGATTTATCCAGGGTAGACGAGCGCAAGGCTTATCTTCTCAAGGGAGAAATGAAGAGAGAAAACAATGTGGACGAATTTTTCCAGGAAAAAATAGACAAAATCATTGCATAGAAGTGAGGTACAACATGCTCAAAAGAATCCTAAACGAACTGATCGTCAATCTAACGATTTCTCCAGATGGCCCTGTTCTTATAAAATCTAGCTCCGTAGGCCTGGGCACGGATATGGCCTTTGTTACAACCTATAGAAACAACCAGAAAGAAGTCTATCTGCCAGGCTCTTCCCTGAAAGGCGTAATCCGCAGCCATTGCGAAAAAATATGCCGAACTCTACAGCGATACTCTGTCTGCGAGCCATTCGATATTAAGGAAAAAGATATTACGAAAGAGAATTTCCCGTATTTGTCTTGTGGCTTTATTTTCAGAAAGAATGAGCATTGGAGCAAAAAAAATGAAGGCGACCATCCCTATGCCCACTACAAGGCATCTTGTCCTGCCTGCCGCATGTTTGGCTCTTTGAATTTTAAAGGCAGATGCTTTATAGACGATGCTTACGCACAGGGCGAAGCTCCCAAGCCCCACATTCGTGATGGAGTTGGAATTGACCGCTTTACAGGTGCCACAAAGCCTGGAGCCAAATACGACTTTGAGGTCATCACCCAGGGGAATTTTGCCACCCAGATCAGGCTGACCAATTTTGAAATGTGGCAGCTTGAGCTTCTCTGCTTTGCTCTGTCCGATCTTTGCGAAAGCAATATCCGCATCGGTATGGCAAGCTCTCGTGGCTTAGGAAAAATCAAGGCCAAAATCGAATCCATAGAATACCAGGAAATCGGCAAGAAGCCCGAATTCACAGGTATATCCGATATATCCTTACTGGAGAAGGATTCCAGCGAAAAGGAACTTTACGGATTCGACAAGCCCAGGGTGCAAAGCGTTCCGCTTTCTGGTACATGGGAAAGCAAAGGCATACGGCATGGTCTAAAAATCCATGTAGAAGAATTTTTCAAGGTGGCTTCCAGTATTTCTGGTGTCCTTGCAGGGTATCTCGACAGGAATCCAGAGCGCAACGAGATCCAAAAACACTACTATAATAATGGCAAAATCTAAGGAGACGACCGATGAGCAGCAAGGTACTATGGCACCTGGATGCCGAAAACTACCAGGAAGCCCAGAAAATCTTTCAGGACATCGCCTATCGTATGCCACAAGATGCTATATTTATGTCTCTCATGACCAGTGGCTCCATTGCTCCCAGGAAGCTTTGTCCTGAGGATCGACTGATGGACTGGCAGCACCAGGAACAAGGATGGCTCTTTCACAGGCAAGGCGAGCTAAAATGGCGAAGGCTGCAAGGCAATCTTTTCCGCTTTGTGTATTTGGGCGAAGATAGCCAGATTCCAGTAAAGGCAAAGGATGCGTCGGAAATGCTGCAAAATCTCGAAGAAAAGCCACGCCAGATCATAGCCGATAGATTGAGGCCGCCCATATTAGAAAACAAAAATAAGACAATGGCATTCCAAATCTATGAATATCGCAATAAAAAAACGCAGGCAAGGGAATTCTGGAGGCATGCTTCTATCGAGAATGCAAATACTAAGGAAAGGGACTAAAATGCCAGTAAGCAAGCAAGAAAACAACCCATATCGCCTCGTTGTTTTGCCTTCTGATGTAGAGCAAAAGCTCAAAAACAAGCAACAACACGAGAGATTCCAGGGGATTTCTGGTATGATACAAGCGGAAATCCTGACGCTGACCCCGTTGGTAATAGGAGGCAGAAAGAATCCAGAGCAGGCGCAGGAATATAAGGAGAATAATGAAAAATCCTTCATGCACAACCCAGAGAACAAACTGCCGTTGATTCCAGGAGCAAGCCTCAAAGGGGTGATTTGGACATTATACGAGCTACTCACTGGCTCGAATACTGCATGCAAAGCGATTTTTGGCGATATGGATACAAGCAATCCTGATAAAAATTTCAAAGGGAATATCTATTTCTCCGATGCCGTGATAGATATCCAAAGCTCTGTGCCAAACATCACAGTAGACAAACTGAGCTGTATCACTACAGTACTGGGGAGTCCGAAGAAAACGCATACAGCCTTCTACCATGACGCAACAAAGCAAAGGAAGCTCTACCACCATCAGCCAAAAGCAAACTCCATTTCCAGTCTACGGAAAGCGGGCGCAGGCAAAATGCAAACGCCTTTGTATCCTTTGCCTCCGAATTGTCGCTTTACCTTTAGCGTTAGTTTCGAAAATCTGAATTCCGCACAGCTTGCCTGCTTTATGCGCAGCCTTTTTTTGTCACCAGGGCTTTGCCATAAAATCGGCGGAGGAAAGTCTGTTGGTGCAGGCTCTGTGCATATTCAACCCTTGAGCATCAAGATTTGCCCTGATAAAGCGCAATTGTATCGTGGCAAGCAGAAACCGCAAGAATTCCAGGACATCCATGCCTGTCTTGCAGAAATCCAAAGATACACCGAGGGCATAGACTTCACAGAAGAAATCCAAAAAATGCTCTTGTGGCGAGGAGATGACCAGAACCAATACGATTATCCAGATCACAGTTGGTTTAAAAACAACTCGCAAGTACCCTTAAAAAGCATAGACCAGGTCTATCCTAAAAATTTGCAAGAGGAAATCCCCTTAGCGCAAAAGCAAATCCAAAAACGATGGCAGGACAACCAGAGCATGGCCCAGGCAGCCCAAAAAAAACAAGAAGAACAACAGGCGCAAGCACAAAAACAGGCAGCCTTCGCAGCCCTATCTCCGTTAGAGCAAGCCATGCAGCAATGGACAGCAAAAGACGACTCTGCCAAACTAGAATATCTTTACAGCCCGGAAAAACTCAAGATCGCCACCCTAGATCCCAAAGAATTCCAAAAGGAAGTACTGACCTACTATCAAAAGGAACAACCTGACAAATGCAAAGATTGGAAAAAAAACCATAAAAAAGGAAAAGGCCCCTGGTCAAAAGTCTGCAAAATAGCCCAAGAAATAGGAATCACAGGCTTTACAACAGACTAAACCAGTATCATCCGAAACCCAAGAATGTAGCCGCAGGGTTGCGCCGAAAAAGACCATGTATACAAAAAAGCCAAACACCAGCGCAATCCCTGCGTCTTTCCATAAATTGTAGCCGCAGGGTTGCGCCGAAAAAGACCATGTATACAAAAAAGCCAAACACCA
>CALKWO010000348.1 GCA_938003875.1 uncultured bacterium
AGCATCTGCTCCAGCAGGCGGTATTCAGCCTTATTTTTTTATAGACTATACATACCACAGATTCTGTTAGAACCAGTATTATTGATATTTTAATATTTCATGTGTGCTGGATGAGGCAGCCCTGCAAGGCAGGTCTGTTCCATCTGGCTGTTGTTGCATTTTTTTTTTGCAACTTTAGCTCATCATATTTTAGTCGTTTTTTAGGAAATAACAATGGTTAGGAAGTTTTTTTTTCTTATAATATTGCTTTTCCTTTGTCCATTGGTTTTTCTCATGGCTCAGGAATTGGACATTTCGGATTTTGATTTAGAGGATACAGGAAAAAAGGAAAAGGGAAATCAAGCACCTCCCTCTGAAATGAAAACAATTATAAAAGAGGAAAAAAAAGAACAGGTCAGCCAAGAAAAACCGTCGGAAGCACTCCAACAAAAGCCTTCTGTTCCTCCGTTGGAAATGCCTGCTAAAGAAACTCAAAATACTTTTGTGGATAAACAGGTACAGATCAGGGAAGACCGTAGTACGCGATACATTACTCTTTCTGGAACCCTGGGCTTCTCTTATAACTATCGTGATGATCTCTTTAGTGATTCCTCTTTAGGAATAAACAGCACAAATAGGGATGAGGATTTTTTCGATCCCCGTGTTTCTCTACAAATGGAAATCGTCCTGGAGAAAAATATCAAGGGATTTTTGGAATTGAAAAATGAAAATCGTGGTGGGCAATGGATACACACGACTGCTGGCGATTTATATACATCCAACCGTCTGGCTGGAAACCAATGGCAATGGGAAATAGAAAAAGCCTATTTGCAGGTGAACGAATTTATACTTGATGGCTTGACTTTCAAAGGCGGAATCATTCCCCATAAATATGCACTTCGGGCAGATGGACAATCCTTTTTTTTAAACCTGGGAGAAGCAGAGTCTCCTTTTTCTTCTCAGCCTGATACCAATGCAATAGGCTTTTTAGCAACATACCAGCCTATTAATATGCTAGAGCTTTACATAGACGCATTTTATATGACAACAAGCGAAAATAGCTTTGCTCGTCAAGATGAAACCATCGCAGGTTTGAATATCGATTTCTATTTGCCCAAAAGCGTTCAGGAAGAGGGAAAAAGTGCTGTAACTCTAGGACGTTTTTTTAATATACTTTTTGCTGCGATTCAAGGCGACAACAGTAAGCCATTGTGGACATTAGGGTTTAGCTTTGACTATTTTTTCAGTGAAAATCCTTCTATTTATCTGGTAGAATTGTATGGAGAAGCACTATTTCAATTTGGGCACTACAGCCATAATGGAAAACCACCTTTTTCCAACACGAAAGACCAGGATCATCTTGCTTTTGGTGCTTATCTGGGAACACGTTTCAGCTATGAGGAAAGCAAGTATAAGCCTTTTGTCGATATATCGTTCTGGTATATCTCTGGAGACGACAATGATCCCGATAGAAAGAAAAACAATGATCTTGTGACTTATGAAGACATTGACAGCACATTGATTGTAGAAGAAAATGACTATGGCCTGGACGTAGATTCTAATTACTGGGCTATCAAATTTAAAACAGGCGTTCATCTGTATCCCCTTGTAAAAGAAGAAATGAGATTGGAAGTCCTTTATGCCTATTTTCATGCTATTGATGCTGCCCCAGGAAGAAGCCGTAGAATGGGGGATGAAGTGGACATCCGTCTTATCTGGGAATACAGCCCTGATCTTGTTTTTGCTCTCTCTGCTGGCGTTTTAATGAACTCCCGCTATTTAAAAGATATTTTTGACGAAACAGGCGTTCGTGGAAAACAAAACACGTTTATTGTCCGCCTGGAAACAATGCTTCGTTTTTAATGTAAAACTATGGAAAAAAATATAGCGTCGCACGAAGATTTGATTATACAGGATTTTTTGGAAAGCACAGGGAGAATCTCTGCCCAGGTTTTAGAGGAAGCGATCCTGCATTACCAGAAATCTCGTGAAGAAGGTACCTGTAGATACTTCAGAGAAACATTAATACAAGAAGGATATATTTCTGAAGATATACTCAGCAATATGATTAGCGGATATACTATCCTCGATGTATTGGGCGAAGGGAAATCGGGTAGTGTGTATAAAGCACGCCAGCATTCTATGGATCGAATCGTTGCTATTAAAATACTCAATCCCAGGGTGGACTCTTCTATAGGCCATTTTCTTCGAGAAACTTATACACTAGGGAAGCTGGATCATCCTAATATCATCAAGGCGTTTGATTCTGGACGAAATGGAAATGTATACTATATCGTAATGGAGTATTTCCCTGGGATCACTCTTGCGCAGTATATGAAGGGGAGAGTAGCATTAGAAGAAAATGAAGTATTGGCAATCACTGCACCTATTTTTTCTGCATTGCAGTATTTATGGCATAAAAATCTGGTCCATCGTGATATCAACCCAGAGAACATCATGATACATGGGGAAACTGTAAAGATATGCGATTTAGGCTTGGTGCGCACTGTTTTGATAAAAGGAGAGCAAACCACCCTACGTTTCCCGATGAAGAGCAGTAGCTATGTTTTTATGTCTCCAGAGCAACTTCGGGGAGAAAAGCTTTCTTTTAGAAGCGATGTTTATTCTCTTGGAGTGCTTATGTATTTTATGCTTACAGGAAATTATCCTGTAAGCCTTGACAAAATAACAAATTCAGAGCCTTATGAAGTATTGCATCCCAGGGTATACCAATCAGGTGTCCAGAAAAAAACAGCACTTTTGATTTTAAAAATGCTCAGGCACAATCCAGAGGAAAGATGCCATAGTATAGCGGAAATAGACGGTATGTTCGACGAAATTTTAAGAGAAGCAAGGAGGAGAGAAACCAGGCAAATCAGAAGAAAAAAATATCCCTTGCTCTTCTCTTCCGAATTCTGGATTGCCGTTTTTGCTATCACTACAATACTTTTGTTGTTCGGTTTGATCTCTTATCTCCCTTCGCGTCTGCCTGATACCAAAAACACTGTTACATCGAAAATGACAGCTTCTCAAATTTTTGAACGCTATGCTCAGGGTGTTGTATTAATCAAAAGCAGCGTTCAGGAAGAAAATAAGGTTTCTTCTGTTACTGGCAGTGGAGTGATTGTTCTTTGGAGAAAAAAATATTTTATTCTTAGCAATGCCCATGTTGTAGAAGATGTTTTGTTTGCAGAGATCGAGCTAAAAAATGGAAAAACTTTCAAGGCAGAAGTTCTTCGTATAGACAAGAGTGATGATCTTGCCATTATGCAAATTCCTGATCCTATAAATATCCAGGAACTTGTTCCTATTCCCTTTGCTTTGTCTTCTAAAATTCAGGTAGGGGAAGATGTTTTTGTCATTGGGCATCCTAAGGGCTATCGATGGTCCTTGACAAGAGGGACTCTGAGTGCCATCCGTGGAGAGAATATACAAACAGACGCGGCGATTAATCCAGGCAATTCTGGAGGCCCAGTTTTGAATTCTCAGGGACAGATGATTGGAATCGCCAGTTTTATTGAGGGGAATTCCAATGCAATAGGGTTTGCTATCTCTATAGAAAAAATCAGGATTTTTTTAAAAAATCTTCATATCCAGGAAAAATAGAATCAGGTATTTTTTTACAAATATCCATTTTGCTTTTGTATGGGAGAAAAAAATGAAAAAAAGACATAACACACAGAAAATGGAAGAGATACATGAGGATGAAGACTGTAAAGTTCCCATACAAAATTTACCTCAGAAAATCTCTTGGGAAGATGCCATAGAAATCTCTTATTGCGATGAGTTGGATTGGATAGAGAGAAAACTATGCCAGGGTGTCTCTGTTCTGGTTGCGTGCAATCGGGATATTATGAATATAGTATTTCAAAAAATAAAAAAAAGATTGGAAAAAAAAGAAGAATATCCTGTTTGTGTGGATATACCTACTATGGAAATCCTGCATTCTACAAGCATAAAAGATGCTACGAATTGGATAGAAAAGCAATTGGAACAGAACAATCCGTCCAGAAAGAAAAAGAATATTTTTGCTATTCCTAATCTGGACCTTTTGCTAGAAACAATAGAAAAAAAATCCCTGATGGATGTTTATTCCCTTATCACTGTACTCCAAAAATTTTCTAATGTTATTTTACTCGGCTTTCATGAACACGGTTTTTCTGTTCCATCCCATTTTTCTTCTTTTTTTTGTGCCAGGAAAGAAATTTTTGGTATTCCGAGACATTCTCTGCGTAAGCTGATCCTGACACAAGAGGCAAAAAAATGGACATCAAACTGCCTGGAAATTGTCCCTCTTTACAAATATGTTTCTGGTTTAAATCCCTTACAAATCAGAAAGAGCATAGAACATATAAGTTCTTTGCCAGAAGAATATTTTTCAGAAAGCCAAAAGATATACACTGAGCTACGAGAGATGCACTCTTGCTGTGATTTTGAGACTTCGCATATATCTCTCGAAAACGATATTGCTGGATACCATGAAATCAAAAAGACTTTACAAGAAGAAGTCATCCAGCCTTTTTATAAAAAAGATGAGACAAGCAATCTAGCTCAAGTAAAAGAAATAGAACGTGTGATCCCTAAAGGCATGCTTTTTTCTGGGCCTTCTGGAACAGGAAAGATATATATCGCTAAAGCATTGGCATCATCTCTTGATGCTGTGTATAGCGTTGTTTCGTGTCCTGAGCTCAAGATGCAATGGGAAAAGCAGGGAAAAAACTATCTTCAAAGCATTTTTTATAAAGCAAGGCATTGTGCTCCCTCGATGGTTATTTTCGATAAACTGGATGCGCTTGCCTCTGCTAAATCCTATCAATCCAGTGGGCTGGAATATTCCATGCTAAAAGAAATGGTACGGCAGATGGGTCAGATCCGCAAAGAAGAGATGGTTTTTATCGTGGGGACGACCAATTTTTTGTCTACCCTCGACCCTGCTTTGCTTAGACCAGGAAGATTCGAACTCCATATTCCTTTTGGGTATCCAAACCGTGAAGAACGCAAAGCCATTTTGGAGCTTTACAAGAAAAAGTTTTTTCTCCCTCTGTCATCAGCACAAATAGACGAAATTACCCAAATCACCTCAAGCTATCTGACTATGGAAAATGGAATCAAATTTTCCGTAGATCATCTTTATGCTTTATGTCGTTTTTTGCATAGAAAGGTGATCCTGGGAAATCGACAGGAAATTGCCAAAAAGGATATACTGGATGCTCTTGGAAAAATTGCCAAGTATGAAAACAAAGGAGAATTGTCCCAGGAAGATAAGTGGAGGATTTCTATACATGAAGCAGGACATTGCATCGTCTCTCGCTTGCTCAATGCAATAGAGCACATTACAAGCATTTCCATCATTGCAGAAGATGTATATTTACCTGATTATAATGTCGTGGACACAGGATATCGAAGGGTGATTCTGAGCAAAGAAGCTCTTCACGATAGGATTTGCCTGCATCTTGCTGGAAAAATAGCAGAAGAAGTGATCTTGAACGACACCTCGACCATTTGCATGCTTGATCTGGAACAAAGCACAGACATAGCAAGAGATATGGTAGAGATATATGGCATGGGAGCCCACATAGAATCTATCAACTATAGGAAAATACGAAGCCCCAAAAATCCTACAGATTGCACTAGAAATCTTTCTCTGCGAAGCAAAAATGCGATTGACAGTGAGGTACAGAATATCATTTCTCAGCAATATAAAAGATGCCAGAAGCTAATCAAACAAAATGTCGAAACCCTGAAAATTCTCAGCTCCTTTTTGTTGGAAGCCAACACCCTGGACGCAAAACAACTGGAAGAATTTTTCCAGAAGAACCCCTTGCAAAAATAAAAAATATAACAAGTACGGCATACATGTTATTTATCAGTAGTACATTGTAGCCGCAGGGTTGCGCCGAAAAAGCCATGTCTGCTCAAAAGCCCAATGCCAGAGCAATCCCTGCGTCTTTTCCAATTGCAAGAGGCCCATCATTATCATACAAGCAGGCATTTTACGAAAAGGATTTTTGCGATGGCATCATTGTGGCCTTTAACATTGGGCATCAGCGGCCCAAGCAAATCAGGGAAAACCACTTTAATAGAGTCTCTTATACCCCACCTTGTGGCTCGTTTCTGGAAAGTCCTTGTACTCAAAAGGCACTGTAGGCCTATAGATCTGGACACTCCAGGAAAAGATAGCTATCGTTTTTATCAAGCCAAGGCAGATGTTCTCTTTCATGATGGAAAGCAGGCACTCTATCGCTTTCAGGAGCAAAATCTCCTGGAAAATCTGCTAAGAATCTTACCTGGCTATTATGACCTTATCCTGGTAGAAGGAAATAAAAGTGCCTATATCCCTAAAATATGGCTACAAAAGGAATGTCCACTTTCGCCAGAACATGAGGTGCTTACTACTCTCGATGAAAAAGAAAAAAAAATCGAATGGGTTTTGCCATGGATAGTGGAATGGATGGAAAATGCCTGGAAGAGACTGCCTTTAGGTATGGCTTTTGTAACTCAGAAGAATACAAAATTTCTCTCTCAAAATCTTGTTTTAGCTAAAAAATATACAAAGAACACTGTCATTGTATCGAATGAAGCCTTTTGCCTAAACAATACATTTTGCCTTCCCCTGGCTTGTGAATTTCCTTTTCCTTTTTCTGCTGTTTCTCCTTTATTTCGCTTTTCCCCCCAATGCTGCTGGCTTGTTTTTTATGGAGATTATCCTGTGCAGGACGAAGATATATCTTCTCTATTGTCTCAAGCCAAGCCAGGAATTTGGAAATACGAAGAAAAGAACAGGGGATTATACTATCCTCAAATCTACCATCTATGGGATAAAATTTTTCTTCCTTACCCCCAGGAAGCCCAAAATCCTTATTGGGAGAAAAAAATGGTAGGCAATTCCCTTGAAGCTTGCCAGCCTGAATTACCATACGAGAAGAAAGGCCTTCGTGATGGGTAAGCTGCATTTCGCGCTCCATCGCTTACCCAGACTACACAGGGGCATTTCGAACGTCTTGTTTCAAAGCTTCCAATTCTAATCGGGGCGCATACAGTAGTTCGGGGGGGATCCATATTTTTAGAATTCACCGCAGAGGCACGGAGTACGCAGAGAAATGAAAGAAATAACTGAGTGAGCTATAAGGGCGTGAGACTGGACTGTGGCTACCGTATAGATTTTCTTGTCGAGAAAGCCGTTGTGCTTGAGATCAAGGCTGTTGAATCTCTCCAGTCAATTCACCAAGCCCAGTTAGGGCGTATTTTAAGGTTGGGGGATAGCCAAAAGAGAACCACAGATGAACACTGATGGACACAGATAATAAATCTTTTTCATATGTGTCTCTGTGGTTAATGTATAATATAAATTGCTTCCTTGTAAATTATTTGTGTTTATCTGTGTCTATCTGTGGTTCGTTCCCCTAAACATTAAATACGCCCGCCCAGTTATTGACTTACTGAAACTTGGCGGATGGACCGTTGGGCTGTTGATCAATTTCAATGTACCATTTCTCAAGAATGGAATCAAGCGGATTGTCCTAAATTATAAAGATTTCTCTGCGTTCTCCGCGTCTCTGCGGTGAAAAATCTTTACATTTTTGCACGAGATTTCCATCGTAAGTGACTAATTGACTAGTCTATTTCCCATTCATCGAGATGGAGACTGCTTTTATCCATTTTGATGGTATAGAGAGAGTCTTCTTGCTTTTCCTGTTTTTTCAGGCGATTGTTTATATGGCTTTTGTTATTGTAGATCTTATAGTCAGGAACAGAATCTTTTAGGAAGCTAAGAGACACATAGCTATGCTGCCCTTGTATATTGTTTTTCCTGGAAAGATCATAGCCTCGAATTTTTAGTTTTATCATGCCATGTTCTGTTTGTATGTCTAATGTTGTTGTTATGTCTGTAGCATTTATGTTCCCTCTTGTATTTTTTATATTCCAGGTATCGCCTTTTAGGTTGCTTAAGCTGATATGACCTGTATGATTTTCTAAGCTGAAGCTTTCATAAGCAATGTTATCTCCCTCTATAAAACCTTTATCATTATGAAGTTGTAGATTCTTCAATTGTAAATTTTTCAGAAATAGTCTGGCTGAGCTTTTTTTCAGGGAAAGATTGGCCTGCTTGATTCCCTCAATATGGGTTCTAAGACTCCAATCCTGAAGTTCCAGATTCATGTTTTCTGGTATGATAAGAGCGATTTCTACAGATTCAAAGCGATAGGTTTTATCTTTTTTGCCAAAAGCAGGTAAATATCCTTTTCCTTTTTCAGGCCAGCTTACATGAATCTGCGAAGCATTCTGGCTTGCCAGGTTTATGGTGCGACCGCGTGCATGTAAGGTAGCAGAGACTATAATCTGTTTAACATTGGCCTGGCCCTGGACAGCAAACAACTGCACAGGAATATCGCCTCCTATCATTTTTCCCCATTCGCTTTTGTCTAGCTTCAAGGTAGTTTCTCCTTCTGCCAGGGCATATTCTCTGGTGGAGCAAATCGTACTGTCCACTTTATGCTCATTGATCAGTATACCAGCACAAACCAGAAAGCTGAAAATGCTCATAATAACAAGAACTACCACAATAGCCTGTAGATTTTTTCCTAGAAAATTTTTCTTGAAGTGCAAACGGCTGATAAAAGATACCACAAGCAAAAACAAAGAGAAGAAAAGCAGAGAAACAGCACTACCCCCTACCAGACCAGTAACTCCAAATTGTGCCAGAGAGAGGGAAAAAATCTCATCTCCTATAATAGGGCTGAAAAGGGAAATGGCACTGATTATGGATACAAAACCAAGACCCAATAAGACAGGAATATAAACAACTAGAAACAGAAAGAAGACAACGAGCCATAAGGCAAATTTGCGAACAAAGGGAAATCGACAGCCAGGAGCTGAAGGTACTTCGGTTTTGGCCTTTCCAGAAAGGACTGGCTCTGGCTTCCAGGGGAGAAATATCCATAAAATGATATAGAGTGGCAATGTCCATCCACCAGAAAAGAAAAAAGCAACAAAAAGGATTCTAAAAAGAAGCGGGTCGATACGAAAATATTCTCCTAGCCCTCCGCACACTCCAGCAATGAGCTTATCTTCTTTAGAGCGATACAAACGTCTTGTTTTTGCAGGGGCCGATTTTCCTATGGTTTTAAGAAAATCCTCTGGTTCTCCCAATTCGTGAAGAACCGTCATCATCATTTCTGCATTGACAGTGTCCTGAGATTCCTTACTTTCCTGAATTTTTCTTTTTAAAGAGTTATAGACAAAATCTTCCATCTGTCCTAATATTTCCTGCCAGGTACTGGAATGAGAAGATTTACAGCTTTCCAGACGGGCAAAATAGTCTAAAAATACTTTTTTAGCATTGGGACTAAAAGACAAAGAGCTTAAAAGATGAAAATTTTCCATGATTTTTTCTCCTGGATTTTCTATTTCTTGTGCTTTATATAACAATTTTTTTTTACTTTTAATGAGCATATCCTTGCTCATATCGCATTCCAGTCCAATGTTCATAAAGGCTTCCCAACAACCAGGGCAAACCACGATATGATCTCTCAGTTCATCGCTGAATTGAGAGGCCAGCATCGCTATCTGGAAGTCTTTACAGCTTTTTTTCATTCATTGCCTCCTAAATTTTTTTTCAATTCTTTTCTTGCGCGGCTAAGTCTTTGGTATATAGCATCATCAGAAAGATTTGTCATTTGGGCGATTTCTACAATACTGTTCCCTTCCAGAAATAAGGTAAGTACATTTTTTAAGGAACCAGGAAGGCGATCCATGGCCTCCTTTATCTCTTCCTGTAGCTCTGGCGTATCATTTTTGGTGTCTGTCAGGTCTTCTGGCAGGCTTTCGCTGGCTTTCTTCCAATAATCTGCAATCCTGTATCGCATGGTACAAGAAATCCAGGCAAGGGGGTTTTCTATCTCCTCCCATTTTCTTTGAAGCTCCAGGAGCAGCTCATGCAAAAAGTCTATGGAACGTTCTGGACTATTCTGGAAAAGAGCATGAACGCGCGATAGCAAGAGAGTATAGTATTGCTCTACCCATGCAGCCCAGGTTCCTTTATTTGTACTCATTTTTTTTTACCTTTTTTCAAACACATCAAACATCAGACATCGTCTTGTTATTTATATAGCGTTTTTCAATGGCTATTTCTGACAAAAAAAAATTAGCCAAAAGAAATAATTTTGCTTTTTTGGGTAAGATTGGATATAGTAATCTGTTAAAAGCATTTTAAAAAAATATTGAGGGCGTTGTTAACGCTAAAAAAATGAAAAAGCCTATTCTTTTTGCAACGGTTTTTTTCTTCATCAGCACTATAATGGCACAATTTTCCAATCCATTCCAGATCACAGGAAAAATATTTACACTTCAGCACAGTTATAGAACTTCTGCTGGCACACAAGAATATCGTTTCTACAAAGTCGCTTTAGGCAGCAACCCTATACCCATAATAAAAAACAGAGAAGTATCTTTAGGAAACCTTGCGATTTATGATGAGCAGAGTCAAAAAACCTGCCTTGTGCTCGCAGAAAAAGATAAAAGGAACCAATTTCATGAATATTCCCATAAAGAAAAAAAACTTCGCTATGATCTGAAAGAGTTCGAATTTCTCTCTGAAGAAATCCATGTCCAATTCATATTGGATGTCCTTCTCTACGAGCTGGTTGCCAGAGAGACTTCTACTATAAATAAAAATCTTAATATTGATATAAGACAAAACACAAAGGATATTTATGAGATTCAAATAGAAAAGGACTCCAGCAACTCCTACATAATATCAGGTCTTGCCTCTACTCCCAAATCCTTTCTCAGCGTTCGTTCCATGAAAGATTTTCCTTCCTATCATGAAAGCTTTCCTAAGGTAAGGCCTGTATCCTTAGATATAAAAGGGAAGCAGTTCAAGATGATTATCCCTGTGCAAGGAAGAACAATACGATACAAATTCGCCATTTCTTCTCATGCTTTCATAACGCAAAGTTCCAGAAACAATGGAACTTCTATCCATGGCATCATGTTCAGCGATTACCAGACAAGAAAAGCTTACTTGGCTACCAATGTCTATTATGTATGCGACAAGAATAAAAGCAACGAAATAAAGCATCTTACACTTTCTTCTTATTCCAGCCAACTCAGCGACAATACCAGGCGAGTGATCGATGTTGTACTCTATGGTATACTAAGCCAGCGTTTTATGGTAGAAAAGAAACAAGATCATTATATAGTCAGGGATAGCTTAGGAAATTTCATCTATGTCTCAGAAATAGGCAATGCTCCAGAGTATATTTTCCGAGAAAATTCTCTATGCGATTTTTAACCTATTGTGGTGTTTAGTAACTTTAAGATGGGCTCTGCTTTAGCCTCTTTTGGAATGCTCTTAATTTGACAATGTTAAATCTGGATTATTGATTAGCAAGAGCTTACGAAAGATTTAGGCATTAATTCATTATCTTAATCTTAATCGTTATCAAAAAAAGATTAAGATAACGATAACGATAACGATTAAGATTAAGATTAAGATTAAGACTAAGACTAAGACTAAGACTAAGACTAAGACTAAGAGAACGAATTAAATGCAATTTTCGCTATAAGTCATTGTTAGCCAATATGTGGAATTTAACATTGTCAAGTTAAAGGAGGCAGAAAAGCTGGCTGAAAAAGGAGGCAAAACGGTGTTTGTTGGTCTGCCTGAAAAAATAGGTGATCTATGGGATATGCTAGGCTTGAGAGACTTTATCCCCTTATGCCATACAGAAGAGGAAGCCCTCCAAATTTTAGAAAAAACATCAGAGACCGGGCGCAGTTGATTCTATGTGGCGAGACAAAATAAAAAGAATGATTTAAGTAGGGCGTATTTAATGTTTAGGGGAACGAACCACAGATAGACACAGATAAACACAAATAATTTACAAGGAAGCAATTTATATTATACATTAACCACAGAGACACATATGAAAAAGATTTATTATCTGTGTCCATCTGTGTTCATCTGTGGTTCTCTTTTGACTATCCCCCAACCTTAAAATACGCCCATTTAAGTATTGCCAAAAACGCAGGGATTGCGCTGGTGTTCGGCTTTTAAGCAGCCATGACATTTTCGGCGCAACCCTGCGGCTACAATCTATTCTAAACAATCACAAAACTGCTGTCATTTTTTCGTTCTTTCTATCCATTTTTTTGCCCAGGAAAGTGCTTCTTCTCTTTCTAGCTGAAGGCCAAGGAGGGAATAGGCTAGTAGAGATGACTGATCATATTGGTCTAGCAAATCTTTGTGCAGGAAAATCCTTCCTCTTTCGAGTAAAAATTTTTCTGCCCATTTTGTCGCTTCATCTGATAGAAAGACTCCTCTAGGGGGATTTTTTGTATTGAGGATAGGAAGGAAATCCCCTGTATAGGCAAAGTTGAAGGCTTCCCTAAATTGTTCCAGGATATTCTGCTCAGAAGAAAAAGCCCCTCTTTGCAAAAGAAAATTCAAAGCCCAGGCACGAGACTGAATGTCATCCATTCGTAAGGAATCATAGGCAAAATGGAAAGCCTCGCTGTACTGATTTCTGAGATTGAGTCGTGGATTGCATGAGCCTCGTTTGATAATAAAATTTTTTGCCCAATAGAATGCCTTATCTGCAGAAAGATCCAGAGTATTTTTATTCAAGGCATATTCATAAGCTTCCCAATATTGGCTGGACATATCTTTAGAATCGCTGAAAAAATATCTTTTTTGAATAAAATTGTTTGCTATCTCTCCTGCTTTTTGAATATCCATAGCAAACTCCGCTTTTGCTCTCAAAAATTCTCGAAGTTCTATAAATAGCTTGAAGGGACTGGCAGGAGAGGATAAAGGACTTTCTGCCTGGAGGAATTGGAGTAACCATTGGCCTATCTCTTCTGGGGTTCCGTTTGTGAAATTCTGCAAAAATTCTTCAAGTTCCATGGCCAGATGATGTCTTAAAGATTTATTGTATTGTTTTATGATAAGCTTTTTCGCCCAAATATCCGCCTGTTTCTCATCTTTTGCTAGAATTTCTGATTCTATAGCGAACGCATAGGCATCCTGATAGTGCTGAAATAAAGTTTTGTTTGGGCTTAGGAAAGCATGCTTTTCTAAAAAATTCCATGCCCATTCTTTCGCATTTATATCTTTATATTGATATATTTCTGCCTGCATAACAAAGCGATAGGCATTTCTATATTGGTAGAGAAGGCCTTCATCGGAATAAACTCTTGCAAAAAAAGAAAAGAAAAAAGAGAAAAAAAATAAATATTTCATAGAAAGTCCTTGTTTATCTAAAAAAATACTTGATGCAATGGGGAAAACAGGAGGTTGGTTGATTTCTTTTAAAATCCTATCAAATCTATCTCTCTGGAGCAAGCAAAAAAAAATCATTCTTTGCAAACTGTTTTCTCTTTTTGCTTGGAAAGAGTATTTCTCTTTGTTATAATAAGTAATCCATGTCATATTGGAAAAGTTTGCTTTTCCCTCTGGCTGGAATCTACCCTGGTGATCCATCCCCAGGCTTTATTACTCAGTCGCTACGCGACAAAGAAATTTTTACGCAAAACATTGCTAAATCAGATAAAATATAAAAACTTACTTGAGAACTTCAGATTTTTTTGTTATTTTAAAAAATTCGTAGAATCGTATATGCCTGTGTTGGTTTTAAAAAACAAGCTTTAATGAATGATAACTATGGAAGAAACTCATTTGAATCATTTGAAGAAGATAGCTCAGGAAAAAGGACTGACTATTATATTAGGTTCTAAATTACATCAGGAAATGAGCTGGAAAGATCTGATGGTAAAGGTACTTGTATCTTTATCAGATACCCAAAAAGAATTTCTGGAATATACAGGAGAAATATTGAAAGGAGATTTATCGCCTGAAGTATTCTTTCGGATTTTATATCAGCAGAATAAAGGTAAAAAATTAGACTTTCTGGACATTTTTCAATATAATGCTGCTATGTTTGTACATAAGCAAATTGCAATGCTTATCCAGGCTGGTCTTTTCTCTACAGTAGGGATAGCAGCAATGGACAATCGCCTTTCTCTTGCTTTAGAAAACTATGGAGTAGCAAAATCAGATGCTATTTGCTGGATCAATGGAGAAATTTCTCAAGAAAATTTTGAAGAGCATAGCCTGGCCATAACTGCCAACAGGTATACCAGTCTTTCTCCAAGAGGAATCCAATTTTTTCCATCCATAGAATCGTCTCAGGCAATTTTGGTACTTGGTTTATTCCCTGGAGACTTTTGCTGGCGTTCTGTTTACGGCCATCTGACAGAGTGTGCTAAAAAAGGAAAACCTGTATACTGGGTAAGTAGCCAGGAGCTTATTCCTTTAACGCATATCGTATCACTAAGCGGTGGGGCTTTGTTGAATGAAACTGCCGATGCAGTGTTAAAAGCGATTTTTCAAGATTGTAGTGGACAATTGCCTGTCGAATTTTTCCAGGATTCCCCTGCTACCGATGTACAGACATCTCGTAATCTTGATAATATCTGCATTCCTACCTGGAGTTTTGGGGAATACTATTTTTTCCTTGCCTCTTTATTGAACTATATTATGAGCAGACGAAAAGCCTTGGATCTTTTGCAATCCTTACAAACACATAGTTTGCAAGAAAAACAATATGAATTGCTTGCAGAATCTCATCGTCTGACAGGAAAAATTTTTCTGGAGCAGGGAAAATTGGAAAAAGCGATAGAAGAGCATGCCAGGGCGATAGACTACTGGGCTCTTTGTGATGATGAAAGCAATATGGCTTTAGAGTATACAATATGCGCAGACAACTATTGGTCAGGCTCTGCTGTAGAAAAAGCATTGCAATATTACGGAGAAGCCAATTCTCTTTATCGTAGAAAACAAGACAATAAAGGAATAGCAGAAGTTACGGCCAAGCTTGGATTAATATGCGATAGCGAAGAAGACTATGATTTAGCCCAAAAATATTACATGGAATGCCTGGAAGCACGCACAAACATGGGCGACTTTAGCGGCCAAATCATTGCCTGTATTAATTTGGGAAACTGTTTGCTAAAAAGACAAAGTTGGGAAGAAGCTAAAAAATATTTGGAAACAGCTTTAGATCTGTCAGAAAAAATCCATGATACTTTTTCTCTTGGAGAAATCTATCAGCTTCTCGGTCTAATCCACATGAATTTCCAGGAATATCCCCAGGCAAGGGTATACTATGAAAAGGTATATCAGTTTTATCTGAAAGAGCAAGATCATATTTCTTTACCTTTTGTGTATTGCAATTTAGGCCATATATACGCCCGAATGGAAGATTATGATAATGCTATCAAAAACTATGAAAAAGCCCTGGAATATTACGAAAAAATGGGTGACTGGCAACATCTGGCATCTGTCTATACAAATCTAGGACTTCTTTATAGCAACCGTGCAGAATATCGTGTATCAGAAGATTATTTCTCCAGAGCAGAAGAAATTTTTGCAGCTATGGGAGATGTCTATAATTTAATCAAGACTCATAGCAATCTAGGCAAAATATATACTATGCAAGGAGAAATGGAAAATGCGATAGAATGCTATAGAGCTAATATGGAAATGCAAATTCAGCTTGGAGAAAAAGAAGAGCTGGCCAATACACTGATCGCTCTCTCTATGGTATACTTGCAGACTAAGCAACTGGAAAAAACAGTAACCCACTTGCAGAAAGCGATTGCTTTATATGATGTACTGGGCTTAGTGGAAGAGAAGCAAGAAGCATTGCAAATACTCAATATTATCCAAAATAAAATGGTAAATCCTTAATTCTATAAAATTTTCCATGAATGAACAAAATACTAAATTTTTTAGACAGATACCATCTGTAGATCGCCTTTTAAAAGAATTAAAGGAAGTCTATGATTGTTCGCCTTTGTTTTTAACTCAGGAAATTCGTAATTATCTCCAAGATATAAGAGAAAGTATAGAGCAAGGGATAAAAGAAGAAATTTCCTATTCTATATTGCTAGAAAATTTGAAAAAAAGAATCCAAGAGAATTTAACTCTCAAGGTCACTCGTGCTATCAATGCCACTGGCGTTATTTTACATACAGGATTGGGAAGAGCTGCTCTTCCTGGAAATACTATCGCTGCTTTGGTCAAAGAGCTAAGTGGATATTGTATACTGGAAATAGATAGAGAAACAGGAGAACGCTCTGTTCGAGATCTGGCTATCAAAGATATTGTATGCTCTTTGACCCAAGCTCAGGATGCTACTGTCGTAAACAATAATGCTGGAGCAATATTATTGATTTTGTCGGCATTGACAAAAGGAAAAGAGGTAATTGTAAGCAGAGGCCAGTTAGTTGAAATAGGCGGATCTTTTCGAGTGCCAGAAATTTTGATACAAAGTGGGTGCAAATTAGTAGAAGTTGGATGTACAAATTGCACTCATCTCAAAGATTATGAAAATGCTATTTCTGCACAGACAGGTGCTATTTTGTTTGTCCATACAAGCAATTATAAAATACATGGATTTAGCAAAACAGTACCTATAGAAGATTTGGTGCGCCTGACGAAAGAAAAAAATATCTTGCTTATAGAAGACGCTGGTTCAGGGGCAATGTTGGACTTTACTTCCTGGGGCTTGCAGGGAGATCCTATTATTTCAGAAAGCATTAAAAAAGGAGTGGATATTCTTTCTTTTTCAGGGGATAAATTGCTAGGAGGCTGTCAGGCAGGCTTTATTACAGGCAAGCAAGATCTGGTTTCCAAAATACGTAAACATCCTTTAGCAAGAGCGTTAAGAGTAGATAAGATAACATTATGTGTTTTGGAAAATACTTTACGCCTTTACCAAAAAGAGAATTATTTTGAAAAGATACCAGCCTTAGCCATGCTAACAACTTCTTTGGAAAAAATTCAGGAAAGAGCAGCCAAAATTGCTTTTGCTTTAAAAAAAGAGTTTCCAGGAGAAAATATTTCCGTTGTACCTTCTATGTGCAGCCCTGGTAGTGGCTCTTTCCCTACACAAGATATCCCCAGTTTTGCTGTTGCTCTGGAATTGCATCCGAAAACGCTAAAGATTGAATACCTTTTGAGGAAGAATACTCCACCTGTGTTTGCAAGGGTACAGAAAAATTGTTTATTGCTTGAGCCGAGAACTTTACTTCCTCATGAAGACAGGGAAGTAGCAGAGATTATGGTAGATTTACTCAAAAAAATATTACAGTCATGAATATTTCAGGGTTATGCCTCTTTTACAGAAGTTGCATTACATACAAAAATTATCTATAAAATACCAGTGGCGTTGCCCTGGCTATTGAATCATAGCATCTGCTCCAACAGAATTGTATTCAAATAAAGATAAAAATGCTGTAATACTAGGCATTGTGGGGAGATAAGAAAATTATGGAACTTACCATTCATTATGAAAATTATCAACGCCAGGGTATTGGCGAGATTGTGATGCTAAAACCTTGCGGCCCTATTGATCAAAAAAGCGTCCAACTTTTTGAATCTAAAGTATTGGAATACTATCGCAAAGGTATTTGTCGCTTAATTTTAGACTTATGTGAGACAAAGTATCTGAACAGTACTGGTTTGGGGTTGCTTATTAATATAGCTCATAGAGTGAATGTCGTCGGTGGCGGAGTAAGGCTTGTCAATGTAGCCGAAAAATTTAGGGTTTTGTTCGATATGCTAGGTTTGGAAAGCTGTTTGCCTATTTTTTCAGATGTGGAAAGTGCCCTGAAATCTTTTGAAATAGAGAATTCCCAAACTCAAGAAAATATAGAGAAAAAGAATCTGATTGCACAGCCTCCGTCCAAGATCAAGGTAGAAGATATAAAGATAGAAGAACCAGAATCAAACTATCTTTATAAAGAAAAACCTTCTTACAAGGAAATTTTACAGCAAGAACCAGAAGAGCAAGAAGAAAAGCATCAGCAGACGACACAGAATTTTCCTTACGCTCAGAAAGAGAATACAGAAAAAGAGCCTTCGGAAGAGGTACGTCAAGATTTAACGTTTGACAGTTTTTTTCTAAATCATGAAAATGAAGAGGATATTCCTGACTCTGAGGAAAAAGAGTCCATGGCTTCCCCCCAAATTCCTGTGGAAGATATCAAATCAGAAGAAGAGGACGAAAATTCTTTTCGATCTTTTTTGGAAAGCGAAATGTTTCAGGAAAATCCTATAAAAAATGATACCACAAAAGAAGCACCACAAGTATTACAAACACCAGATGCTAATCCTCAAGATGAGGTAGAAATCACTGAGGATATTCCCAAAACGATTTCTCGATTTGTTCCTTCCAGGCCTATGACCAAAAAACCTCTTTTAAAGAAAACGCTTGGCATGATGAAGGAAGATCTGAAAAAGAAGAACAATATCCTTAAAGAACAGGAATCTGTCCCTCAAGAAGAAAAGGATATTTGGGAAGAAAAAAAAGAAATACAAGAAGAAATAATAGAGTCTCCTGCTCAAACAAAGGTAAGATCAGAGCCTATTCCTTTAGAAAAGATGCAAGAGATTGCGAGAGAAATAAAAATTCAAGAACAAGAAAGTCAAAATATCACTCCTCATATTGAGCCGAAAAAAAGTCTCGTATTGTTGGAGCAAGTTCTGGAGAAAGAGATTTCTTCCATAAGCGAAGAGCCAAAAAAAGAAATCAAGCACCCAGAAGAGCAGGCAAAAGAAAAACCAGAAAAAAGCATTACTATCATGCGCAAGGTAAGTGTATGGTACTATAGTAAAATGAAAAAATCAAAAACCTATCCTTTTGTGGTAGTATTGACTGGGCTTGCCTGCGCAGATAAGAAAAAAAATTCTAATCTTCTTCTTATACCCAATTTCCCTGGATGCCAGGTTGTACCAGAAAAACTTTCGCTGAATGCTGTCCACGAGAAAAGCATGGCAAAATTTTGGATAACACCTCATACATCGGGTAGTATGGAAAAAGATATACCTGCATGGATAGATATATTACATCAGGGAAAATCCTTAATAAAATGGAAAACTCCTTTTGTCATTGTGAACTCATTTGTCTTTTATATAACGGTATTGCTGGCATTGATAGCCCCTGCACTATCTTATTTTATGAGCATATTGTGGCCTGATATTTTGAAAAGTTGTACAATATGCCAGGATATACTTCAAAATTTGGGTGGGTGGAAGTCTTTTGGTCTTATCTGTTCTGGTCTATTTTTTGTATTGGCTTTTTTCTTTTTCATCAAAACACTAGAAAAAAAACAGATAAAGACAGACGAAAAAGAGTATCCAATCGTCATATAAAAATTACTAGAGGAGATACCTTTCTGCCAAGATTAAATCGATAGGCAAAAGACATAACATGCAGTTACAATAGTGCAAACGATTTAAAAATCTCCTAAAATTTATGAGGCATTTCTATGGTATTTGGCAAGCTTAAAAAAATGTTGGGGGGAGAAAAAGAGGAAAAAAAAGTTCCTTTGGCCTCTGCGTCCCCCAAAGAAAAAGAGAGTCCTGACGCTCTGGCATCTGATAGCGTATTGGTCCAGGAAAAATCCTTGGAAAAAGCAGAAACAATACCAACAGTATCAGAGCCTTTACACGAAGCAATTGTAGTAAAAGCAGAGCTTAGCAATAAGTCAGAAAAATTTTCTTCTAAAGAAGAGAATACAAAATCTCAGCCAAAGACATCTCTGGAAGAAATTCAAAAGGCCATGCAGTCCAATAACGAAGCAATTGCAGAGAAAAAAAATGGAAGAATGGCAAAAGCATTGGAGCTCTATACAAATGCAATAGATCTCTATCCACAATATGCTATTGCCTATTACAATAGGGCGATTGTATATTTTGAATCGGGCGATATGGAAAAAGCTATTTCAAACTATAATAAAGCCATTGAGATCAATGAACGCGATCCTGATTTTTACAATAACAGAGCGAATGCCTATTCCAAAAAAGAAAAATACGATAGAGCACTTAGTGACTATAACAGGGCAATTTCTCTTTTCCCAAACTATTCAGAAGCATACCATAATAGAGCGCAATTGTATTGCATCATGGGACAATATGATTCTGCTTTGAAAGATTTTAAAAGAGCCATAGAGCTGAACCCCGATTTGATTATGGATTATTATAACCTTGCCTGTATTTTTTCTTTGCAAGGAGAAGAAGGTATTGCTTTAGGCTATCTGGAAAAAGCTTTAAGAAAAGGCTATAAAAATTTTGAGCAAATACAAAAAGACCCTGATTTGGAAAAAATTCGCAAAAATCCTACTTTTCAAGATATAATAGAAGTGTTTACAATATCCCACTGAAAAGTCTGTATCTACATCTACTCGGGCTCTAACAGAATCTGTGGTATTTATAGTCCATAAAAAAATAAGGCTGAATACCGCCTGCTGGAGCAGATGCTATTATCATAGCACTGCTCATCTGGCACAGAAAAAATTTGCTAAGAGCAGGCTTTGTTGTTTATACATATTTATAAATAAGGCTGTGACCACAGAAAACGTTAGAATAGGCATATACTAGCCCAGAGGGAAATGGAATTATCTTGATAAGTATGAAAGGCGTAAAATTATGTCAGAAATAGAAATAAAACAAATAGAACCCTGTTTGTATGAAATACCAAAGCAAGGCGGCATGAAAGTGCCAGGCAGAATCTATGCAAATGAAAAAGTTCTGAGAGATCTTTATCAGGACGAAAGCCTCAAGCAGGTGATGAACGTAGCTCATCTTCCTGGAATTGTAGGGTATTCTCTTGCTATGCCCGATATACATTGGGGCTATGGCTTTCCTATTGGCGGTGTTGCTGCCATGGATCCAGAAGAGGGAGTCATCACGCCTGGCGGAATCGGCTTCGATATCAATTGTGGTGTGCGACTTATGAAAACAGACCTTACCTATCAGGAAGTCTCTGGCAAGCTCAGGCTATTGATTGATGCTCTTTTCCAGAATGTTCCTTCTGGCGTAGGCTCGCACAGTCGCCTCCGTCCCAATAAGAAAGAATTTCAGGATATTCTGGAAAAAGGGGCCAGGTGGGCAGTGTCTCAAGGTTATGGAACACAGGAAGATTTAGAACACATCGAAGAAAACGGCTGCATCTCTGGAGCAGATGCCGATCTTGTAAGCCCCAGAGCCAAAGAGAGAGGAATGCCTGAAGTAGGAACGCTCGGAGCAGGCAACCATTTTCTGGAAATCGACATTATTTCAGAAATCTATGACGAAAAAGCAGCATCTTTGCTAGGCTTGTCAAAAGGTCAGATTATGGTCCAGATTCATACAGGAAGCAGAGGATTGGGGCACCAGGTATGCGATGATTACATTAAGGTAATGTCCAGAGCCTTGAATAAATACAAGATTCATGTCCCAGATCCACAGCTTTGCTGTGCTCCTCTTTCTTCTCCTGAAGGACAGGAATACTGTAGTGCGATGGCATGCGCTGCCAATTTTGCCTTTGTCAATCGCCAGACAATTTACCATTTTACTCAGGAAACTTTCCTGAAAGTCCTTTCTCTTACTCCCAGAGAGCTCAATATGTCTTTGATCTATGATATATGCCATAACATTGGCAAATGGGAAGATCATGAGATAGATGGCAAAAAGAGAAGGGTTTTTGTTCACAGAAAAGGTGCCACAAGAGCCTTTGGACCAAACCATAGCTCTTTGCCAGAAAAGTATAAAAAAATAGGGCAGCCTGTCCTGATCCCTGGAGACATGGGAAGGTATTCTTTCTTGCTATTAGGTACAGACAAAGCCATGAAAGAAACCTTTGGGAGTTCATGCCATGGAGCAGGCAGAGTTTTAAGCCGTACTCAGGCATTAAAAAAACAAAAAAATCATGATATCCTGGAAGAAATAGAAAAAGAAGGCGTTATGGTCGCTGTAAAAAGCAAGAAAACACTGGCAGAAGAAATGCCCTCTTCCTATAAAGATGTAGAAGATGTAGTTTCTATCATGCAGGAAAGCGGTATTAGCCATAAGGTGCTTAAGCTTAAGCCCATAGCCGTAACTAAAGGATAGTTTTGCATGAAAGCAAATGCAATACAAGATGAGAACGGCAGGGTTTTCTTGAGTCTGCAAAGAGACGATAAGGGCGATACTATTGAAATACGGAGCAATAGCCCTATGCCTTCTGGCAATATACTCATCGTCACACAGGATTTTTTGTTTTCTCGTATGGAATATCCCCCTTATACACTATGCTTTGTCCCTTTTTTTGCTGATTCTTCTTGTTCTGTTTTCAGGCACTATTTGGAAAGCCGTAAAATCGCTTATGAAAAATTGCTGCGCTATCTCATACAGTCTTACAAAAATGGCATGGTAATCTTTCTTTTGGATGACGATAGATACAACCAGCAAACCATTGAATTTGTAGACTTTCTGCAAAACGAGATGAAAGTTTCCTTAGAAGTCATCGTGTATGTTTTTCGTCTTAACACAAACAGAAGAGTTTACATGGAGCTCATGAAGAGACGCTGTCGTTGCATCACGGCAAGGCTGAAAAGTAGCATGGATTTTTCTCTCCCCCAACAACGCATACCAGAAAATATGTTTCATTTTAAACCTGGTAGCAGCGGAAAGATGGCAGAGCAATCGGAAATCATTTCTGGTTCTTTGGAAAAAATAAAAAAAAATATACCATTGCATTGCGGTGAAACATGCAAAGAAGTTGTAGAGATACGGAAAGAAGAGGAAAAACCTCAGTTGAAAGAATCGCAAGATCAAGAAGAATCGTGGCCTGCAGTCCAGCAGTCTGTATTGAGAACCAGAAGAATCGTAGAAAAAACATCTCCAGGCATTTTTAAAGATTGGGAAAGAATTAAAGCTTCTTCAGCCCATATGCAAAAAGAAAATGAGAGTACTTATATCCTGAAGGACGAAGTATCGAATATCAACATAAAAGGATACGAAAAAACCATAACACTTTTTGATGAATATGTTTCTGAAGAAAAGCCCAATCGATCTATTTCTAAATCATCAGAAGAAGACACGTTGGTTCTTACGATAAAAGATGGGTATACCCTCAGCATGGATTTTCCTGATTTAGAAGCTATCATTCTTTTGGACAATCTTGGGATTATCTGGCAAGGTGTTATCCAATTGCTTCAAAAACATTGCCCTGATTTAGCTTTGTTAGATATTCTGAACAGTTGTATAAAAATGCTAAAAACAGAGATATACTATAGAGAATGCGTTCCTTTTTATGAAAGAACATTAGAAAAGCTCAGCGATCAGATTTTAGAGATTTCTCATGATTCCAAACGGGCCAAGAGCGGATTTATCATAAGAACAGATTACCCCGAATGGCTGGAATATCCCTCTCGCATCGCAGACATTCTTTTCAGGCTGATAGCCATTGTTCTTTTGAAGATACAGACAAAGATTAGCGCAGAAGCCCGCAGTACGATTTCCTATGATCTGCTTTCCTTGCTGGATATTCATTTACCGTATTATAGCCTGCCCTGTATTCATAATCCTGGGAGGCAGTGCCAGTCCAAAAAACTATTTCAATATTTTCGCAGTTGTCCTCTTCCCAAAGGGGAAAAAGAAATGGCCTATTTTTGTTGTGGCGTAACAAATGAACATGAACCTACTCTGGTTATTCCAAAAGGAGTAAAAAAATGAGAAAAATACTGTTTTTAGGGCTAATATGTAGCATTTTATGCCCTATTTTTGTTCTTGCTCAAGAAAATATCAGCGTAGAAGAGCCAAAGCAATTCAGCATTACAGGCACAATCAGCTTTACAGGTAAAGGGAGTATCTATTTACAGCTTGTGAATAAGGAAGGTTTCGATGACGAAAAGGCAAAAAATGCTTTTGCAAGAAATCTGCTCATCAAGCTAACAGAAGAAAATCTGAAAGAAAAAAAAGTCACTTTTTCTTTCAAGAAGGTTCCTGTGGGAACCTATGCTATCAAAGCATTCCAAGACGAAAATAGCAATGCTGTTTTCGATGTAGGAACCTTTGGCCCAAAAGAACCCTGGGGAATGTATCGCCCATCCCGTCCTTTTATGAGAAAGCCTACTTTCAAAGATACCTTTTTTGAATTCAAGGCAGACCTTTTGGACATCCAGCTCGTTGTAAAAAAATGAGGCCTGTTTTACAAGAAAGCCGGGGAAATTTTTTCCAGAGAATCTATCGAAGCTGGATGCTGGACTTCACACAAGCCTGGCGTGCTCTCATTCTGGGAATGATCCTGGCTGTTTCTTTAGGTAGTGCCAGCACATCTGTGGATACCTATCTTGTTGTGGCTTTTTTTGCCTCTTGTGGATTCTTTGCCATGCTGGTAACTTTGTTTTTCCGACCTCATGTAAGACTTTCTCATACACTGCCCAAGAGATCCATAGCAGGTAAAAGTATCCCTTTCAGCATTACTATAGAAAACCTCTCTTTTCGTATAGCAAGAGAAGTCGTTGTCCATACTGCGGACTGCCTTTCCTGGTGCAGAATAGAGCCTTCTGAGCAGATGGTGACAGCTATCGCTCCTAAATCCAGACACGAATTTCGCTTTACCATACAGTTTGCCAGAAGAGGAAGCTTTGTCTTTCCTGGTTTTCGATGCGACAGCATTTTCCCCTTTGGTTTTTTGCGATTCGGCAAAGGCAGGCAAGGCCAATATTCTCTTCTTGTATACCCTGATTTTCTTCCGCTAGATTCTTTTTCCATACCATCAGGACGACGCTATCAACCTGGAGGGATAGCCCTGGCAAGCGAGCTAGGCGATTGTGCTGAATACATAGGCAGCAGAGAATACCAGGAGCAAGACAACCCACGAGACATCGACTGGCGGTCCTGGGCCAGGTTAGGATTTCCTATTGTCAAGGAATACCAGGAAGAATATTTTTGCAGGGTTGCCCTGGTTTTAGATACTTACCTGGGGAAAAAAATTACTCCCCAAAAGCGTAAAGATTTTGAATCCTCTCTAAGCCAGGCAGCGGCGATAGCAGACTATCTGTCAAGACAAGAATACCTGATCGATATTTTTGCAGCAGGGCCTGACATTTACATTATGGAGGCTGGCAGATCACTGGCTCATCTGGATCAAATCCTGGATGTGCTTGCCTGCCTGGAACCTTGTTTTCAAAATCCCTTTGAAATCATTGAGCCTATCCTGCTCAACCGAATGAAAAACCTCAGCACCATTATAGTGGTTCTCCTGGATATAGATGAACCTCGCAAAATCTTTCTGGAACGACTTTCCGCTTATGGTATTGGATTAAAAATTCTACTTTGTAATTCTTCCCAAGAAAAAGAACAAAAAATTTCTTGTACTAACCTATATTCCGCAGCTTGTAAGTGAACTTTTTTGATTTTTAAAGAGAACCAC
>CALKWO010000349.1 GCA_938003875.1 uncultured bacterium
AAACAACCTAAAAAAATCAAAATTTTTTCCTTAGAAGCTGCGGAACGTAGGATCTCTATCATTTTTTAAGGATAACAAAATTCATGGAAATTTCTTTTCTATGTGCGGCTATCATAACTTTTGTGCTAATGCTTGTAGAAAGTATATATTATATTTATCAGATCAAGAAAAAAAATATCCAGCCCGCTATTGCAACCTGGTTTATCTTTTCTGTTGCTACTTTTGTAAGTGCATGCAGCTATATTGTCGCTACAGATAAAAAATGGATGGAAGGTGTGATGATTGTATCGGATTCTCTCTTTACTTTTCTCACTCTGGTATTCACATTGATATTTACCCACAGCAAATTTCAATTCAATGCATTTCAGGTTTTTTATCTGGCTTCCACCTGTATGATCGTAGTCTTATGGTGGTTCACAAAAAATGCTTTTTATGCTAATCTTCTGGTTCAACTCCTGATTGCTATTGGCTATATTCCTACTATAGAAAATCTTTTAAAAGCCCAAAAAAATCCAGAATCCTTCCTAGCCTGGAGTCTTACTTTTTCCGCTGGGGCAGTGTCTTTATATCCAGCATACCAGGGAGGAAACAAACTCTCCATTCTGTATTCCGTCCGAAGCATGCTTTTAGTAGGGATTCTCCTTTTTTTAATCTGGAGGCTGGAAAGAAGATGCGGAGGGGAAAGCCTTCTGGAAGGAATAAAAAGAGTGTTGCCTGGTAAAACAAAAAAACTTGTCTAGCTCATTTGGCTAAGAAGATCAAGAATCTTGTCTGCTCTTCTTTTTATTCCTGGAAGAAGGTTTCCCCTGAGCAACAAACCTCTGTGTTTTGTAGAAAAAAAATTTTAAAATTCTGCGTAGCCTGGAACTCTAGGGAAAGGAATGGCTTCGCGAATATTCTGGATTCCTGTGATAAAGAGAATGAATCTTTCAAATCCCATACCAAAACCAGAATGAGGAACAGATCCATATCTTCTTAGGTCCAGATACCACCAATAGGCTTCTTGGGACAGATGCATTTCTTCCATTCTTTTTCTCAGAACATCAATTCTGTCTTCACGCTGAGATCCACCTATCACTTCCCCTGTTTTAGGAACAAGAACATCCATTCCTCGAACGGTTTTGCCATCATCGTTAAGATACATATAAAATGCCTTTATTTCTTTAGGATAGTCTGTAACGATAACGGGTTTTTTGAATACTTCTTCTGTCAGATAGCGTTCATGTTCGCTTTGCATATCACTACCCCAGGCAATAGGATATTCGAATGTTTTTTGGCTTTTTAGCAAAATATCGATTGCCTCTGTGTAGGTGACTCTTGCAAAGGGCTGATCTATAATATTTTCCAGATTCTTAAATAAGTCGGGGTTGATCATTTTTTGGAAAAATTGCAAATCATCAGGGCACGATTGCCAGACAGATTTTGCTATATATTTCAAAAAGCTTTCAGCCATTTCCATATTTCCAGACAAATCACAAAAAGCCATTTCAGGCTCGATCATCCAGAATTCTGCCACATGCCTTGCTGTATTGGAATTCTCTGCGCGGAATGTAGGGCCGAATGTATAAATATTGCTCAAAGCCAGTGCTGCTGTTTCCCCTTCCAGTTGACCAGATACAGTTAAGAAAGCTTGCTTGCCAAAAAAATCCTTAGAAAAATCCACATTTCCGTTCTCGGTAAGAGGCGGATTTTTAGCGTCCAGAACACTCACTCTGAACATCTGGCCTGCACCTTCACAGTCAGAAGCTGTGATAATGGGTGCATGAAGATAGATAAATCCTTTTTCCTGAAAAAAATTATGAATAGCCCTGGCCGCTGCATTGCGGACTCGGAGCATAGCACCCAATGTATTGGTTCTTCCTCTTAAATGAGCAATGGTTCTTAAAAATTCAAAAGAATGGCGTTTTTTCTGAAGAGGATAGTCCTCGTCTACCCATCCTAACACATCAATTTGGGTTGCCTGGATTTCATATTTTTGCTCTTTTCCAGGAGATTCTACCAGGTTTCCATGGACGGATACAGAGCAGCCTGTCTTCAATCGGCTTATATCGGTTTTATAATTTTCGAGATTTTGGGATGCAACAACTTGCATATCACTAAAACATGATCCATCAGAAATATCGAGAAAAGAAAAATCTTTAGAATGGCGGGCTGTTTTTACCCAACCTTTTATGTTTACCTGAGATTCTTTAATCGTCTCTTGCTGCAAGAGATCCTTGATTCTGCTGTGTTTCATCAAAAATTCCTTCTATAGAACAGAATGATTCAAACGTTTCTTACGCCTAGCAGTATAACTTTCCTGATTCGTTTTTGCAATTTTTTTTTATCAACTTTCATCTGGGGACGATAGCTTTTTTTGACTTTGCAATTTAGGGCAGAGAGAAAAAGATTTATTGTATAATTCCTGTGCTTTTGTGTTGTTACCCATACTTTCATATATCTTACCCATATCGAAAAAAATCATATAATCGTCTTTTGATGCATATTTTTCCGCTTCTTGCAGTGATACAATGGCTTTTTCCTGAAGATTCAACGATACAAAGCATTCTGCCAGATGAGCATGAACTCTGGCATTTTCATAATTCAAGGCTACGGATATATGAAAGCTCTCTGCTGCTTCTTTCCATAGACCCAGTCTTTTTTGCTCTAATCCTTGATAAAAATATACCCAGGATTTTTTTCGATTCTCTTGTTGGAAAAAAAGGGAATTTTTTATATCATGATAGTATGTGCAACTACAAAGAAGCAGGCAGAAAAGGATAATTTTTTTTATCATTCAAAGCTTCCTACTTTTCTTTTGCAATATGGATTTTTAAGTTTTTGCTGGTACTATTTTGACCTTACTTTTGTCTTTCAGATTGGCCTGCCCTACAATAATGACCTGGTCTCCTTCTTCTACACCAGAAAGGCTCTCTAGTATAGTCGCCGTCTGATAGCCAGATTTTATCTTAGTCTTATGAGCCTGTGTATCTTTCACCAAAAAGATATATTGGTTTTCATTTTCATAGACAATGGCTTTTTTAGGGATAAGCACTGTATTTTTATGGGTATCTAGCACGATGTGGACATTCACGAACATTCCAGATTTGAGTTTATTCCCAATATTCTGTAAGCCAACGATAACCTTGAACGTACCGCTGGCAGCGTCCACAACAGGACTGATTCTCTTTACCCAACCTTCCAGCCTTTCTCTTTTCCAATATTCGGACTCCAGAAATGCTTTTTGGTCTTTAACAATATTATGGATTTGCCTTTCTGGAACATGGATTACCGCTATCATTTCTTGGTTATTGATGAGGGTCAACAATTTATCGCTTGTGTTGACAAGGTCACCAGCTCTTCGAAATCTTTCACCTACCACGCCAGAAATAGGGGCTGCAATTTTAGTATAGGCCAGGGTGAGCTGTGCTTGCTGCCATTCGACCTTGGCTCTTTGTTCCATAAATTTTGTTTCTTCAAAATCTTCTAAGCTTTTGAGATTTTTTTGATACATGGCGCGACAGCGATCACAGGCATTTTTACTTTGCTCATAAACGATTCTTGCACGCCTTTCTGCAAGCTCATGCTCCTCTGCTTCCAATTCCAAAAGAATGCTTCCCTTTTCAATATAATCGCTCTCTTCTACATAAAATTTTTTGATCCAGCCTTGAACACGAGGATATACATCAGTCATCTGCTCTGTTTCCAGGTTGGCACTCAAAAGAAGATAAGAAGAAATATCTCCTTTTTGGATTGCTATCGTTTCTACAGGGATAGCCTCTTCTACTTTATTTTCTTTTGCTTTATTTTCTTTGGAGTTTGCAGCAGGGTTGTCTTTGTTTTTTTGATCTTCTGTTTTTTTTATATCACAACCTGAAAAGTAAAGCAGCAAAGCACAAAGAAACAAACAGGAGAAATAATTTTTACACATCTTTATTTTGCCAGTCTTACCCCAATCCAGGGAAAAGGGGCATCTTCCATTGCAGAACGTCTGGCTGTACGACAGCTTTCTGCAAAATTGAACCAGCTACCTCCTCTTGCTACAAAAAGATTTCCTTTTTTGGTATTGATGGGATCTCTATCGCCTCCATGCTGGTAGAAATCTTTATCATAGGTATCTGCACACCATTCCCATACGTTTCCAGCCATATCCATGGCTCCATAAGGAGAAACACCCTTGGGAAAAGATCCAACAGGCGCGCTATGGACATACTCATCCTCGCCTCGTTTTGCCCATTGGTCATGCGCCACATAATTGCAATAAAAGCCATCTTCATGGGGAAGAGAATTCCCCCAGGGATAGATTCTTTTAGGATAGGGGTTCAGTTTCATCATAACTGGATTCTGGGAAATGCTCCAGTCGGGGATATTTGTGCCTCCCTTAGCTGCCTTTTCCCATTCTGCCTCAGTTGGAAGTCTTTTGCCTGCCCACTGAGCATAAGAATTTGCCTGTTTCCAGCTAATGCTTACTACAGGCTCTTTTTCTTGCATCTTGTTTTCTTCGCCTATTCCTGATGGGATTTTTTCTCCAGTCATTTTGCAATAGTGCAAATATTGCCCCCATGTAACCTCATATTTATCAAGATAAAAAGAAGATATATAAACTTCTTTTACTGGTTTTTCATCCTCTTTTCCTCTCGTATCCCCTCGCCAGAAGTTTCCCTCTGGGATATAGACCATAATGCTTTGATCTTGCTTCCAAAGATACTCTTTTCCTCCCTGGATGAATTCCATGCCTGCTGGTATTTCTTCACCAAACCAGCCTTCTGTGGTAATTTTAACCATGGCCTGGTTTTGCATCCATGTTGTTTTATCTCTCACAAAAAGAATATAGCTTCCTTTGGATTCTCCTGCTATGTATGCTCCCTGAGAATCGAAATTTCCACCAGAAAGTATCCAGTCAATGAAAAAAGGAACTTCTTCCTTGTTCTCGTTAAAGCCTTTTACATCAAAAAATATTTTTTGCCCAGGAACAAGATAAACCTGCTTGGGTTGCAATTCCAGCGATGTGATTCTATCGGGTATCAGAAAGTATACAATTTTTTTGGATGCAACGGAATTTTTGGCTTTGCATAGAGCCTTTAGGAAAAAAATATTTTCTCCGATTTGTAGGTTCTGGGCAATAGAAAAACCATAGAGATTGCTATCCAATTTCTGGAAACGAATAGGAACGCCATCGCAAAACACAGCATCCAGACTTTCTGCCTGAATCTTCCCTGATATTTCTATCTGATGCTTTAGAAGTTTTGAGCCTTCCAGAGGATTTATGTCTGTGAAATGAAAGTGAGGTTTTGTTTCTTTAGGGAAATCAGGGTGTAAGTTATATAATGGCTTTGGCTGTATTGGTGGTGTCTTTTGTTCTTTTGCATTTTGCTTTTCTTTTTGCATCAAAGAGTAGAACGAAAGCAACAAAACTGCAAAAATCAAGCCTGACAAAAGAAAATATTGGTATTTATAAATCCATCTGTTTTGTTTTGTATAGGCGATTTTTCGGGAAGAAGTCTTTTTTTGAGTCGAGCGATCCTGAAGGCGATTTTCACAATTTTCTATAGCAGCAAGAATTTGTGATGTATTGGAAAAACGATGAGAGGCTTTTTTACTCATGAGCTTTTGTATCAAAGCTTCTATTTCAGGTATAATATCAGGCATATACTCCCGTACCCCTGGTACTGGTGAGGAAATGTGCTGTTGGATAACCTGCACAGGTGTTTTTCCTGGATAGGGAAGCTTGCCAGTGATAGTCTGAAAGAGTGTGATACCCAGAGAGTAAAAATCGCTGCGATGGTCGATTTTCTGGCTACCCATGGCTTGCTCAGGGGACAAATAGAAAATGGTTCCTATGATTTGTCCTGTTTGCGAAATATTCGAGACAGCATCCACTGCTTTTGCCAGACCAAAATCGGTTAATTTAATATGCCCATCTTGCTGCATCATAATATTGGCAGGCTTGATGTCTCGATGTATGATTCTTTTTTTATGGGCAGCGTCTAAGGCAAGAGTGATTTCACGAGCGATTTTTAAAGTTTGCCTGGCAGGGAGAGGCCCTTTTCCTAAAAGGATATCCAAAAGGCTTTGCCCTTCCAAAAATTCCATGACAAGATAGCAGGAATCTCTATGCTCTCCTATTTCATATACCTTGACAATATTAGGATGGTCCAGAGCACAGGTACATTCCGCTTCTCTTTGAAACCTTTTTTTATACCTGATTTCTTTCTCTGTTTCCAATCCAGAGAGATGAAGAATTTTAATGGCAACCTTTTCCTGGGAAACAGTGTGATATGCACAGTACACCTCTCCCATAGCCCCTTCTCCAACCCATTGGTCTATGCGATAGTTGCCTAAAACCTTGCCAATCCAGGAATCCCTTTTGGGCATTCTTTGCTCCTTATTTTCGCAAACAGCAGTACTTTGACAATGTTGAATCTGGATTATTGATTACCAAGAGCTTACGAAAGATTTGTGAATTCATTCGTTATCTATACACTTTTAAAAAATGCGCATTTTCATAAACCCTTGAAAAAGCGGGAAAAAATTATTTATGAGCTTGACAAGCACGAGTAATATAGAGAACACGGAGAAAAATGAGAAGAGAACCACAGATGAACACAAATAAACACGGATAAAATTGTTTTAAAATTATCTGTGCGCATCTGTGGTTATCCGTGGTTCAAAAGTTAAAACTCTCTGTACTCTGTGGTTAATTCTATTTTTTTAGTTTATGGGCGTTCGCAGTATAGTTAGATGATCAAAATAATATTTAATATATCAATGTTATTCCCTCAAAAGCAAGGAAAAAATCTATAGTTCTTTAGATAAAGATAACCACCTAGTAATAAAAATGAATACAAATTTATTATTGTAGATTATTGATTTCTAAAAAAAATATGTTAGCTTTATATAAACTACAATTACGACTTGTGCCAGTTGAAAAGGCTTTAATCTTTGGTCTGAAAGGCCTATACATACCAGCCCAGGGTAACACCCGGCGATGCCCTGGGCTGGTATATGCAACCCCTATGGGGTAAAGAAGTCATTATTCAAAAATAGGTTATATCAATATATTAATTGGCACAATTCGTAAACTACAATTATATTTTTGAAAGGAGAAAAAATGCAAAAAAAAATAATACTGTTTTTGATCCTTTTTCCTTGTCTTGCCTATGCTAGCCTGGTTTCCTGGTGGCAGG
This sequence comes from uncultured bacterium, assembly GCA_938003875.1. Classification (GTDB taxonomy): domain Bacteria; phylum Planctomycetota; class Uabimicrobiia; order Uabimicrobiales; family JABWCH01; genus JABWCH01. Next base: position 7,167 of record CALKWO010000349.1, read on the forward strand.
CAGAAGGGAATGCATTGGATAGCTCAGGTTCAAATGATGGGACATTGGTCAATTCCGTTGGTTTTGCTACAGGAAAGATTGGTAAGGCTTTTAGTCTGAGCGGTGGTTTTGTCCGTTTTGCAGACAATGCAAGCCTGGACATTACCGGCCAGATGACAATCTCTGCCTGGATCAAACCTAATGCTACAAATGCCAATCGAATCGTTGATAAAATTACTGCTGGTGGAGGAGATGGCTATCTTTTAGACCTTCTTGGGGGTAAACTCCGCATGATAGCTCATGGAGGAGCCGCTTCCAGTTCTGTCTCTATTTCTACAGGAGTTTTTTCGCATGTTGCTGGTGTTTATGATGGTTCCATAATCAAGGTCTATGTGAATGGAGTCTTAGAGGGAAGCTCAAATTTTATAGGCAATACTCTTGGAAATGCACACCCTTTAAGAATAGGGGTAGATTCTACAGAATCAGCCAACTTTTTTTCAGGACTCATAGACGATGTTCATATCTATAACCATGCCTTAAGCAGCACAGAGATACAAAACATGGCATTACTCATTACTGTCCCTGAACCTGCCTCCATGATTCTTTTAATTATCGCCCTCTTTATTTTGAAAAAAACAAAATTTTAAAAGAAAGTATAAAATATGAAAAAAATACTAATTTTGTATTTCATAAGTATATTTTTTTTACCATCTATATTTTCTGACCTTATCACTGGGTTGGCTGCACACTATACTTTAGATGGCAATTTTTCAGATAGTAGTGGCAATAATAAGCATGGCACTGCCTATGGAAATATAGCTAGTGTAAATGATAGATTCGGAAATACCAATTCTGCGCATTACTTCGATGGTTCTGATGATTATGTGGATATTCCTACATCTATTATTTCTGGGACTAACAAACTCACGTATGCGTTATGGATCAATGTCCCTGTCTATTCCAGTACTGGATGGCCTGTTTTTATCGGTTCTTATTATTCCAGCGCAGGCTCTAATATCAATTTTGGAATATACCAGAACACTGGAAAATTTTATATGGAAGTGCATACATCATCTGGAAATTATTATGGTCAGGGTTCTGCTGTGACATGGAATACCTGGCAACATGTAGCGATGGTCTACGATGGAAGCACTATCAAGAATTATATCAACGGCGTTTTGGCATCCACTCTTACTGGAGTTGCTGGTAATCTTTTAGTCCCATCTGGTTTGTATATTGGCCAATACCATCCTAGCTACACAAAAGTACATGGAACGCTAGATGATATCTATATCTACAATAGAGATTTAAGCCAGGTAGAAATTCAGCAACTCATGAGCAATACCGTGCCAGAACCTGATATACTCATTCTTTTTATGACAGGTATTTTTTTAAAATTTCTTTCCTTTTGGAATTTTTTTAAAATAAAAAAACAGACTAATAATCCTTGCGATCAATAAGTTGCAAAAGAAGAAGGGAAAGCCTTCTGGAAGGAATAAAAAGAGTACCTCCTGACAAAAGAAAAAAAACTTGTCTAACTCATTTTGTCAGGAAGGTCCAGAATTTTGTCTCCTCTTCTTTTTATTCCTGGAAGGTGGTTCTCTTTTTTGTTTGCAACTTTATGGTTTAAAATTCACAAGACTAGCCAGCAATGATTTTTCCTTGCATTTGCAATTTTTCGAATTCTTTGACAATATTCTCTGCTGACTGTCTCGAAATATTGCTTGCAACGACAATGGCAGCCTTATTTTTCACCATCTCTTGCGCCTGCTGCTCTGTAATTCCTTTGATTTTTCCTAAGAGTTGTATGCCTGCCTTTGTATTGCCTTTACCCGCAAAATTGATCAGAGCTTTATAAGAACCTGGCTCCATAGAAAAACCCTTTTTTGTTTCTTCTCCAGGCAAAGGATTCTTTTTGATCATCTGTACAGAGGCAACCGTATCGCTTATTCCTTCCAGTTCTTTCGATATACCTTGCATCTCTTCTAACTCAATGTCCTGGCTTTCTTTCTGCAAATCCTTTGTTTTTGTAAGAGAAATCTTCTTGAAAGTTTCTGCTACCTCACCTATTTTTTCCAGGCCCTCTTCCTCTACGCTATCTAGTTCCTGAGAGATGCCTTCGATTTCTTCCATTTCAGCAGAGAGGCTACCAATATCATTTTCCATACCTTCCATGCAGATTCTTTCAAATTCAGCAGAAACACCTTCGATCTCTTCAAATTCTGCGGATATGCCTCCAATGGCTTCTGTTTCCTCTCTTCTTTTTTCTACAGGCTTACCAAGAGGTTTCTTTTTGGAAAGAGAAGAATCTTCCAGTTCTTCGAACTCTTCTAAATCGTCTACCTGGTTGACCTCATCAGAAATGCTTTCGACTTCTTCGATTTCTTCAACATCGGATATGGAATTCTTTTCTTCCATATCAGCAATACTTTCTAATTCTGCAGAGAGAACTTCAACATTTTCAAATTCGGAAGAAATTCCTACAAGATCGTCAGGTAGCTTAAGTTCTTTTCTGGAAACAGGTTCTTTGATTTCTTTTTTAGGCTCGCTGATATTTTTTTTAGGAACTTCCGTCATTGCCTTTTTTAACGATGCAATAGGAACAGGCGGAGTGTCTTGTTTTACTGTAGGTCTTTTGCTGATGTTCTCTTCTTTTGCTTTTGACAATACACTTTCTTTAATCGCAACAGGGCTTTTAGGTGTTTGAAGTGCTACAGATGCTTGCTTTTGTTGTACAGGTGCTATTTTAGGCTCTGGAATTGCTGTTTTAGGCGCAGAAGGCAAGGCAGAAGCAACAGGATTGGCTATGGATACATTGGGTCTTGGCTGCAAAAAATCCCTGGCTCTCACCATACAGAACATTTCTCCACAGCTAGGACAAGTTATGATAGGTACAGATACAGAAGGTGTCCAGGAAGCTTTGGGAACATTGGGTGTTGGTTTGGGGGTTACATTAAAATCCAGACCAAGCTTTGAAAGGAAAATTAAAGAATCTTTTAATGCTTTTAAATCATTGGCAGAAAGGTTTTCAAATAGTATGACAGGCAATTTCGTAAGCAAAGCAATAGTCTGGCTTTCTGGAACATTGAAAGTAGTAGAAAGCAACGTAGCTATGACTTCTTTCATTTGTTTGCTATTATCTGCTATCGAAGCAAGAATGACTTTAAAATTAAGTTCTTGATTCATGGATTTGGCTCCAACTCATAGGCTTATTTTTTAGATGGCTACACTCTTTACAATGCAAACTTTAGCATATACAAAGGCTCTTGTCAAGCTATCTTTGCTTTTCCACAAGCAGGCGTATTTAGGAATCAGAATTAAATAAGCGATGAGAATTAAATAACTTCCCCATTTTTAATTGAATACAAGACAGC
>CALKWO010000350.1 GCA_938003875.1 uncultured bacterium
GCAGACTTCGAGAAGCAAAAGAATTTTTCAGCTTCATGCACAGCCGTAAAAAAAAATCCTGAAATTCTTATTAGCTTAAGGAAATGATATAGCTAGAGATTAGCGGTGAGGATAGAATTTTGGAATTTCTATATATTATTTTAGCTATAAGCCTTTGTTCTTGTATATTTCATGTATTAGCTGCTCTATGTGCGTTATACTTTCGATTTTTTAAACAAGAAAAAAAATATGACAAAGAAAATTTCCCTAAGGTTTCTTGTTTAAAGCCTTTGTATGGCTTTGATTCTGAACTATCGGAGAACCTGGAATCCCATCTGGTACAGGACTATCCTGACTATGAAGTAATTCTAGGTACGAATACCCAGGATGATAAAGCCTATTCTGCAGCCCTGCACCTTCTGGAAAACAAAAAAAATGCCAGACTGGTTTTTGGAACAAAAGGCTATGGTGCAAACCGCAAGGTTCGCAATCAGCGAAATATCTATGATCATGTCTCTCCTCAGGCAGAAATCCTGGTTCTTTCGGATTCGGACATAAGGGTGACGCGGGACTATCTCTCTATTATCACAAGGCCCATAAGGCAAGAAGAAAGCGTAGGTGCGGTGACATGTCTTTATAAAGTGGGAAAAACCAAAACACTGGCTGCCCTTCTGGAGGCACTTTCTATTGAATCCAGTTTTGCACCAGGCGTTTTTGTTGCTTCCAGCTTTGCTCCCTTGAATTGTGCCTTTGGCGCGACCATCGTACTCAGACGAAAAGATTTTATCCAGGCAGGTGGCTTTGAAAAAATAGAGAATTTTCTAGCCGATGATAATAGAATTGGAAATATCATCCATAAACTAGGCAAAAAAGTAACGCTTTCTTCCTATGTCGTCCAGAATATGGTTTCTTGCCAAAAGGTAAAAGATGCTCTGGTGCATCTATTGAGATGGAATCGTACCATCAAAGTATGCCAGCCAGTGGGATACTTTTTTTCCATTATAACCCATTCTACAATATGGTCTCTGGCTGCCCTTTTTGCTTTGGGGCTGAATGCACGAGGCTATGCCTGGTTTACCTCTGTGTGTATTCTCAGAATTACAACAGCCTGCCTTATCTCTTTTTCTCTTGGCTCTTATTATGGCATGCTGAGAGCTTTTTTAACCCCTCTATGGGATGGAATTTCGAGCTGTTTGTGGCTTGCAGGGCTTTTAGGAAGAGATGTTGTATGGCAAAAAGTACGTTATAGCATCACTCCTGAAGGCGAAATGGAAGAAATAGTAAAACATTAAAGGAGAAAAACTATGATGAAAATTTTAATTATGATTCTTGTACTCAGTACAGCTTTTTTGTATGCCTATCCTGTTACCAATGAAAATTTTGAATCTGGAGCAAGTGGATGGAACAATAACACAACAACGACAGCCACAGGTTTCAGCCAATTTTTAGGACGTTTTGGCGGTACAGGTGGTGCTCAAAGTGTTTATAAAACCTTCGCCCTTTCTGGTACTCAGACAGAGGTAACCATCCAGTTCGATTTTTATGAAATTGATACATGGGATGGGGAACGTTTGTATATTTATATCAATGATTCTCTCTACAGAACAGATCCTTTCTGGGTAAACAGCTATTCTGGATACGCTAGCCTTAACGATACCCCTTCCATTGCTGTAAATCTAAATAGCGGAACTACAGACATAGGCTTTTTATCGGGCTGGTCTGATGAGTTTTTCCGATATACTATTGTCTACAACACAACAGCCAATGCCTTGAAACTAGGCTTTGGGACGACATTAGATGAGCCTTTAGAGAATGAATCATGGGGAATTGACAATGTCATTATAACCCAAAACAACATTCCTGAACCAATGACCTTTGTTGCTTTATTGGTGGGTTTTGGCTTGCTGATGTTTAGAAAAAGATAGATATAGGAAGCGTTCGACAAAATATAAAACAAATTTTATATAATTTGTTGACCCGTGTTATAAAAGGAGATTGTTATGTTTAAAGAAATCGAAGAAGTAAACATGGAACATTTTTGCCCTTGTGAAACCAGTTGTCCACAGTGCTGCGACTAGTTAAGCATTAAATCCACACCTGAGCTAAACAACTCAGGTGCTTCAGAATTAAATAACTTCCCCATTTCGAAAAAAAAATTACCGCAGAGGCGCAGAGATCGCAGAGAAGAGAAGGACAAACTTGTTCCGATTATGAAAGAAGTCATCGAGCAGTAAAGGGGGGGAGTCAGCGTTTTCCTATACTCTCGGATCAAATCGCATGATCCAGAGTCACGTGTCCTGCCAATTAAACGACGGGCAATTTTAGGATGCCGAGAGCAGGGATCGAACCTGTACGGGGAGTGGGTACCCCACTAGGACCTGAATGTAGCGTGTCAAAAAAAACTTACCTTCCAGAAATCATATAAATAGCGGGTCAGAGCGCATCGTTAAAGCTTCCTGAATTTGCGATACATTTCGGATTGTACCATAATGTACCATAATGTACCATGATGTGTCAAAAGATTATTCAAATTCTAACCACCCTAACCACCCACCTCATTTTGAAAATTTAGCTTTCTTCTGACCGAACTTTCCGAAAATCTCTAAGAGCATGAAATCATAAGGCTGATCTCTTGAGAGTATAATGCAATCGTTTTTATCCCAAATAGTTAAAATCGCTGATATAATTATTTCTTATGTAGCGAATTATTCGACAGAGAGTAAACGACTTTACCTTGATTTTCCAACGTAGTGATGGACAATGTTTCCCTTTAGCTAAAAGTATTTAACAAAAAATAAAGCGTATACAACTCAAGGCAAGCCAAGCTTGCTGTCCGTAAATGCCAATACCATGATAGCATTGAATTCCGAGATATTGTTTAAAATTTCTAAACATGGCTTCAATTTTCCAACGAAGTTTTTGCTGGCGATAGATGCTAATACAATCGAGATTAGTGGATGTCGATAAATAAACCCAGTATTTGATTTTTTGATTTTCTTCGGTTTTTTTAGTGCAGGGGTAAATACATAAAACAACCCTGCCCAAAGTACTATGATGAGCAAAAAGTCTGTAATATGGAATATCTATTTTAGAGCTTTGTCGAGGTTCAGAAGGAATATTTCCATGCTGAAGCTCACTACATTTGATTTCGGAACCATCATCAAGAGTAAAATCATATTTTCCTTTGGCTGTTCCAACAAATTCCAACTTCAGCTCTTTGGCAAGATTAGCAATGGTTTCGTTAGTATAACTAGAGTCTCCACAAAGTCTTAATCCATCGAAACTTAACCCTTCATCTAAAATATATTGATATAATTTTTTGAGAGTTTTTTCAACTTTTTGATGCCTTGTTTGTTTTACTGCATAATCTTTAGAATCGACAAATGCACATAAAAGGGGAAAGATAAATTTTTTTTCGATGGCAACTGCTAGAAAAACTATTGTTTGCCCTTTAATGTAACGTTTTTCCATATAATTGTATGTTTTGAAGCTTCCAGCCATCTTGATGTTCCATCGTTTAATCATGGTATCATCAAGTATCAAGCTCATTCTCCATCTACTTCTATAGCTTGGATCCTTATGATTTTGATATTGGCGAAGCAACGACATAAAAAATTCTAACGAAAATTCTTGTTGAAGTTTCATCCAATCAATTTTGGAATTTTTTAAAAGATTATAATATTCATCTTTATCCCGATTTAAACTTTTTGCTAAATCATTAACACTTTCAAAACCTAATAATGGCATTAGCATCAATTCATTGATTGTTTGTTGGATTTTAATACCATAAATTTTAGTAATTTTTTTATATTCTTCGCTATTGTCCCAAGGGAAAATTTCTAGTACACTATCTATTATGGGAATTCCTATATTCATTTATAAATTCCTTTTATAAATGGAATTTTTTTTTTAACAAACGACACGAATTCCCATATTATATTGTCAATAAAGCGATTGCAATATTTATTTTTTCCCTTAGCCTTATTTTTTGGGGGCTTTACCTATTCTCGGAAAGTCCTGTTTTATAATCTCCAATCCATTTTACCCATGTCAAGGCTTTTCCAACAGCATTAAACAAGCGTTTATCGCCAGTATAAAACGATAATTTCTTCAAGAATCCCAGTGCCAAATAGGTGCTGTCATAAACCGAACGTTGATAGCGATAAGCCATTTCAAAAGCCGTCATTTGCACTTCGGGAAACTCGATCCGTTGTATATCGAATTCTTGGAAATCGGCTATAGCAGACAATGCATCCTCTTTACCCATTCTGCCCATACTGGCTGCCACTTTTAAAGCATTTGTGATCTCATAGTCAAAAAGCGTAGGCACAATCAGAATTATCCGTTTATTCAAAAAATCATTCAAAATAGCATCCGCCTGTTCCGTTGCTTCTTCATCTCGTAACCGCCACTTTAAAGCAGCAGAAGCGTCAATAACGATTTCTTTAATGCTCACGTCCTGCCTCCACTAATTCTTTCAGGTTTACACCTATTGGCTCCATGGTTTGTCTTGCCTGGCGCATTCTCTGGGCAGCTTGCCTTTGCCTTGATTCTTTGGCAATTACCTCTTCTATATCTTCAAGAAAAACAATGGCGACAGGAATTTCTCTATCTACTTTTGGTATAGCTTCTATGGCTTTGAAGCTTTTCCCATTATAAACTCCACGTATTGTTAGCATAAATGCTCCCTTCTAACTAACTAACTATGAAGCTATCTTTTTCATAGTTTACTTTGAAAAGAGAAAAACTACTCATCTCAGTATAGAAGAAAGAGGATATTTTTACAATGAATTTTTAGCAACTTTTCCAAATCCAAGAAGGAAGGAAAAAAAAGGAAAAATGAATAAAATCTCGCTGGTATCGTGCCACTATACCCAAAAGATTGAATCTTCTCAAAGATAGAACCCAGTTTATAAAAGCCGATGCTTTTGAAATTATTCCTCGCTATACCTTATGATTATAGCCTGATACCATTATATAGGACATGGCTAGAAAAATAAATCTTTAAAAATTCAAAATAGTCATAGAAAATTTACGTGACCGTTGAATATATATATATTTATTTTTTTTTAAAATACAAACATCAAATATAACACAAAATTTTTATTTATATTTTATATATTTTATTATTTTAAAATAAGATATGTAAAATATATTTTTTTAAAAAAATTTGTCTTGTTTAATTTATAAATAAAGATAAAATAGATATATATTTATTTTAGTTTTTTGGCTCAAAATTTTTTATTTCTTTATGTGGAGAATAACATGAAAAAGTTTGATCCTAGAATAGAGATGTTCAGTCCTTTTCAAAAACCGTTTAGTACGACCTCAAACAAAGTAGTAACAACTGAAACAGAAAAGGCTGCTGCTTGTTGTGCCTGTACAGCTTGCACTGCATGCAGGTAGCTTTTGCCAAGATAGGACTTGGGATGGGCGGGCGAATTGCCGCCTATCCTTTTGTGATAGGATTTTATGATGCCTAAGCCTAATTTTGCCATGCAACGCCCATCCGCACCTTTTTATGTGCAGTTTGAAGTTACAGAAGCCTGTAATCATAGTTGCTTCTTTTGTTACAATACTGGTAAAAATAATGAAAGCCTTTCCACGGCGGAAATCAAAAAAATCCTTTCGGATATGCATACATCAGGTGTTTTCTCAATCAATTTTAATGGAGGAGAGCCCTTGATGCGTCCGGATTTTTTTGAATTGGCTCAGTACGCCCACGAATTGGGGTTTGACTTACATTTAAACACGAACGGGACTCTAATTGACGAACACAAGGCAGATCTTATTGCAAAATTTTTTCCCAGTGTGTGTACTTCTGTTCTAGCATCTGCCCTTGAATTACACGATAAATTTGTTGGCCGAAGTGGCGCATTTTCGAGAATGAAAAACGGGGTTTCTTTACTGACATCTAGAGGGGTTTTAGTAGAAATCAATGTGTGTACTTTTCAAGAGAATTATGAAGATTTGTATAATATTGCAAAAGTCATGGCCGAACAAAATGTCCACGTTTTTTGCGTTACTCGTTATATCCTAGTAGATGCTCGGCATCGAAAACACTTACTGGGGAAAAACGAAACTATTGACATATTGAATACACTAGAACGAATTAGCAATGATTTCCCTACTTATAAGGAAGTCAAGTTGCCTGGGCCAGTACCTTATTGTGAGTTACCTGAAAATCAAAAAGAGCGGTTGCGCCGATGGAATACCCCATGCCAGATAGGTTATGGCTTATGCAGAATTTCTGCTAAAGGGGAGGTAACACCTTGTCCACTTTCTACTTTTTCGATTGGCCATCTTCGAGATATGTCTTTTCGGGAAGTATGGGCTCATAAAAATTGGTGTCACTTTGAATCTTTTTGCCATCTTCCACGTGGATGTCATTCTTGTGAAGATTTACCTTCCTGTCGTGGTGGATGTATTGGCTATGATGATTACCTGAAATCTGCTGGATTGACACCAAAAACATTAAAGTGGAAGGCAATTTAATGGACTACCAAATTCCTATCACACGTGTTGAACTTGAATTGACGGAAGTATGTAATTTGTTTTGCATTTTTTGTTATAACTCAAGGAATCCAAAGATTTGTGAAAAGCCTGAGGTATTGATACAATCACTTAGTAAAAGCGGAGTAATGGAATTGATTCTTACTGGTGGTGAGCCATCTTTACATCCCAGATTTTTTGAAATACTCAACTATGCATGTTCTCAAATCCCTAGAGTCATGATTCAAAGTAACGGAACTCTTTTTGCGAACATCAATTTTAGAAATCAACTTCTACAGTATCCTATTTTTTGCTTAAACTTTTCTTTGCATGGTCCTCAAAAAATACATGATATGTTAACAGGAGTAGAAGGAAGCTTCAATCTAACTACACAAGCTATAAGGTTCCTCACGTCTTCTAACATCCGTTTAGCATGTAATATGGTTTTAACCGTGTATAATTCGGAGCCGCAAATCATTCAAGAGACGGTCAGATTGTTAGAAAAAATGGGTGTCAAAGAAATGACGGTAACACGATTTATTCCTTGTGGAATAGGACAACATTCTCAACATCTCTCTGTAGTACCTGCCAGATTTTTTGAATCTCTTGATGTTCTTAGAACTGAAACTGCTAAATGCAAAATTTCGTTACTGTTAGCAAATGCGTTGCCAGCCTGTCAAATTCCTTCTACATATTGGGACTTGTGCTCTCGGTGTTCTTTTGGGTTAGACAAATTTTATCTCGATATCAATGGAAATGTTTTAATCTGTGGCATGTCCCGAGTAAAATTGGGAAATTTACATCAAAAATCTCTCATAGATATATTATCCTCATCAAATCTTTATAGTAGATACTTGGAAGGCTCACATCTTCCTTTAAAATGTCAAACGTGTGATAAACTGTCATTGTGTGGAGGTGGTTGTCGAGCATCAGCATTAGCCAGTACTAGTCAGATAGACGGAGAAGATTTATTATGTTTTCAGAGAAATGCATGAATGAAGTAGAAATAATGAATGTCAAACCGAAGCCAACAAAAGGCACAATGACGCGAGCAGAAACTTTCGGTGCCATGCTTGCAGGTGGAAACCGTCCGATTTTAAATTTAAACGAAGATGCTAAAAAAATATGGGAAATGTGTGACGGGTCTAGGACTGTTACTGAAATAGAACAAATACTTCTAAAAGAATATGAAGTCGAAAAATTACGCGAAAAACTTATAGAATTTATGAATTTTGGCTTATCTAATGGACTGTTGGAAGATGCAAATAAAAAATGATCTTGCTAACTTAATAAAAGTAAAGCTATTTGAGAACCCGATAGAAATTGGACAAATAGCAGATTTACATGAAGGGTTACCCAAAAGTTTTATAAATCTTATTCAGTACCTTTGCCAAATATGTGGTCAAAGAGGCAGACTCAATATTTATAATATTACAAGACATTTTCATTTAACTCCTGACATTGAGTTAGATACTGAAAAGATAAGAGAGTTTTTGGGCCCTAACAAAGGGATATTTCACCAATGGATTTTGCCAATAGGCAGCCGATACAATGAAAAAATTTCTTTGCAAGAAAGGTTATATGATTATTGGCAAAATATTTTACTTCCATCCCTTGAAGAAGTGGATAGCTTGCATCCATGTTTTATTATACTGGATCTTTGGAAGGGAGCGTTCCTATCTGATATTTTTAGCGATTATCTTCCAAAATATCAGACAACAAAAGATAAATCCTACACTATTCGCCAAATTATTTTTAATATATTCAGCACTCCAGAGACTTATCATACTTATAAACAAAAAGTATGCAAAAGTTTGCCAACAAGATGTCAAAAACTACTTGCTGAAATAGAGGAGAAAGAGTGGCGGTATGATGATTTAAAAAGAGTGCTCGGAAACGAAGAGCAGGGGAACATTTTTTATGACATCGCTTGCCTGCATTTTTACTTACTAGCATTTTTTTCCTACCGCAATATTGGGGGAAAATTATACCTTTTTGTTTCCTCTTTTCAATCTTTTGAGAAAGCGAGAATCCTCCAACCAATTAGTATGGAAAAACCTTTGCCACTGCCGAATGGTTTGGAAATGGCAGTAAGACAAACTGATGAAATACTAACTTCAAAAATATTCTCTAAGCATTCCAAGTCATTTTTAGACTCAAACCTTATATTAAGAGAGATAGAAATACTGAAACAAAATTGTCCATGTTTTGAAGAAATTATTCCATTCCTTAAATGGTGGTATGCTGCCATCAGTATCCATGGGCTTTCTTTTCAAGTGGCAAATGAACTTAGTACTAAAATCTACAAATGTGGTAATAAATACTATCCCTTGATAATTCAAGACTCTGTAATTAAAAAAATCATTATGATCGCAATCGAATATGGTCTTCTATACCACGAACAAAAAAAAGATGTGTTGCAAATGACAAGTTTTGGGATGGTATTTACATGCGAGCAAACTATGATAGATGGAATTGAGGTAGTTTGGGGACGTAACAGAGATATTTTGACAATAACATTACCTCAACATTGGGCATGTCTTGGAGATAGATTCTTAAAAAAAGTAGCTCAAGAAGAGGCAGCATGCAAGTATGTAATAAGCAAAGATGATTTAGCTAAAAAAGCAATATCAGAAAAAGAACTTTTTTTAATCCTTAGTAGCTTTTTTGAGCTCACTCCTTGGCATATCCAAAGATTGAGAAAATGGATTTTTTCTTCCGATTTTCCTTGTGTAAAAAAAGCTGTAACCCTTTCCAAACAAAATCGCTTATTAAAAGACCTAAACTTTGCTGCTATTCCATGGGAAATTCAAGAGACCAAAGATTATTATGTATTACTTGATGTAAGTCCGAAAGAAGTTGAAACATGGCTTCAAAAACAGTTGCCCAAACTACAAATTGAGTCATGAAAACAGTACTTATACAACCGCCTTTTTGTGATCCTACCTGTCCTCCTTTGGGCTTAGCCTACTTGGCTGCTGCGTTGAAATCCCAAAATCATGATTTACTTCTTGCAGAATTAAATTTGGATTTTTGGGGCTTTGTCGAATCTTCTCAATTGCAGAAACTATGTCGCAGACAAATTGATAGAAATCTTAAAAATAATATTTCTACTCCAGAAGACCTTGTCCAATATTTCAGAGGATTTCTTGCAATTGCAAAACAAAAAAGCTTGGATTTCGATGTAGCTTTACTGGGTCATATTCCACAAACAGTGGAGCGAGATTATAAATACCACATTCAGACCTTATCGGCAAAATTGAATATTGTTTCTTTGGCTTATCCTTTAACAGAACTGAGTACATCGCATCTCACTGTCACAAATGGCTGGCAAAACTTAAAACAGTTGATTTTACAGGCCAAAAATCAAAAAAATTTATTTTCTATTTGGGCAAGAAAATCTCTAGCAATTCAGAGTTTAATTGAATTTAAACCAGATTGGATAGGCATATCTGTTTCTTTTGAAGATCAGTTACTTCCCGCCTTGACAATAGCGAATTATATCCGACAACATTTGAAAACTACAATTGTGTTTGGTGGAGGGTTAATTAATTCCTTTGGTAAATATATCGGAGAGAATACTCCTTTTTGGAGCATTATAGATGGTGTTGTATTGGGTGCTGGCGAATTAGCTGTAGATTTACTACAAAAGCAAAAAGACGGGTACAAAGTATATCCGACCGGAATGCACCGCTCTCTTTCCAATGATAAATGGATATTGGATGTAACATCCCATATCAAAGAACCTCCAGAGCCAGATTTTGAAGCTTTCCCTCTTGATCAATACCGATCTGTCGGAAGAGTATTACCTTATCGAATTTTTCCCAAGTGCTCTTGGGGGAAGTGTGCGTTTTGTGCAGATCAAAAATATTGTTTCCATCTGCCGTTAGACCAGGGAGATACCATTCAAATAGCAGAAAATATTCAGAATCTCATCAAAAAATATCGTGCGTCTGGTATCTACTTTTTAGATGCGGAATTGCCAACTGCTTTTATGCTAAATTTAGGTAGGGAATTTTGCCAAAGAAAACTGAATATACGATGGGGATCCAACACTCGTTTTTCTGCAATGTTGTCTCAACATGAAAATGCAGATATTCTGTTTGATAGTGGCTGTCGTCTTTTACGTTTTGGGATTGAAAGTGCCTCTCCCAGAATTCTCAAAGCTATGAATAAAGGAATTTCTGTTATCAATGCTAGCAAAGTTTTAAAAAACATATCAGAAAAAGGTATCACTACTCATGTATATTTAATGAAAGGTTTTCCTGGCGAGACAGAAGAAGATTGGGAGAAAACCATAGATTTCCTATTGGCCAATGCTGAATATATCGATATGTTTAATGTGTCGCCATTTACACTGTATGAAGATTCACCATTATATGATAGCTTAAAAAAAGAAAATACGATTGCTCTCACCCCATCGGAGTGTAAATGGCAATATCCACAAGCGAAATTTCATCTAACAGTTGTGCCTCAAGCAATTCGAGATATACAAGAAAAATTTTTTTTAAGCAGAAAATATACAAAGAATTGTACCTATACATCGGATACACTATTGCTGGCAGATAAAATGGTTTCAGGAATATCTTTTGAACCTTTTGTTCTCCCTCCAATCAAATTTTGTTCCAAATGTAAAGTCGCAGCGAGACCGCATCATTTGTGGATTTTTCCGTTCGATTTGAAAAATGTCGGGAATGCTTTAAACAATCGTGAATTTACTGAATCGCTCATTCAAAGGAGACGCCCTAGTTGTTTAATCATGACTGCTTTCAGCAGATACTGGCAAGCACCATATTCTTGGCGGCAAATCAAGAAAGAAAATTTTGTTAAAGATATAATGGCGTTAATGGGGGGAATTTCCTGTGTTAGTTGGGGAATTCAGCATAGTTTTTTACGCTTGATTGAATGTGACAGCGACCATAGCAACCTGAAATATGTGCCTTCCAAACAGCCCAGAACGCTAAAATCAATTTCTATTCCAGTTGGATTGCATTTTGATGGCCACTATGAAGACCCTGAACAATAAAAGCCTTTATATGGAGTATTTGCTTTGTTAAACAAGATAAAAGTTACATTGGTACAAGCTCCTGTATGGGCACCGAATCTGCCTCCTTTAGGCATCGCTTATTTATCCTCTTTTTTGAAAGATAAAAATATTGATGTTGATATTTTTGATTTCAATATTGAACTTTATCATAGTGTTCCAAGTGCATATCAAAAATTCTGGGAAAAAGAATGGTATGATTGTTGGAATTTAGAGAATTTTATTCAATTTATTACAAATGAGTATAGAGAGCTATTCGATAGTTGGGTTACAAAAATCATCCAAAGCGGTTCTTTGATTATCGGTTTTTCTATAAATTGTGGTTCAAAAAAATTAAGTTTATTCCTATCCGAACAGATCAAGCAACGCGATTCTTCTAAATATGTCGTGTTCGGAGGTCCCGACTTATTTGGTTATAAAACCAACGATTTAATGTCATTAGATGCCCCAATAGATGCTTTGGTAGTCGGCGAAGGAGAAGAGGCATTCTATGAACTTATTTTGTGTAAAGAAAAGGGGCAAAATATTGCCGTCCCCGGTACTATAGTTAGAGAAGGGAGTGATATTAGAATCAACAAAGACAGAGCATTGATTGAAAAACTAGATTTATTGCCAATACCTGATTTAACATCGTTTCCTTTAGAAAAATATACAGAAAGAGAGACTATTCCTATTTTGTCGAGTAGAGGTTGCATCAGTAAATGCAATTACTGTTCTGATCATCAAATGTGGAAGCGATTTCGATACAGATCTTCTGAAAATATATTTCAAGAGATTTCATATTGGAATTCTAAAGGCTTTAAAAACTTTACCTTTTGTGATCTTCTGATCAATGGCTCCCTAAAACATCTTGAGTCATTATGTGAACTTTTGATTCAAAGCAAGATTCAAGTTTTTTGGGGTGGGATGGCAATACCTAAATTTTTGGATGCATCAATAATAAAAAAGATGAAACGCGCAGGCTGCAACTGGATTTTTATGGGAGTGGAGTCTTTCTCTAAGAGAATTTTAAAAAAGATGGCTAAACATATTGATCCTGATGAATCGCTAGAAATTATCAAGAGATGCCATAATGAAGGAATAAAAGTTAGTATTGGTTTAATTGTTGGATTTCCAGGCGAAGAAGCTGAAGACATAGCCATCAATTTAGCAGTATTAGAAAAAAATTACCAATATATCGAGTTCGTATCAGTAAATCCCTGTTGCATCAATTTAGGGACATCTTTATATAACCAAATACACAACTTGCAAATCACTTTGAGTGGAGCAATCTGCCCTGCTTTAATGTGGGATGCAATAGATGAAACCCAAACTGTTCCCAATCGGCTATTTCTAGCTAAATTATTTTCTGATTTTTTAGCCGAACACTATTCCGAGCGAAAAAGTGAATATCAAAAATATGATGCGTTTTATTATAGAACGATGTATTGGTATTACCAGGAAAAAGGGAATCCCATATTGAGCCAAAAATATTTAGAAAAACTTAAACTATTGAATATTCTTGCTGTCCCCATTTCATTATATTGAGAGGAATAGTCCAGATGAAACAACTTTCTAATATAGTGGTTGAAAACGCGAGCGTTAATAATCTTCAGGCAATTAGCATAATTCTGAAAAGCCAACATTATTATGTTTTTACAGGCCCAAGTGGCAGCGGAAAATCTTCCTTAGCTTTTGATGTTCTTTATGCCGAAGCCGATCGTCTGGGAAAAGCCAGAGGTGTAAGTAAAATATTCAGGCATAGCTCTCAATTATATCAAGTTAATAATTTACCAGAAATTACAGTAGGAATAGAACAACAAATTCCTGGCTCTTATCAATTAGCCACTGTTGGATGGGCAACTGGAATTCTTGAAGAAGCGGTTAAACTACAAAGTAAAAGGGATCCCTCATATTGTACAAAATGCAGCGGACGTGGCTGCATTCGAGCAATAAGCCCAGAGCGTTTGATAAGGAACCAATCTAAACCAGTCACCCGTGGGGCGGTAACTCCGGCAGTCAAAACCGTCGCTAAATTTGACCTAAAATGGTGGACATCATTTTGCAAAGAAAAAGGGGTAAATCCTCTTTCTGATTTTGATATTTTGCCACATAGCATACAGAATGTGCTGTTGTATGGAAATTCAAAAAAATTTAAAGGCTTTATACCTGTATTGACAGATTTGATAGGGGCTAGCAAGTTACCTAAAACTTTGTATGACGAGTTCCCTTATTATTTGGATAAAATAGCATGTCCAGAATGTCATGGCTCAGGGCTCATGGAATCTTCATTGAGATGGATTAGTCAAAAAACGATATATGAGTTACTTCGTTCAGGACTGATTCGTATAACATCTGAAGAAACAAACTGGTTAGAACAGCTCGACATCGGGGCCATACCAATAAACCAACCAATGTTTAGGCTTGGCTCAATGGAAGCAAGAAAGTTGCGCTTTTTTAGTTCTATAAGGGGGTTGAAAAAAAACTCCTTGCTAATTTTTGATGAACCTTGTGCTGGTTTATTACCCGGAGAAGCTACTAAAATGTGTGTTCTTTTTAGAAGTCTTGCCAATGCCGGGCATACTATGATAGTTATTGAACATTCTTCTGTTGTTGTTGCCTCCGCAGATACAATTGTTGCTTTTGGACCAGGATCGGGGAATGAAGGAGGCAAGATTGTTTTTCAAGGGGAACCAAGCACATATAGTAGCTATTTACAGAAAAAAAAATCGGGAACAAAAAATAACCCAGAAGAAAAGCATATTTTGTCTCCCCCAACTAAATTTTTTGGCGGTACTTTTTCGGAATGGTTTGGTTTTAAAGCATTTGAAGTTAAAATTCCCTTGGGACAACTTGTCTGTATTTGTGGACCAAGTGGATCAGGGAAAACTGCATATTTAGAAGCTGTATATGCTATTGGCGACAAAACTCCTGTTGCCTGGCAAGGCAGGTCTAAACTCAAAGAACGGCAAGGGCAAGACTATATTCGGAGGCCGCATATAATTACCTCTGAAACTGTAGGGCTGCATACAGGCAGCACCCCCTCAACATTTTTAGGATTATGGGATTGCGTCAGGGATATATTTGCTAATTTGCCAGAAGCAAAAAAATTATGTCTGACCAAGTCACATTTTAGTTTTAACAAAAAAGAAGGGCAGTGTTCAGAATGTCATGGACAAGGTTTTTTCAACAAAGATCAAGAAACATATATCGTGTGTCCAACTTGTCAGGGAAATAGATATAAGGATTCATTATCTAAGGTACAATATTGTGGAAAAAATATCGTAGATATTAATAAATTTACTGTAAGGCAAGCTTCCGTCTTATTTAAAGATAGCCAACGTGTTCTTCGATTCCTAAATTTACTGGAATATGTAGCACTGGAATATTTAGTACTTGGCCAGCCTTTAAATTCTTTGAGTGGAGGAGAAACGCAAAGAATCAAAATTGTTTCTGAACTTGCAAAAAAATTAGGAGATAGATCTGTATATATCTTCGATATTCCCTCAAGAGGATTGGATATACAGACATTACCAAGGCTCTCTTTTGCTCTCAGGGGGTTAGTTGAAAAAAATAATACCGTAGTGATCGCCGAAAATAATCCTGAATTAATAAAGCACAGTGATTGGATTATTGTACTGAATAAGAATAACGGTCAACATACATTGGAAATATCATATTCTGGGCCTACTGGTGAATGCCCTACTTGTATACTGGAAAAAATTACATAAAAATTAAAAATTACCTAAATGGTTTGATTATTATGGATATTCGTATTGAGAAATGGTTTCCTATTCATTTTCACAGATTTCCACATGGGGTGAGTGACTTTTCGTTGGTTGGGGGAATAGTATCTGTAGAATGGAACCCTAAATTGCTCAAAAAGTACTATAATTGGGAATCGTCCTGGCCTGAAGAACCAGGAGAGAGAATCATAGCATTTTTAGAAAATTGGAAATATCTTGCATCTCATAATCAATTGGCTAGTTGTAACAACATGTTTTTCTCTGTAGAAGGGGAATCTTCTTTGGGAAATTTAAATCTGATTCCTCAGATGAAAGAGAAAGGGGTAATCGCAATTCAAATATTTCATCAACTGTTTTCTAATGATTATTGCATACCCTCTTCTGGACTGACGTTATTGGGAAAAAAATTACTCAAAATTCTTGTAGAATGTAATATTTATTTAGATTTGAGTCATCTACAAGGTACTATTTTAAAACAAATTTTAGCAAATTTTATCGGCAAGAAAATAGTATCTCATGTGGTATGCGAAGACATGCTCGAATGGAGTTTAGTACGCCGATCTAATGCTATGTCTGAAGACGAAATTAAAGCCTGCGATGCCGATCTTTATGGTGTCCCTTTTATCGATGACATAGTATCACCAGAAGCCAGCCTTAGTCCTGTTCATCGTAATGTAAGTATTGAGCTAGTAGCTCGTCATATTGACAGAATAAGTCAGATAGTCGGCAGCGATCGTGTAGCCCTTGCCCCTGACTATTTCGATTTTGAAATCGTTCGTAACATGGTAAACGCTGAAGTCCAGGTAGTGCCAGGATTAGATACTGTAAATGGCTTACGAGAATTGAGTGAAAAACTCGGTGAAATAGGGTATGCTTCGTTTCAAATAGAGAATATCTTTTATAAAAATGCTGAAAGAATTACTCAAAATTTGAGACGGCTTTAATCAGTCGGAGATTCATTGTGCAAATAGCATTAGTGCATATTTCCAAAGGAGTAGATGGCACTCCAGTTTCCCCAGTAGTAGACCACCTTGGGCTAGAAATGATAGCTGGCATATTGAAAGCCAATAAGCACATGGTGTCCCAATTTGACACTATGTTAATGAAGAAAGATGAAACATCGTTACTCTCTGAACTGGAAGAGTTATCTCCAGAACTAATAGGGTTCACGGTTAACTACGCCAATGTTCAGGATACTCTCAATTTTATAGCCTCATTGAAAGAACTACTACCAAACACACAGTTGATTGCGGGAGGGCATTATGCAACCTTCCATTTATCTTCATTACTCAACAATGGTTTTGATTTAGTTGTACTCGGTGAGGGCGAAATTCCAATGCTACAATTGGCAGATTGGGGAATAGAAAAAAAATTTCAAATCTCTGGTTTAGCTTGGCTATCAGGAAAAACTGTATTCCAAAATAAGCCTGCAATCCCCCCCGATTTAAAATTTTTGCCTGAAGCTGACAGAGAATTGTTGCCATATATAACATCATTCCCTCGTGGATGCTATAAAATAGCCGTAGAAGGATCCAGAGGCTGTTTATATAACTGCCGATTTTGTAGTATTGCAGCAACACAATCGCTATCAAAAAATTCAAATTGCCGACGAATGAAAAATCCAGTTTTGCTTGCAGAAGAGATAGAGAATCTTGTAAAAAAGTTTGGCATTAAAGATTTTTGGTTTATGGATCCTGATTTCTTAGGTTCTTCTCGAAATATACCTACCATACACAAATTGGGGGATGAAATACTTCGAAGAGGCTTAGATATTACCTTAGAAATAGACACAAGATCCGATGCAATCAATGAAGAGACCATTAAAATATTAAAAGCATCCGGTCTCAAAACGGTCTTTCTTGGTATAGAATCTTTTGATCAACTTACATTGAATAGTTTCTCTAAAGGAACTGTTGTCCAACAAAATCTAAACGCAATAGAAATACTAGAAAATCATGGGATCAGACCAGTGTTGGGTACTATATTATTTCATCCCAATAGCAGTATTCGACAACTCAAGCGAGAGCATTCGTTTTTAAGACAAATAGGCTATGAAAAAACTCAAATGTTGTTCAGGCTGAAAATGTATCGTGGATCCCGAATTTGTGCCGAAGAAAAAGATTGCGGAGGACGTGGAGTGACTCAAGGCGAAGACTATGGCTGGGAAATTAACGATCCAAAATTGAATTTAGCATGGTTAATGTTCGATTATTGTCGGACAGCTCTGCTTGATATAGTTTTTAACGACCTTACCAGTCTATTTAGAAAAGGATTTTTAGATACAGAGCGATTTCTTTTGCTAACCGACGAGAGTTATCATACTCTGGGAGATTGTGTAGATATGATTTTAGAAGCTATCCCAGAACAACAAGAAAATTGCCCAAATACAATGGAACTACAAAATAGTTTGCAAGAGATTTTACTAAATACACGTATGAAGATTTTCAAAAGTTTATGAGTATAGAAAATCCTTTAGAGCCTATCCAAAAAATCAGAACTGATTTCCAAATAAATTGATAGAAGAGTATTTTCGGATTCATCCTCCAAGCACAACAAAACAGGTAATGGCTGTTATTGAAGTATTGAAGAGCTTACAGGCATCAAAGGAAGTCCAACGCAGATTAAATTTTTTATGCATTCTATAGGACTCAAACCTCGAAAACTCGGGATGATTCTAGCTAAGGCCAATGTGCAAGTGCAAACTCAGTTTGTCAATGAAGAGTTGGAGCCTAGACTTGCTCAAGCCAAAGGCGGAAAACATGTCGTTTTTTGTTGATGCTGCTCATATGGTGCTTTCAACGTATTTTTGCGGGCCAGGAAAAGATTTAGCGTGACGTCTACCAATACCAAACAGTAATTTCATTATAATTTTTTTGGAAAGAATGCCTTATGTATTGGTAGTATTTTTCGGATAGGCTCTTATTCTACCTTAGAGCAAAGTATACTGTTGGCAAACCAATGGTGCTTTCAACGTATTTTTGCGGGCCAGGAAAAGATTTAGCGTGACGTCTAC
>CALKWO010000351.1 GCA_938003875.1 uncultured bacterium
CTGTGGTTCTCTTTAAAAATCAAAAAAGTTCACTTACAAGCTGCGGAATATAGGAAATAAATTATTAAAGACAATATACTAAAATAAGCTTTGAGTTGCAATCAAACTTTTTCCAAGTTTATTTTTTTAGAAAAAAAAACATTTTGTGTCCTTTTTTCAGGACACTATATTTCCCTGAGCCATACACTGCCCTGCTATATTTAGGCCTTTTAGTCCAATATTTTTTAGATTGTCATGGATTATATGGCTTGGCATATTTTTTGCTATTTTTTTCTATCAAGAATTCATTTATGGAAAGGAGTTTATATGCGAAATTATATTTTTATGCTTTTAGCAGTAGTAATGGTTATTATGGGATGCACGAACACACAGACTTTTGTTCCTCCTGCAAAACAGGAAATGGCCAATGAAGCGGAGACGGGCAGACAGGCGTTTGCTCAAGGAGATTATGCAAAGGCTGTGGACGCTTATACTCAATGGCTGCAAAGATCCCCACAAGATGCAGAAGCTCTTTTTGGAAGAGGGCGAGCAAACTTTCATCTTAAACAATATGAAGCAGCAGGGCAAGATTTTGAGGCTACCCTGGCAGCCAATCCTAAGCACCTGCGTGCTTTGGTAGCCCAGGCAAGGTTATGGATTGTCCTGAACCAAAACGAAAAAGCAATGAATCTAATCCAAACGATAAAAGCGAATGAGGGTTTTTCTCTCATCAATCCTTACGATAGATTTTTGGTATTTTATATGGAAGGGCAGCTCCTGAACATGGTGGGAAACTATGAAAAGGCATTGGAGCCATTGGATGAAGCTATTAAAATTCATGGCTTGAACCCTCATACCTTTGAAAAAGAAGGAATGCCTCATGTACAGAGATTTGCGGTATACCATAAGGCAGTAGCTCATTATAGAAAAGGTGACAATAGAAAAGCAGCCCAGGATATGGAAGAATATATTGCCTTGAGCCAGAAAGCACAAGCAGAAGTTACTTCCAAAGACTACAAAAGCGTTGTTCTTGCTTATTATTTGAGCGAAAACATACAAAAGTGCAAATCATACCTTTCGTATCTGTCTCCTGAAGATAAAAAAGAATTGCATACACAATTTGGAGACAATCTATTCCTGCAAGACTAGAAATACCACCTAAATAGGAGGATAACAAAATGAAATATATTCTTATCATACTTTTGATGGCTACTTTTGCTATAGCACAAGACCAGAATTTTGAAGAGCTTGATAAAAAAAATAAGGAAGAGCTTGGACAGGAAGGTGTCTTTGTGACCCGTCCTCTACCCAAATGGTCTATTACAACAGAAGTCAATACCATTGAAAAATCTTTGAGCAAATACGATCCTTTGATCCAGTCTCTGGAAGAAGCAAACAATGATCTCAAGAACGATCTTGCAGAATATCTGAAAAATCCCAATGAGCAAGTTTTGGGTGCTAAAATAACGATGAAAATGTCTAAATATGCTAAAAAAATTGTTAGCAATGTAGACACAATCATCAGCGATCAGGATGTTTTGCTCAGCGTTTTTGGTGAAGTGAACCAAAAATTAGAAAACTTTAATGGCTATCTGGATTTTAAGGTTAGCGATCTGGAAAAACAAGTACAAAAGTACAATGCAGAGTCGGTAGAGCTGGAAAAACAGTTAAAAACCGTAGCTAAAAAATGGAAAGCCTCTGACAATCCAGAAGAAAAAGAAAAATACCATCAGGAATTCCGTCGCCTGTATCATAAATACAATATCAACTCTCGCTATAAAGATGGCTTTACCCGAAATCGTAAGGACTATGAAATTCTATCCCAAAATCTGAAAGGCCTTGTAAAAATTTTCAAGGTATTGAACCAGGCTTTTGATGTTTTGATTGAAAATCTTGCAGCCGAAAGAAAGTATCTTTTGGACAATATTAGTTTGCAGGCAGATGCCATCCGTGTTCAGCAACTGGTACACGAAGGGATTACGGATGGAAGTAAAGCAGTTGTCAGCATAACAAAAAAACTTGCTTTGCTCTATGCCCAGGTAGATGGTTTCTCCAAAGTACACGAAAAAATCAACAGAGATATGGCGAAATTTTCCGATTCTACAAAAATTCTGGGATCTTTAGTACAACAAATTGAAAAAGCTCCCTTTCAATCTGCACCTACAATGGACAAAGCGATTGAGTATTTTGCTAATTCCGATTAATCCAAGCATATTTCGATTGATTTTTATACAATTCTGCCTGCTGGAGCAGATGCTATTATCATAGCACTGTTCATCTGGCATAATCTATAACTGTATCTCAGGGCGAAGAGAGGCGTCCTTCAAAACTGTCAAAAGTATGGTTTTGTAAAGAGAATATATATGAAATTATCTATAATGATCCTTTGTCTTATGTTTATATTGAATCCAGGGATTATTGCCCAGGAACAGCCCTTGCAAGAGCCAAATCCAAATCCAGAAACTCAGAAAATGCAAGAGACTTCCGACCAATGGGAAAAAAATATGCCATCTGCTATGGATGAAGAAAAGGGAAAGCAAATCAGCCGCTACTTCGAGGAAGCCCTGAAAAACTACGAAGAAATTTTAGGCGACCAAAAGGATGCTGAAGTAAGGACAACAGAAAAAAGAATCGAAGCCAATGTAGATTTGCTGGATGGCTATCAGAAAAAGCTTAGTACCAGCGAACATAGCTTACGAAAAATCAAACTGGAATACATGAGAAAATTCCTCGTTCTGAAAAATTCCTTTGCTGAAAATCGGATAGATAAAGCCACATACCAGAAGGAACTGCAGAAAGTTGGAGACGAATATACTTATAAAGTCAAATCTCTTTCCAGCGATAAAGAATTCTATCAGAAGGAAACCGAAAAGGCATCGGAGCGATTGAAAGCACTCCAGGAACTTAACAGAATCAATAAAATTATCATTAACAACGATAAGCCTGCTTTAGAAGAACAGCCCAGGAAGCTAACCGATTTGGAAAAGCTTCTGGATGGAGTCAATAAAATGGGTTGTTTTGAAGTCAAAAATTTCTGTTTATCTCCTGAATTAAAATAAATATAAAAATACCTATATATCATGTCTGATCGGGGCGACGTATGCAATAGCGTCGCCTTTGTTGTTTACTGGGATTTTTTTTAAGGATATAACCTATGAAAGAATTCTTCCGCAAGTGTGGCTACTACAGTATTTTTTTCTTCCTCTCTGGGATAGTTCATTACCAGTTGTGCTTCAACTATACAGAATGTCTTGTTATCACTCCAGAAATTTCTAAAATCGCTCCAGGGGCAAGCCTGGAATTGAAGGTAGACAACCCTATAAAACCTCAAAACGATCTGCAAGATAAGGTAGTATGGAAGATTTCCAACCCAGCAGCAGGAAGCATGGATAGCAAAGGAAGATTTACTGCAGGAAAAGAGGCGGGAGAAGTAGAAGTCATCGCTTATCAGGACAACATTATGGGTACGGCTAAAATCTATATAGAAAAGCCGAAGATTGCAGCTATGCCCCCCGCTCTTGTACAGGCATTGAAGAATGCTCCTCAGGAAGCAGAAAAAAAAGCACAGGAAGAAAAAAAAGAAGAGCCTAAGAAAGATGATCCCAAGAAGGAAGAAAAGCCTCCTGTAGTCCCTGAGCCAGAAAAAGAAGAAAAAAAAGACGAGAAAAAAATCTATCAGGAAAACCTGGAAAAATTGCAGCAACAATTGCAAGCCAAAATGGAAGAGCTGGAAAAACAAAAGAAAGAAGAGCTTGACAAACTGAAAAAAGAGCTGACAGAGCAAAAGCAAAAAGAAGTGGAAGAAATCCAGAAAAAAATGGAAGAGCTTCAGAAGAAAAAAATGGAAGAGATGGAGCTTGCACAGCAAAAGAAAATGCAAGAACTAGATCAGGAAAAGGAAAAACAGAAATCAGCACAGCAGGAATTGGTCAAGAAGATGGAAGAAGTTTCTCGACGCATGGCAGAGATGGATCAGCAAAAAAAGCAGGATATGGAAAGCAGCCAGGAAAAAGAGAAAAAATTCCAGGAAACCCTGAGTAAAAAAATTCAGGAAATCAAGCAGGAAAATCAACAAGAAATCGCCAAGCTAAAGCAAGAAAACCAGTTAAATATGGAACTGGCAAAGCAAAACTACCAAAACCAGTTGGAAGAAAAGAACCGAGAATCCCAAAGGCTATCGAACACTATAGCTGAAATGAGAAAAGATCAACAAAAAACTCTTCAAGAAATCAAAACATATAAATCAGAACAGTCTGATAAACAAAAAGAACTGGAAAAACAGCAAAAAGATCTGGAGAATAAAATAGCGGATTTGATGACAAAGGGAAAGTCTTCCTCCGTAAACCAAAATAGTAGCCAGGAGCGCACCCTGGTCAATGAGCAATGGCAATACCTGGAACAGATCAAAGCCAACAATCTGGGCGAGCATGATCGTCTCGTGCAAAAATTTTCCACGAATTTTGACCAGGGAACGGTTGTCCCTGCCCTGGATTTTTTTGATAGTGAATTCAAAAAAAACTTGTATGATATCATGTCCTTTCATAAAATGAAATTGATTGCGTATACCAATGGACAATACTATATTTCGATTCAATTGAATGAAAACTATGGAAATTCTTATGAAAAAAGAACGGATTTCGAGAATTTTCAGAAAACATATAGCAATCGCTCCATATCGGCAGAACACGGATTCCCTCATATCATAAGGGAAATCCGAACGAAAAGCCAGGTTTATCGGTCTGAAGATGGAGCCATACAGCTTGCTTTGATTTTTCCTCACAAAACAGCAGACTATATAGCCTGGAAGACCATTACCGTTTGCAAAAAATTTGGCTATGACCCTAAAGACGTTGCCATCTGCTCTGCCTATTTTCAAAAAACCAAAACAGGCTACTGGAGCCTGATCATTAAGGCATTGCGATTAAAAAACGGACAAAAGGTTTTTGTCCAGGATTTTGAAGAAAACTGGTAGGTTAAAGAGAAAGGGAGACTTTATCCATGAAGAAACGCCTAAAAAAAATGTTGAAGTTTTGTGCTGTTATTTTTATCCTTTTTCTGATTTTGTTCTTTATTTTTATCTTCAATCCTTTTGAAGCTAAGTATTCTGGAAATGTCTTTTCCCTTGTCTCTTTAGGAAGCGATGTGGCATTGTATATTCCAGAACCAAAAGCTATCCCTGAAAAAGGGATGCTCTTGGTTTCCTGGAAAGAATTAGAAAGCACAAAGTCTTGGAAAGAATTTGCTTCTACAGCCTTGTATCAGGATTTTTTGAAGGGGATACAATACAAAAAAATTGCATCGCAAAGAAACCATATTATTAAAACCTACGGAATAGACCCCTGGAATATATTAGAAGAACTCGCAGGAAAAGAAATCGCTGTTTCTTTGCGACTCTCCCAGGGAAAAAACATTCCTGATTTTGCCATTCTGAGCAGGGTATCTTTTACCGCAAAAGCCTTGTATTCTATTATGGCCTTTCTGCCTGGTAGTTTGCATAGTAAATTGGGTCTTTCTCAAGAAAACGAAATTTTTTCCTTCCCTCTTTCTTCCACTCAATGCTTATATTTCAAACGCCACAGAGATGTTTTCATTATAGCTAATGCCAGAGACTGGTTACAACAGATAGAAGACACGGAAAAAAATAAAATCCCTGGGCTTTTGCATAAATCTGCTCTCTTACAAGAAAAAATCAAACAAAAAGAGGGGGAGATTCTATTTTATGCGGATGCTTCTGGTTTATTGAAATATGCAAAAAGAAATGCCTTGTATTTAAACAGAAATATGGAAGAAGAACTGAAAGGGATCCAGACGATTGTAGGAGAAATCCAGACGAGCAAAGGAAGGATAGATTTTCTTTTTAGCCTTGTTGTTCAAAGCATCCAGGCCAAAACCTGGAAAGAATATTTTCCTGGCACAAAACAGGAAGTCACTTCTTTATTGCCTGTGAATACCTTTTGGCAAGGGAATCTGTCTGTTCCCTGGACCAGCCTGCTTCAAAACTGGCAGGAATATATTCCCATGAGAGATCGAAAAAATTTTATAGCCTATGAGGAAATCCTGAACCAGCATTATAAAACCAAAAATTTTATAGCGACTTTTCTCACTAGCCACTTAGAGTCAGAAACAATAGTCTGTCTATCCAACAGTGATTTCATAAAAGAGAACCTTTTTCCTCTGGACCCATATCCTACTGTCAGCCTTCTGATTAAGGTCAAAAATCCTGAGAAATTCCTTTCTACTCTGGAACAGTCCATAGAGAAAATCATCCAGGAATCTTTTGGCAAGTCTTTTAAGGAAGAGAAGATAGAATTTCTTATGAGACAAAGCTATGCAGGACAGCCGTATTTCAGGATAAAATTTCCCGATGTCAGTGGTGGAGCGATCCACCCGACCATAGGTACAATCGGCGACTATTTTATCATTACCAGCCATGCAGCTTTTTTCAAAAGCCTTTTGGATGTTCGGGATCAGATAGAAAAAAGCTTTCAGGAAAACAAATCCTATAAAAATTTTCCAAGAAACTCCGATTCCATCCGTTTTTTTCTGGATACACAGGGACTCTTGAAGTCCATACAAGGACTTCGCCAGCAGATCCTTCAATGGATATCGCTCAACCTTACCAAACGACCATCCACTGCTTTCGAGAAAAGAGTAGAAAAACAATTCAATGAGATTCTTCAGGCAATAAAACTCTTTGAATCCAGCCTTTCCTTTTCTTTGTCTTTAGAAAATGAATTAATCAAAGGAAAAGCCAGTCTTTTTTTACTGCCTGAATGAGGATACATCCTGACAAAACATAGAAAAGGAAAAATATATGCCAACAACAATAAATACTACATTATCAGAATTCCAACTTTTTTTAAATTCAGATGGAATTACCATCAGAAACACGGATAAAAATTATTTTTGAAGACAATAATGCTGCTACGAGAATGCTGAAATATAAAAGAGCAACAGATGCAATGAAAAAACTCAAAGGTTCTGAAAATGGTAATCTTCTTGATGCTCTTTTTATAGAAAGAATGAGAGATAAGCAAGATAAATGAATATGTTTTTGATACATCTGCAATTTTGGCATATATTGAGAATGAAGAAGGGGCTGAAATAATCGAGTATGAATTTTTCAGATTCTTTTACAAAGACACTCCAGAGAGCACAAGAAAAGCTGGAATCTCGGTTTTATAAAGCAGGTTTCTATGAAAGCAGGCTTTCTTCCAGTGCTCTTTCTACCTGCCTTGCTGTGTATGCTTTGGCTTTAAAGGATAGAGTTGGTTATAGCCATTTTATCGAAAAAGGATTGGACTGGCTTATGCTTCACTCCAATAAAGATGGAGGATGGGGCGATACAATAAAAAGTCCAACTAACCTTAGCACAACCCTTTTGGTCTGGTCTGTTTTTTCTGCTTTAAAAGAAGAAAAATATGAAAAGACTATAGAAAATGCCTGTCTCTGGTTAAAATCCCAAATAGGCGACTTGAAAAATATGGTTCCTTGTGTTTTGGAGTATTATGGCAAAGACCGCACATTTTCTGCTCCTATTCTCACGGTATGTGCTTTAAGTGGTGTTCTCGGCAAAGAAAAGCAAATATGGAATAAAATTCCGCAGCTTCCTTTTGAGCTTGCCGTATTGCCAGGAAAATGGTTCCGCTTTTTAGGATTGCAGGTGGTAAGCTATGCTATTCCAGCCCTTGTAGCTATTGGGCTTGTACATCATCGTATGTCACCATCGTCCTGCTGGATTCTAAAAACAATTCGCAATGCCTGCCAGGAAAAAGTCTTGGATCTGCTGGAAAGATTGCAGCCTGCAAGCGGGGGCTTTCTGGAGGCTATTCCGCTCACTGCCTTTGTAGTTATTTCTTTAATACACGCTCAGATACAACAGAAAGTGGTTATAGAAAAAGGAATTGCCTTTTTGCTCTCCCAGGCACGAGAAGATGGAAGCTGGGCGATTGATTCTAATTTGAATACATGGGTAAGCTCTCTTGCGGTGAATGCCTTGCCTGGAATTCAGGCTGAAAAGAAAAAAATTCTTAAATCCTGGTTTCTCCAGCAACAGTTTCAGAAGGTTCATCCTTTTACCCTCTCTCCCCCAGGAGGATGGGGCTGGACAGATCTTCCAGGAAGTTTGCCTGATGGAGACGATACATCGGGTGTGTTGCTTGCGTTGCATCGTTTATGGGAACAAGAGGATATGACATCCATAGAAAATGGTATTTCCTGGCTTTTAAAATTACAAAATAGCGATGGAGGGATGCCTACCTTCTGTCGTGGATGGAGCAAAATGCCTTTTGACAAAAGTTGCCCTGACATCACAGCTCATGCCCTTTGTGCTTTTATGGCATGGAAAACCAATATGCCCTTATTTATACAAAAAAAGATAGAGATGGCTGTGGCTCGCGCTATTTCCTTTCTTCAAAAAAACCAGAATCCCGATGGCTCTTGGTTTCCCCTTTGGTTTGGCAATGCGCTGTCCCAGGATATGACAAACCCTGTATATGGTACATCCAAAGTAGTGTGCAGTTTAGGATGCTTTGCTCAGAAAAATTCTTGTGCCACACAGTTATGGGCTAAAGGATGCGAATGGCTTCTCTCTGTACAGAATCAGGATGGAGGATGGGGGGGAGGGAAAAATATAAAATCCTCTATAGAAGAAACTGCTTTGGCGATAAAAGCACTCTTGACATCCCCAGAAAAGCATACAAAGCCTATCTTTCAAGGAATCGAATGGCTAATCGAAAATACAAAAGAAGGCGAAAATTTTGATCCCTCTCCCCTTGGACTTTATTTCTCCCAACTCTGGTACTTTGAAGAACTCTATCCCCTTTTATTCACAATTTCTGCCATGGAAGAAGCAAAACAATACCTTTACGACTTGTGCCAATTGAAAAGCCTTTAATCGCTGTAAAATCCAATGTTGTAAGATTTTTCTTTTCTTATTCGCTTTGTTGTTTTATAATATTTACCACTGATACAATTGATTTATGCTAAATTTATCAAACGGGACTTTTTATTTTTTCAAAATGCTGAATTAAGGGGTTTACTATGCGTTTTTTTACTTTAACGACAATATTTTTGATAATTTTATCTGCTCCTGGTGCTTTTGCAAGCAGTTTAAAATTGTACTGGGCAAACAGTGGAGCAGGTGTTATTCAATCTGCTAATCTGGATGGAAGCAATGTACAAACTCTTCCCATTGCCACAACAGGTCTTTATGATGTCAAAATTCTGGGAGATAAAGTATATTGGACTCAGACAGATGGTAAAATATGCCGTGCAAACTTAGATGGCAGTGCGGTAGAAAATATTTTAACTGGTCAGGGCAGTATGCGCAAAATAACCTTTGATACCATCAATAACAAAATGTATTGGATTGAAGTAACGAATAATACACTAAAACGGGCTAATTTCAATGGTACCAATATAGAAACAATCGTTTCTGGAATTTCCCATCCTATTGGTTTAGACCTGGATATTGCCAATCAAAAAATATACTATGCAGAACATTCATCTGGAAATTTAAAAAGCGTAAATTTCAATGGCAGCAATGTTCAAACTATACTTAGTACAGGTACCTACCTCCATGATATGGTATTGGATACACAAGCTGGCTATATGTATTGGGCAGAAGTTTCGAACCACGCTATCCATCGTACCAAGCTTGATGGAACCAATAGTATAGTCATTGCCAGCTCTGGCAATGGTGTCAATTATCCGCCTTCTATCATGGTAGACCAACAAGCAGGGAAATTATATTGGACAAACCATTATGGCCATTCTATCCAACGCTCTAATCTTGATGGGACACAGATTGAAACAGTGGTTTCTGGTCTCTCCTATCCTATAGGGCTTTCTATGTCCACAGTCCCTGAGCCATCTTATTTATCTTTCTTAGCAGCAGCCATTTTCTGCGCTATTTTTTGCAAAAAAATTTTTTAAGCAACATGGCAGTGCTATGATAATAGCATCTGCTCCAGCAGGCGGTATTCAGCCTTATTTTTTTTATGGACTATAAATACCACAGATTCTGTTAGAGCCAGAAGAAGCTATATTTCAATAAAATGTATTTTTTTGTTAGATCAGGAAAGGAAAATTATGCTCAAGGCACTAATATTTTTCTGTCTTTTACTTTTAGGAATCGCCTGTCTTCCTGCTCAAAGCCAGGAAAAGACAGACTGGAAAGAACAGGTGATTTACTTTGTTTTAATTGATCGTTTTCATAATGGATGTCTGGAAAACGATTTTCATATCAATACCGAAGATCTTTATTCTTTCCATGGTGGCGATCTACAAGGACTGATCGCTAAATTGCCCTATTTAAAAGATCTGGGAATTACAGCAATATGGCTCTCCCCGATTTTCGACAACAGAGATACAAGATTTTTCGATTATTGGGCTTATCATGGCTATTGGGTAAAAGATTTTTTTCAGTTGGAAGAACATTTTGGGAATGCAGAAGTGCTGGAGGAATTCAAGAAAGAAATCAAAAAGCATGGCATGAAACTCATCTTGGATATGATTATCAACCATGTGGATTACAATGCCCCTTTATTAACGCAAAAGCCATCCTGGTTTCATTCTTATCCAGATATAAAAGACTGGAATGATTCTTTGCAAGTGGAGCAATACCGCGTACATGGACTTCCTGACCTGGCTCAGGAAAACCCTGAAGTGGAGGAATTTTTGATCCATGTGGCAAAGTATTGGATTGATAAAATACAGCCTGACGGCTTTCGTATGGATGCGGTCAGACATGTTCCCCTAAGCTTCTGGAAAAATTATAACCATGCAATCAGGGAATATGCAGGAAAGGATTTTTTCCTTTTAGGGGAATTTTTACACGGAGATGCAAAAGCATGCAGCCCTATCCTAAAAGAAGGGAAATTCACCTCTCTTTTTGATTTTCCCTTCCACTTTCTTTTAAAAAATATTATCAACGGCGATACAGCAGAAAAATTGGGCGTTCTTTTTTACCATGATTCTCTCTATGAAGATGCAAGGCTTCTTACAACTTTTCTGGATAACCATGATCTGGATCGCTTTATGACAAGCGTTTCAGGGGATATAGAAAAATGGAAGCTTGCATTGTCTCTGCTGTTTACGGTAAGAGGTATTCCTTCTATTTATTATGGGACAGAGGTTGGAATGGAAGGAAAAAAAGAGTGGATGGGTGAAAAAGAAGGTGATGCAAAACAAAAACCAGAAAACCGCCAATCCATGAAATTCGGGAAAAATCCTGAGCTTCATGCCTATCTAAAAAATTGCATACAACTTCGACGTTCTTCTCCTGCTCTTTCCAAAGGCATACAGATTCATCTGGCGCAAGAACGCAATATGTACGCTTTTGCCAGAGTCGTGCAAGATCAAGTCGCTCTGGTGGTGTTTCATAACGAAAATACAGAAAGAGAATTCTCTATTCCAACAGGGCTACTTTCTCCTTACCTTAAAGAAGGAAAGATGAAGGACTCTACAGATAAGTATGAAGCCAGCGTAGAAAAGAATTTTCTGAAGCTTAGTCTGAAAGAAAAGGCCTGTCTTGTATTCTTTCCCCAGGCATCGGATCTGATCCTTCTGCTGGAGCATTATTCTACGTTGCAAAAACAACAAGAAAACATCGAGGTAACATTTGAGGTGACAGCAGAAAACGTGCAGGAAATCTATCTCATAGGAGGGGATGAGAGGCTAGGCAACTGGTCTCCTCAGACGGCCCCAGGCCCCATGAAAAAAATAGCAGACAATCTTTATCAGCTCAAGCTTGCCTTGCCTAAAGGCAGCGTAATGGAATACAAATACTTCCAGAAAAACAAAGATCAGGTACTCTGGGAGCTGAAACTAGAAAATCGCTATTTGCAAGTCCCCTTTGCAGGAGAATCCAAAGTAAGCGATATCTGGGACAAAAAATACTAATGGAAAAAAATTTTTGAAAGGAAGTTTCCATGATTCTGGAAATTATCTTTTTTATAAGTATTTTTTTGATATTTTACAGCATATTTTTGTATCCTTTGCTTCTGTCTTTTATTACACGGTTTTATGAAAAAAAAACCGATATTGCAAAGCCAGAATATAAGGTGTCTTTAATCATTGCTGCCTATAATGAAGAGAAAGATATTGAAGGTAAAATCCTGAATTCCTTTGAACTGGATTATAAGGATTTGGAGATCATTGTAGTTTCGGATGGCTCAGAGGACAGAACCAATGAGATTTGCAGAAAATATGCAGATCGAATCAACTTTATGGAACTCAAGCCACGATCTGGCAAGATCAATGCCTTGAACCATGCTGTCCCCCTGGCAAAAGGCGAAATCATTGTATTCTCGGATGCCAATACTTACTATGAAAAGAATGCCATAACCGAGCTTGTAAAACACTTCCATGATAAATCTGTAGGATGTGTGACAGGCTATGTAAGATTGATTGCAGAAGGAAAGCACAAGCAAGGCGAAGGCATCTATACTAGAATAGAGCGTAGCATCCAGATCAACGAATCCAAGATACATTCTGTCATAGGAATCGATGGTGCTATGTATGCCATCAGAAAAGAGCTTTATGAATCTTTGAAGGGATATTTCATCGAAGATTTCGTCATGGGTATGAATATAATCAGGAAAGGCTACAGAACAATCTATGATGTAGAGGCAAGAGGCTGGGAAGAATCTTCTCCTGGATACGCCGTTGAAATGAAAAGGAGATCAAGAATCGTAGCAGGAGGATTCCAGAGTCTTAGTGCCATGCTTTTTCTCTTTAAAAGGCCAGGGCTTTTGTTCTTTTTCTTTTCTCATAAATTTTTACGATGGATCACAGCAGAATTGCTCATTACAATATTTATCTTGAATCTTTTTTTGCTGTATAATCCCTTTTTTACAATAGTATTATCTCTTCAGATTGTATTTTATGCTCTTGCTTTACTAGGCGCTGTATGGCAGAAAGTATCTTTTTTTACCTACTTTATATTGATGCAGATAGCCTCCTTGAACGGGCTTTTTAAATATATTTTCAAAGTCCAGAAGGTTACGTGGGCAAAAGCCAAAAGGTAATAAAAATTCCGAAGGAGAGAAAATTGAAATTCAAAATGCCTAATACGTTGGTCTTGATTTTTTTAACTCTTGTTTTAACAGCTATTTGTACTTTCATTATTCCTGGAGGCGAATACCAGAGAGTAGTAAAGAACAATAGAAAAGTTCCTGTTGCTGATTCTTTCCAGCAAGTTCCCAATCGCCCTCAGGGCTGGAGTATATTCACATCTCCCGTTAAGGGCTTTTCTGAAGCATCTTCTATCATTGCATTCTTATTGATTATTGGTGGTGCTTTCTATGTAGTGCAGGAAACTGGTGCCATCACTTCTGGAATTCATAGAATGACGCTGCTATTGAGTCAAAATAAAAAACTGCATATGATTTTCATCCCTGCTATGATGTTGATATTTTCTTTGGGCGGGGCAATCTTTGGCATGTGCGAAGAAGTCATTCCCTTTGTCGTTATTTTTATTCCTTTGTCCATTTCTCTAGGATATGATTCTATAGTTGGTCTGGCTATTCCGTTTTTAGGAGCGGCTGCTGGATTTGGTGGGGCGTTCTTCAACCCATTCACTGTAGGGATTGCCCAGGAGCTTTCTGGAGTCCCTCTTTATTCAGGACTGGCATATAGAATTATTGTCTGGACGATCATTACCTCGGTTACGATTGCCTTTGTCATGATTTATGCCAACAAAATACATAAAAATCCCAAAGCAAGTCCTGTATATGATTTAGATTGCGCTAAAAAAGAAAAAATGGAATCTTTATCCAGCGATGTTGCCTGGAACATACGTCATAAAATTGTCCTGGCTATTTTTCTTTCGACTATTGTCTTGCTTGTTGTAGGAATTTTAAAATGGGAATGGTATATTTCTGAGATCGCTGGATTGTTTTTGGGCATGGGAATTGTTTGTGGAATCTTAGGGGGTCTTAATTCCGATGCTCTTGTAAAGGCTTTTGCCACGGGCGCAAAAGATATGATGAATCCAGTCTTGGTTATTGCCTGTGCAAGAGCCATTCTTGTCATAGCCACAGAAGGAAAAATTCTGGATACCTTGCTTTATGCCCTGTCTTCTTTTATTTCTTACTTTCCGCCCGTCATCACGGCATGGCTCATGTTTTATGTTCAGTCTATAATCAATTTCTTTGTCCATTCAGGCACAGGCCAGGCTGCTCTCACTATGCCCATTATGGCACCTCTGAGCGATCTGACAGGAATCACCAGGCAAACAGCAGTCCTGGCATTCCAGTTGTGCGAGCTGATCAATCCTATACTCCCCACCTCTGGCGTTACCATGGGAGTCTTAGGGCTGGCAGGGATTAGCTGGACAACCTGGATCAAATGGATGGCAATCCTGACTTTGATCTATTGTGTACTTGCTATGGCTCTTCTTGTCTGGCCAGTTATGGTACATTGGGTCTAAATCTCCTACATTTTAAACAATAATTGCTTTTATAGCAATGATTTGTAGCCGTCCATGAGGGAGGGAGACAAACTAGCTAAAGAAGATTTGTATACAAATCTTCTTTAGTTAGTAGGTTTATTTCGTCATCTTACTTACCACAATCACTCTAATTCCGTTTGCATGTCTTTTCTGAGTTGCTTTGTGGACGATTTCTCTATAGCAGGATGTTGCTTTTAGGATAGTACTCCACCATGCTCCTCCTCTTAGTATGCCATATTCTGGAGAATCTTGGGATATTGGCTTGATATAGGTATAATCGTCTGCCTGACACCATTCCTGTACATTCCCTATCATATCATATAAGCCAAATGCATTGGGAGGAAAGCTGCCAGCGATAGTCACGGTAGCCCGATAAAGAATATTGAAATCTTCTTTGTCTTGCTCTTTCCATACTTCTTTTTTCATCCAATAAGACAGGGTGTTGGTTATATTCTTGTGCCAGTCTTTTCCCCAATAAAAAGCATAACTGCTTCCTGCGCGACAGGCATATTCCCATTCTGCCTCAGAAGGCAGGCGAAATCCTGTTTTATGGCAAAATTCCTGGCATTGATCATAGCTTACATTGCTTACAGGAAAATTTTTTTCTTTTAGAAAAAAGGAAGGATTTTCTGTCATAATCGCCTCCCATTGCTTTTGGGTAATTTCATATTTGCTCATATAGTACGGTTTGCTTATTACTACTCTTTGGGCAGGCTCGAATGGATAAGAATTTTCTGGATCATGCAGGGAATAGAGCTTTTGTTCGCCTTCTGTGCATCCCATCCAAAATCTTCCTGGCGGTATCAAGACAAAACAAACAGGTACCTTATTTCTCATCAGGATTATCTCTGGTTGGAGTTTGTTTTGGAAACA
Source organism: uncultured bacterium (assembly GCA_938003875.1). GTDB lineage: Bacteria > Planctomycetota > Uabimicrobiia > Uabimicrobiales > JABWCH01 > JABWCH01. The sequence goes on from CALKWO010000351.1 coordinate 15,308, forward strand.
ATATCCAAGTCGATAGCATGATGCCATTTCCTTTTGCTCGTCAGCAGAAAGCTTTTGCCAGTCGTGAGTCATATCCAGAATCTTCGACCCTTGACACTCCCATAAATAAGAAGAATCCGCAGGCAAACCATACAGGGATGGCTTTATAGTAATTTCTTTCCTGACACTATGGATTTTCTTTTTTTCCTTTGCCAACACAATTTCATAGTGTATTTTCCCTGGTGCGTCTGCATAGATCCAGTGAGTAAAATTTTTGCTCTGGCCAACTGACAGAGAAAAGCTTTCTTCTTTTGCCTCGTGCCTGTGGATTCCAGGAGAAAAGATAGCCTGTATGTGGAGGAAATCTAGCGTATTGCTGCCAAAATTTTTTATTTCGATTTCCATGGGAAGCAAACGATACGCAAAACTTTCTAAAGGCGCGGAAATTTTAAGCTTACAGGGTATATCACTCCCAAAATTCCATAACAATCCAATAGAAGATAAAATCACTAAAAAGAATAATAAAGACAATCGCCTTCTGTATGAAGAGGGATGATAAACCTTAGGAGTTCTATCTTGTATGATCGCCTCTATATCTTCTCCCATTTCCTTCATACTGCCATATCGATATTGTGGATCTTTTTCTAATGCCTTGAGACAGATTGCATTGAGTGCAGGATGAATGCTCTTTCTGATTTTCCCTGGTTGCAAAGGTTGCTCATGAAGGATTTTATTCACTAAAACAGAAGGATTTTTAGAAAAAAAGGGGGGTCTTCCTGTAAGCAGTTCATACAAAACACATCCTAAAGAGTATACATCGCTTCTTTTGTCTATACCACTTTGTTTGCCCTGTATTCGTTCAGGGGACATATACAAGAGAGTCCCTGCTGCTTTGTTCTCCTGGCTTATGCTTTGAGATTCCTGACTGGCAAGCCCAAAATCTAGTATCTTAGGCTCTTTTTGGCATAAAAAGAAGTTGGAAGGCTTTATATCGGAATGTACGATTCCCTGAGAATGGGCGTATTCTAAAGCATGGGCAATCTTCAGCACGATTTCCAGAATCTCTATGACAGGCATACGCTTCTGGCAAAGTTTGTCCAGAGAATTACCCTCCAGATATTCCATGACGAAAAAAGTTTCTTTCTGACTTTTTCCATATTCATAGAGTGTCACAATATTAGGATGGCAAAGCTTTGATAATATTTTAGCCTCTCTCAAAAAGGCTTCCTGTAATTTAGGGGACTCCTGCTTTTTTAAAATTTTCAAGGCAACCGTTCGTCCTAGCGTTTTGTCGTATGCTTTATACACCTTACCCATACCCCCTTCTCCTATGAGGCATGAAACTAAGTATCTATTTTCCATGCTTTCTCTCCTGTTTTACGCTATAGATAATCCTTAATCCGATAATATGCTCATCATTATCTATTAAATACATATGTCTATGGCTGCAAGTATTATAGAGAATAGGAGTATACCAGGAGCCTCCTTTATGGACTCCCTTAGGAACGTTTTGATCATCATGGACTGGATCTATTTGGGGCTCTTCCTTGTAATCATACCATCTATCCTTGCACCATTCTGACACATTTCCTAGCATATTATATAAGCCAAATGCATTGGGAGGGAAGTGTTTCATCGTCAAAGTTGTCGCTCCAAGTCTATGGAATTCTATATCAAAATTATTGTTGTTATATTCAGAAGTCTGATCCCAATATTCTCTTTCCAGCCAATAGGAGGCTGTATTGCATCGGCTTTTTTCCCGACGACTGCTCCCCCAATCATCGCCCCAATAGAACATGCGAGTGGATCCTGCACGGCAGGCATATTCCCATTGTGCTTCCGAAGGTAAAGAAAAACCACTCTTGTGGCAAAATTTTTCTGCTTCTATATAGGAAATCCCATATACAGGGAAATCAGGGTTTATTCTGCTCTGAGCCACAGTCATAAACACTTCCCACTGTTTTTGTGTTATCTCTCCTTTAGCCATATAAAAAGGTTGGCTGATTGTCACAGGATGCTGAGGCATTAGCCTTCCCAACCATAATGCAGCAGAAAATGGAAATTTTGGATCATGATATTGTAGCATTCTCTTTGCTGTACCCTGAGAAATTCCCATCAAAAATTTTCCAGGAGGAATCAGAATAAATTCCCAGGCAACCTCTTTGAAATATAATGTTTTTTCCAAATCATAGCCCTTTTGTATTGCATATCCTTCCTGATATTTTCTGGCATATTTTTGCTGTAAATCAACAGACAGGTTTTGCCAAAAGTGGCTGGACATATCCAGTATAGAGTTTTCGCCCAATAGAATCAGACAATTCTGAGAAATTTCCTGGGGCAAACCATATTGAGCTGGAAGCACAAGGGTCTCTTTTGTTTTGCTATATACCAGTCTTTTTTTATGAAAGACATGGACTGTATTTTTCTGCCTGCCTGAAGAAGAAGCAATCCAGGAAAGTCCAAAAACTTTTTTCTCTTTGCCTGGAATAGAAAATGGCTTCTGGGGAATCTCGGATTGATATATTTTGCAATCCTCAGGAAAATCGAGAGAAATGCTAAGAAAATCTATAGTAAAGGGAGATGTGTTTTGTATGCTGATGCTATCTTCTATGAAACTATAGCAAAGTGCGTTTTGAGATATGTTTTCCCTATGCACTAAAACAGGAAGTGGTTTTTCTTGAAAAAAAACAATGTAACCTATAATCATTAAGCATACTGTAGCAAAAACAAACAAAATAGATTGGCAAGATTTATAGAAATGGTATCCCTTTCGCATCCAATCCCTTTTGCTTCTTGCCAGAGGCTGTTTTTGCAAAATCTTCTTCAAGTCGTCTTGCAGGCTTTTCACGTTCTGGTATCGAAAGGATTGTTTTTTTTCGAGAGCCTTCAGGCAAACTTCGTCCAGAGGATATTCTTTCAATGTTGTTTTTTTCTGACTAGGCGGAGCTACCTTTTCAAAAAGTATCTTATATACGATTTCCTCCAGAGTGGAGGCAAGGAAAGGAGGATGGCCTACAAGCAATTCATATAGAATGCAGCCTAAAGAATATACATCGCTTCTGCAATCTATCTCTCTTATTGTGCCTTCTGCCTGCTCAGGAGACATATACATGATAGTCCCTAAAACCATGCCTGTTTGGGAAAGCTTGCTTTGTTCCTTGGTGGATTTTGCCAGGCCAAAGTCCATAATTTTCGGCAATCCCTTTGGTGTAAGCATGATATTGGCTGTTTTTAAATCTCTGTGGATTACTCCCTGCTCATGAGAGTAAGCAATAGCGTCGCAAATTTCTATCATAAGCTCCAAGATTCTGGGAACCGCCCAGTGGACAGCATCTGCCTTTTCCAGCACAATCCCCTCTATGTACTCCATGGTAAAAAATGTCTTTCCTTCATATTCTCCCACTTCGTACAGTTTTACAATATTAGGATGATGTAAGCCTGCCGTCGCTCTAGCTTCTCGCAGGAATCTTTTATAGGAATTCCCAGAAATATTTTTCAAAATTTTCAAAGCGACGGTTCGCTGCAATTGGGTATCATAGGCCTTAAACACAATACCCATGCCTCCTTCCCCTAGCTTTTCCAAAATTTGATATTTCCCAAAGCATACAGGCATAGAGTGTGGAAGATTTTGGGATGATATATTCGACATAACATGTATCTCCTGGATGATTGGCTTACCTTGCTTATAGATAGATAGATTGTAGCCGCAGGGTTGCGCCGAAAAAGTCGTGTCTCCCCAAAAGACCAACGCCAGCGCAATCCCTGCGTCTTCTCTCCTTGACCACAGATTTTACTTCTTTAATTTATTGGCCGCATTCCAAAACAGACTGGAAAGAGCGGGATTCTGGAATAGGTTGATCTCCTGCTCTAAAGCGTAGTTTAAGACATTGACCAATGCTTTGAAAGGATGAACCTCTTCCTTTTCGTCTTGTCCCATAAAATAAGGCAATGTCGTATTGTTCTGGTACAAAGGTTCTTTTTCGTCAAGACCATATTTTTGCATTGTTTTGGAAAAATCTGGTGTACCAGGCACAGGAGAATAGTCTGTAAACTTAATATAACCGCCTACTTTATGGACATACAGAAAACCTTCTATTACCTCTTCCATAGTCTGACCTGGTAAGCCCACTTTTACATAGACCTCGATTTTCCTTTTTTTATCAGGATCAGCCTGTCTGAAGCATTCCAGGGCCATAGCAATATCTTTATCTTCGATTTTAGGGGTATCGTAAGGAGAAAAAACAGGGCTTCTTTCATAAGAAAAGCGTATGGTTTCCACATGAGCCTTATCAAATGCTTTTGCCAGTGCTGGTGTCATAAGCCTGGAGTGAATGCCATTGGGAGTATGAAAGCGTGTTTGAAGAGAATGCTCACCAATCTGCTCTAAAAGAGGCAAGATATGTTTTTCTGCATTCACTAGCAATGCGTCGTCATAAAATGCTATATTTTTGACATGCTTTTTATGTACAAGATAGAGAATTTCCTGCAATACTTTGTCCAGAGGCCTTTGTCTAAAATGGGGTTGAAGCTGCTTGGATGCACAGTATGTACAATGCAAAGGACACCCCAGAGATGTCGCCACTACGCCGATGCTTCCAGGAAACAAAAGCTGATGCATAGGCATAGGAAGCTCTTCTATAGGCACAGCACCCTTGTCTGGCATTTTCTGCTCTATCCCAGTAATTTCAGAAAGCCATTTTAAAGCCTGAATTTCTCCAGGGCCTTCAAAAACCCTATCTGCCTGCGAATACTTTCTGGCATGTTCAGAGCAAAGTGTAGCATAGACTCCCCCTAAAGCAACAGGAGTTTTAGGAAAGACTTCTTTCAATATCTGTATTGTTTCAAAAACTCCAGGATACCAGTAAGTCATCATGGATGTCACCAAAATTGCGCAAGGAGAAGGAATTTGGCTGAGAAGAGTTTTAAATATCTCTATGGGAATCCCATATCTTCTATACCTTCGCAAGATAGGCGCATAGAGTTTAGGCTTTTCGATGATTTCAAAGGGAATCGGGCCTGTTCCATTGCTTTTGCTCTTAGGTTTTTTTATGCCCTGGGACTGAAGCCATAATGGCTGATAGCGATCCACACAGTCTATGAGAGATATATCGTAGCCTTTTTGCTGGAGATAGCTGGCTAACCAGTAAATTCCCAAAGGTTTCATCCAAAGGTCGTGGGCAGTAAAATCGTGTATATAAGGATTCACCAATAAAATAGAAGGTTTCATACACTCACTTTCTTTCAGTATAGAAATAATCGAATTTTTTATTGACAATTTCTTTGCATTATAGTATTTGTTCTTTTGTAATACCATATCATAAAGGAATGAACCATGTTAAAAGAAAAAAAAACAGAAGATTTCCTGGGAAGTGGTTGGCGTTATCCTATCTTGGTAGGAGACACATCTATCATTTCAAAGCGTGAGAAATCCATTGAAGAATCCATTCTTATCATTATCGGTACCATCAAGGGAGAAAGGGTCATGCGTCCTGATTTTGGATGCGACCTCCATCGGATGGTTTTTGATATTAACAACGAAATCACACATATACAAGCAGCCAATTATGTCAAAACTGCTCTACAGAAATGGGAGCCAAGAATCACTGTTTTAGACGTAAGAGCTTACGCCGATGAAGAAGAGAGAAATAAGCTCTATATTGATGTCGACTACGAAATCATTTCTAGCAATACTAAAATGAATCTGGTCTATCCTTTTTATATTTAAATAGAATCTTCTTTCAAGTCAAACTAAAAAATATGCTTATTCTTGTTCTTGTATATCATGTTGAAGAGCAAAATTATCATAAAAACCAATCAGAAAGATTGTAAAATAATATATCTTGGAGCTTTTTTAGAAGAATAAACGGTTTTTAGAAAAAATAAAATATTTATTCTATAAGTTTTTATATTACAAAATATTATTGCAACATAAAGATCGTTTTTTTCTTGTATAATATTTTTTTTATTTGTTTATAGAATAGAAAAAATACTTTATGAAGTTTTTTTAATCCATTTTTATACAAATAGTTAAGAAAATATATTTTTTCTCAATGATATTTTAGTAGGTTAAAAGACAATCATTTATTTTTTGAAAAAAGCATATATATATTTTTTTTAGCATTATTGTAAAATATTAAAAAATAATAACTTACAAAATCATTTTTTTTAAAAAAAAATCACAAATATCTTGACTTAGTTTTTAATTATCATAAGATTTACTGCTCAGTATTTTAGAGAATAATGATTTCAATGTTTGTAAAGTGTTTTGGATATAGAAATATTTTTCCAAAAACTTTTTACCTTATTTTTAGGAGGTAAGTATAAGAAAATGTCCCTTCAACACATCCCTAGTCCTTTCATAAATCATCGTGTAGAACTCTCCAGTTGCATCGAAGAAACGGAGCCTCCATCGTGTGAGTTCTCTTCTTCTCTATCGTCTTTCTGTTGTTCTTGCGGTAACGATGTGTTACCTGAAACTCTCGTTTCATTTCAAAAAAATATGAATTTCATAAGCGTAAATCCTAAAGCAAAAGCTTTTTATCAAAAATATTTTCCAGGTTCTACTGAAGAAGATTGGAAAAATTGGAAATGGCAATTAAAAAATAGATTTACAACTCTGGAACAACTAAAAAAAATCGTTATTCTCAGCGAGGCAGAAAAAAGTGCCTTAGAAGGAAGAAAGGACAAACTTCCACTTGCCATAACACCTTATTATGCAAGTCTTGTTGACCCTGAAGATGCGACACAAGCAATTCGAAGAACTGTTATACCAAGCGATTTAGAATATATCATGTCTCCAGGAGAGGCTTTGGATCCACTCCATGAAGACGGTGATAGCCCAGTTCCTGGAATCGTCCATCGTTATCCTGATAGGGTTTTATTTTTAGTAACAAATTTTTGTTCTGTCAATTGCCGTTATTGCACAAGATCTCGCGTTGTACAAGAAAATGATTCTCGTATGTCCGATCTACAGCAATGGGAAAAGGCAATCGAATACATAAAAAATAATACACAAATTAGGGATGTCTTACTCTCTGGTGGCGATCCTCTTACTATGCCAGAAAGTAAATTAGATTGGTTATTGTCTCGTCTAAGACAAATCGAACATGTAGAAATGCTAAGAATTGGAACCAAAGTTCCTGCAGTATTGCCTCAGCGTATTACACCTTCTTTGGTAAAGATGTTACAAAAATATCATCCTCTTTTTATAAGCATTCATTTTACTCATCCAGAAGAGCTTACAGAGGAAACAAGAGAAGCATGCAATCGGCTTGCAGATGGTGGGTTCCCATTAGGTAGCCAGACGGTACTTTTAAAAGGAATCAATGATCAGGTAGACATCATGAAAAAGCTTTTTCATGGGCTGTTGAAAGTCAGGGTAAAACCTTATTATCTATACCAATGCGATCCCATTGCTGGTTCAAGTCATTTCAGAACCTCTGTGCAAAAAGGTTTGGACATCATACAAGGATTAAGGGGACATACTTCTGGATATGCTATTCCTCACTATGTAATCGATGCTCCTGGCGGAGGCGGTAAAATTCCTATTTTGCCAGAATACTATCAAGGACGTGATGGGAATAATGTTGTTTTGAAAAATTATGAGGGTAATATTTATACATACTATGACCCTGAAAAATTTTAAGCTATAAAATAAAAGTTACGTCAGCGACCATGAGTTTAAAAAAAGCAATAATACTTCGTGAACAAATTACAGACATTGATGCTTTAGACCAGCAAGATTCTATAAATCAAGCTAAGGAGGTACAAAAAAGCCTTCTGGAAAATGGATATGAAGCATGCGTTCTTCCTTTTTCTGTCAATATGCATGATTTAAAGGAAAAAATAGAAGAAATTCAGCCTGAATTTGTTTTTAATTTAGTGGATGGAGAATACCCTTTACTCCATCTTGCGCCTTTATATCTGGAATATCTTAAAGTGCCTTTTACAGGAGGCACTTCTGAATCTATATTCATAACGACTCATAAAGTATTTGCAAAAAAAATGCTAAAAAACGCTAATATAGCTACAGCAAAATACTTTACAGAAGACGATATCATAGACTCTTTAGCAATGTATAAAGATAAACTTTTTATTCTGAAGCCTTATAATTCAGATGCTTCTATTGGCATAGAAAAAGATGCTATTGTTGAATGCGATGGTACCAACATAATTCGTGAGATTTCAGAAAAAAGTAAAAAATACAAAAAGAAATTTTTTGCAGAAGAGTTTATTCAAGGGCGAGAATTTATAGTTGCCATGATTGGTTCACAAGAAGAATTCTTCGTTTTGCATCCTGCTGAAATTTTATTTATCAACTATCCCGAAGGGAAGCATAAAATTTTAAACTACGCTGCAAAATGGGAAGAGTCTAGCTTTGAATATGAAAATACGTTAAGGACGTTTGACTTCCAGGAAAAAGACAGGCCTTTATTAGAAGAGCTTCAAAGAATTGCGCGTCAATGCTGGAAAATATTTGGCTTGAATGGATATGCAAGGTTAGACATACGGGTTGATGAGCAAGGCCAGCCTTTTGTCCTTGAAATTAACAGCAACCCCAATATAATATCCTATGGCAGTTTTGTAGCTGCTTGCAAAAAATTGGGTTGGGATTATAATCAAATGATTCAGAAGATTATCACGAATTTAAACCAATAGCCTTCTGGATCACGATAAAAAAAACTATTAAGGAGACGCCTTTGGTAAGATGTTGTAAATCTAAAGAGCAAAAACCAGAAGAAAAAGTTATGCCTTTAGTCAAAGGAAAATGTTGCAAATCTAAAGAGCAAAAACCAGAAGAAAAAGCGAAAAAAACGAAAAAAAATACAGCTAAAGAGGAAGCAAAACTGGAATATCGTGATGCAATAAAACCATCTGATGTTGAAAGAGTAAGAGAAATCATTCAAAGCTCTAATTTTTTTAATCCAGAAGAGGTCGATATAGCTGTAGAGTTGATACAAGATCGTGTAACAAAAGGTGAGAAAAGCGAATACGAATTTTTGTTTATCGAAGAAAATCAAAAGACAATAGGATATAGTTGTTTTGGGAGAATTTTAGGCACTCAGGCAAGCTATGACCTCTATTGGATCGCTGTAGACAATGATTATCGTGCTAAAGGCATTGGTAAACAATTGTTACAAAAAACAGAAGAAATCATGGAGAAAGCTGGTGGATACAAAATCTATGTTGAAACCTCTTCCCAAGAAAAATACACACCTACAAGACATTTCTATTTAAAATCAAACTATATATTGGAAGGCTGCCTTAAAGATTTTTATGGGCCTTCTGACGATAAACATATCTATACAAAAATAGTTGGCAAGACCAATAAAGTCTAAATTTCTATCCCAGGGGAATCCCCTGGGCTGGTCTTTCAGACCAAAAATTAAAGCCTTTTCTACTGATACAGCCCGTAATTTTTTTACCCTTTCCTGTTAGCACAAACCATAAATTTATATTAAAAAATAATGAAAGGATTGATATACTATGAAAATTGGTATTACTTATGATCTGCGCCAGGCATATCTTGATGAAGGCTATGGAGAAGAAGAAACAGCAGAGTTTGACCGTCCAGATACCATTGAAGCTATTGAGCGTACATTACAAGAACTGGGTTACACAACCGATAGAATAGGCAATATCAGACAACTGGTTACACGTTTAGCCAAGGGAGATCGATGGGATTTGGTATTCAATATTGCTGAAGGACTCAAAGGCTTTGGAAGAGAAGCCCAGATCCCTGCCTTATTAGAGGCCTACAATATTCCTTGTACATTTTCAGACCCTATGGTATTGGCATTGAGCCTGCATAAAGGAATGACAAAACATATACTAAGAGACAAAGGAATTCCTACCGCTGACTTTGCCGTGATAGAAACAGAAGAGGATATAGACAAGGTAAAACTTTCTTACCCTCTATTTGCAAAGCCAATAGCAGAAGGCACTGCAAAAGGCATTAACAACGTTTCTAAATTGCATAATTATAATGAATTGAAGAATGTTTGCCTGGATCTTTTGAAAAAATATAAGCAACCTGTTCTTGTCGAGACTTTTTTGCCTGGCCGTGAGGTGACTGTAGGCATTATAGGAACAGGAAAAAATGCCAAAGTACTTGGTGTTATAGAAGTGATTCTCAAAGACAATGCTGAACCTAATGCCTATACCTATGTAAACAAAGAAAACTGTGAAGAGCTAACTCTGTTCAGGCTTTTAGATGATGATAAAGCCAAAAAAGCAGGAGAAATAGCATTGAATGCCTATCTCGCTTTGGGCTGTAGAGATACTGCCAGAATAGATATTCGCGATGATATCCATGGTGAACCAACCATTATGGAAGTAAACCCACTACCAGGCCTTCATCCAGAACACTCCGATCTACCGATACTTTGCACATTGGCTAATATCAAATATAAAGAATTGCTTAAACAGATTATGCTTTCTGCTGTAACTCGTGTCAATCGATAATTTGTGACATTGTCAAAATATCATTTTAACGAATTGAGTAAAGCATTTTATATGAAAAAAGTTGTTATTCTGCATGACCGCCTAAATCAGGAATCGCATGAAGATGCAGTGGATGTCCTGGCTCAGGTCGAGGTCATTTTGCAGTCACTTACCTCATTAGGATATGAGGCTTCTGTTATACCAGTCACATTTGACCTGGATAATATCCGCAGTGTTCTACAAAAAACACAGATAGACTTTATATTCAATCTGGTGGAAACATTAGAAGGCCATGGACGTTTAATATATTTGTGTCCAGCACTTCTTGATGCTTTAGAAATTCCCTATACAGGCTCAAAAACAGAGGCTATATTCTTAACAACGGATAAAGTATTGACCAAGAAATTCCTTTATAACAATGGAATCGATACTCCTAACTGGTTTACTTTAAAATGCTTAAAGAATGCTACTTCTGTAAATCCTGGACGTTATATCATTAAACCAATATGGGAAGATGGATCGGTAGGACTGGATGAAGGTTCTGTTGTCATGGTAAAAGATGGCTCTCACCTTTTGGAACTCCTACAGATGTACCAAAAACAATTGAAGCAGGAATGCTTTGCTGAGGCCTATATCGATGGGCGTGAATTCAATATTTCTATCCTGTCAGATGGAAAGGGAGGAATCGACGTACTTCCTGCAGCAGAAATCAAATTCATTCAATATCCAGAAGATAAAGTCAAGGTTGTTGGCTATCAGGCAAAATGGAATGCTCAATCTTTTGAATTCCAACATACCCCCCGCTGTTTCGATTTTCCTCCTGAAGACCATACCCTGATTGAAAGATTGCAAGAAATTTCACAAAAATGCTGGCATTTGTTTGATCTAAGGGGTTATTCTCGTATTGATTTCCGAGTAGATAAGGAAGGCAGACCATGGGTATTAGAGGTCAACATCAATCCTTGTCTTTCCCCTGATGCTGGTTTTTTTGCTGCGGCTCAACATGCAGGTTTAAACTTTAGAGAAGTGATTTCCAGAATTATCTATGATATTCATTAAAATATACAAAATGTTTTATTTATATAATTATGAGGCATACTCTTATTCATAGTCATCAGGCACTACGTGCCTCATAAAGGTCTTTTTTAAGAAATATATATGGAAGATAAAATAAAAATATCGAAAGTTTCAAAAAAATGCTATTTACAAAAAGGTTTTGATGGTAGAGGTTGCTATGGCTGTGCTTGTTGTGATGTCTGCTGCCAATATGGTGCTGATTTTGATAAAGTATCCTACGATTTGATTGTCCAAAATAGGGATATGCTTGAACCGTTGCTTGAGCAGACAATCGAACAATGTTTTGAAGACCACTTTAGCAATGATCCCGAATTTTTAGGGAAAAATTCGATTAGAAGTCTGACAGGAGCCAATGGCTTTTGTGCCTTTCATAAAAAGAATGGCAAAGGTTGTATATTATATGAGCTTGCTAATGAGAATAAAGTAGAAAAGAAAATTATCCCATCTATTTGCAGAATGTTTCCTATAAGTTGGAAAAATGGCAAACTGATTGTATATGATGAACAAGAAAATATCTGCATCCCAGATACTTGCAATTGTAGTGAAATAGAGAATATTACCTCCCAAACTATCTGGGATACACAAAAAAATAGCATTGTTGAAATTTTCGATATTTGGGAAATTCCTGATGTTTCAGAAATTTCCGAGGCACACTGCGTCCTTTCATAAATCCCTGTAGCCGCAGGGTTGCGCCGAAAATGACGGTCTATTCGGAAAAGACGACCTTCAGCGCAATCCCTGCGTCTTCGCTCAATGCACTCTCTTGAGCATCAGAGAGCTTTGCCCTATCGTTATTTTATTTTAGCCGTTATACCAGGCCAATCGTCTGTGCGGAAGGGAATAGCAGGCAGGCCTTCTTTATTATACAGATTGCAGCCTTCTGGATTGTTTGCCCAGGCATATCTTACCGCCACAATTTTTTTCACATCATCGTGCCATACAATTACCTTGTCCCCTTCGATTTTGGCTTTTGCCCAAACAAAGGTTCTGTTTTCTCCTGCTATGGAGAAGTGTTTGAGATCTCCATCTTTTGCCACAAGGCCTGATCCTGTATTCTTGAAGCTTAGAATGATCTTGTCACCTTCGATTTTCATAGAATCGTATATGGGGCCAGAAAAGACGATGTCTTTGCCATAGGCGATTTTCAAGGCGGAAAGAGCGAGACGATAGCCAACATCCTGTTTGTTGCGGGGATGAATGTCCCTGGCTTCCCCAATATCGATAGCAACGGCAAGACCACAGTTCTTGACACCGAATGCTGTCATGGCTTGAGCCTCACGCAGCTCAGCCCAATCCGAATTCGATGGTTCCTCAGCAGGAGTCGTAAAATTGGCAAGCTGGACTATAATAAAAGGAAAATCTTTAAAAGGTTCAGGCTGTGCCCATTCTCTTCGCCAATCCTGAATCATGGCTGGTAAAAGGGTTCTATACTGGTATGCTCTCCAGGCATTGGATTCCCCTTGATACCAGATGACACCCTTGATACCATAAGGAATGATGGGACTAATCATTCCATTGTACAAAGTCGAAGGTGCATAAGGATTTTGAGGACCCATGGGAGGCTCAGGTTTTAGGGAAGAAAAAAAGGAAAACTCTATCTTATATTTCCATTCACCCGATATGTTCACTCTCTTGCCGTCTATTTCAATGTACATTTCTTTAGGCTCTCCACTGAAACCGCCTGAGCCAATATGGTCGAAAACTCGGATAGCAAGACAATTTTTTCCTGATTTCACTAGCTTTCCTGGAATTTTATATTCTCTGGGCGTAACCCATGCATTTCCTGTTTCCTTGCCTATCCCGCCAATTTTTTCTCCATTGAAATAGGTTTCATCAAAATCATCGATAGCACCGAGAGATAGAGAGATGTCTTTCCCGACTTCATTTTCTGGAATTTCGATTTCTCTTCTAAACCAGATGGCACCGTCTATATTCATGATGGTTTCCCAAAGACAAGGCAGTTTCATCATTTTCCAATCGGAGTCGTCCAAGTCTGGATTTGCCCATCCTTTTTCAAAACCCTGGTTTCCAGTATCTACCAAAAGCTCATTCTCTTTTCTTGGGCCTTTATTTTTTTCCCATTCTTCGACGGATTTCTTGTATTTTTCCATGGAATCGTTGTCAAGATCCTTTCTGTATCTCTTGACAATGGGAGAGAGTTCAGGATCGTTTTCCAAAGTCTTGAAGGTTGTCCATGCCTCTGCTGGCGTGCCACCCCAGGAACTATTGATCAGGCCAATGGGGATTTTGAGATCTTGATGCAATTTGCGCCCAAAAAAATAGCCCACAGCGGAAAACCATTTTACGGTTTCAGGAGAACACACCACCCATTCTCCCTGGAGAGTCTTTATCGGTTCACCAATAGCTTTTCTCTTTACGGTAAAAAATCGAATCTCAGGATACTTTGCTTCCTGGATTTCCTCTTTCGCATTTTTGCTATTGACTACAATCCATTCCATATTCGACTGGCCTGAACAGAGCCAGACATCGCCCACCAAAACATTCTCTATTCTCTGGCTTTCTTTCTCAGAAGAAACCACAAGAACGCGTGGCACTGATGATTCTGTCAGAGAATCCAAAACGATTGTCCAGTTGCCTTGCTCATTCGCATTGGCTTTCTTTTCCTGCTCTGCAAAACGCACAACCACTTCAGAGCCAGGCCTGGCAACACCCCAAATTTTTATAGGGATTCCCCTCTGTAAAACCATATCGTCATCAAACATTGTATGCATTTTTAAACTATTTTCTACAGCCAAACAATCCCATACAAACAATAAAGCTAAACAAAAAAGCCAGAATGCTTTTGAAGTCATATTTTTGTTCCTTTATAAAGACAAAAGAAAAAACAACAAGAAAAGGGAGATCTTTAGCATATTGATCTGCTTTTTCAGAGAGATTCTTTTTGAAAAAAACTAGAATTTCTGTTAGAATAGCAGAGATGAATCGCTTTATCAATATTTTTTCCTCTTTTTAAAAAATATAAGTAAAAGGTAGTTAGATGAAATCCAAAAAAATCGCAATTTTTTTTATTATTTCCCTTTTTTTAGCATTTTTAGATATTTTCAGCAAAAATATTGCTTTCAACTATTTCCCTGCGATTATTTTTTCTCCTGTATATCGGTTTAGTATGGATAGAAATACCATCAAGTCTGCTCCAAAAGACCAGTATAATTTCCAGGAACTCAGGGCTGGTTTGCAAAAACAAGGAATCAAGCTTTCTCATCATGCTCAGGTGCATAGCTTTGGATATGAGGAAGAAATCTGGATACATGATGTGGAAAAGAGATATTTGCTTAAAGAAAAAGACCAGGAAATCCAGGTCTATAGTTCTAAAGAAGAGATTCCGCCAGATTTTATTTCCAGTAGCCCCTATCTTTTTGTTCCCGTAGTCTACAATCAACCTGTCATTCCAGGATTTTTCGATATCAAAGCAGCCTTTAACAGAGGAGCTATGTGGAGTATTTTACAAGGAAGGGTAACTTTGCTAACTGTTTTTTCATTCATTGCTATTGGTTTTATTTTATATCTTGTAATTCGCGGTAGTTTTTCTCTGATGCATAATATAGCCTTTGCTTTTATAACAAGTGGTGCGATAGGAAATCTTTGGGATAGAATAGTCTATGATGGAGTAAGAGATTTTCTGGACTTCTATGTTGGCAAATACCACTGGCCTACCTTCAATCTTGCAGACAGCTTTATTTTGATAGGTATCGGCCTTTTTCTTCTGGTGGAGTGGAAAACTTCCAACAAAGGGAAAGAAGCCAGCTCTCCCAACTAGCTGTTTTTTTATTGAACTTGGTATTGTATTTTGCTAAACTTACCCTATTCGTAAGTTTAGCTCCACATATTTTGTACAAATTCGATACATTTTGTGGTGATTTGAAATTTTTTATGAGTGAAAAAATGGATAGTATAAAAACAGAAGAGCAAAATATCGACAATACCATAGATGAAAATATTTTATCTATAGCCTTGCAAAAAGTGAAAGGGCTGTTTTTTCAGGTACCTGCTGCCAACTATATGGAAGGCTTTCAATTGTGGCTCAAAGACCGCATGAAAGATTGGGAAAATACAGCACTTCGTATTGGTGTCGTAGGGATTACCTCTGCTGGGAAATCTACGTTCGTCAATGCGCTCGCGGGAGAAGATATTTTGCCAAGAGGCGCACAGCCTACTTCAGGGGTACTTGTTGTTTGTCGAAAAAGCAAAGAACGCAATCTTACCATTCTCTTCAAGGACGAAAACAAGGATAGCTTTTCTGGAGAAGATTGCAATGCCATGTGGGTGAGTCGCTATGCAGATGAAGCACAAAATCCTAGCAATGAACAAAATGTAAAAGAAATACAGCTTTCTTTACCAGGAATGATGATTCCAGAAAAATATGATCTGATTGATTCTCCTGGTCTGGATGCTTTTGGGCTACAAGGTCATGAAGAGCTGACCCTGAGAACCCTCATTCCTCTCGTGGATGTGGTTTTGTTTCTGACAACCACAAAATCTTCCAGCGATAGAGAAAATCTGCGTGCACTCTCTAAAATCTGCAAAGAGGCCAAGCCTGCTATCGTAATTCAGACCCATAAGGATTCTGTGGAACCTCACTATACCAAAGGTGGAAAAATCGTTGAAACCTGTGAGGATGTCTTACAAAAACACTATCATAGAGTCAAGCAGTTACTAGAGCAGACTAGCGTACTTCAGGATGCTCCCATCATCCAGGTTTCTTCTATCCAGGCATTGAATGCAAGAAGCAAGAATCCTCAGGTATCTGTAGATCAAATTCCAGAATGGGAAGAAAGCGGATTTTCTCAAATTACCGAAGTCCTGGCCAAATTATATCAGAAGCTTTCCCAAAAGGTTTCTCTTCGCAGGCTAAAGCTGATTCAAAGAGAATTAGACCAGCTTTATGAGCAGGTTCGTTCCGACTACAATATGGCAAGAGGACAGAAAGAAGAGGCTCTGGAGTTTAAGAAACAAGAATTGCAAAAGCTGGATGATTTACAGAATCGTCTGCCAACAGAAAAGCATGCTGATTTCCCTGATATAGAATCCCTGCAATCCCAAGTTCAGGAGATCAAAGACTTATTCATGGCAGAAGTAGAATCCAGGGCAGAAGAAAATTTGGAAAGCCTGAGCATTGAAGTAAGAGATAAAATCAAATCCATAGAAAGCCTCTTTTTTGAAAAAGCCGATAAAATGGACCAACATCTGCAATCCCTTGCTGATATATTAGGCATTGATGTGGATGCCGTCCAGGTAGAAGAGCAAAGGCACCCCACTCTACCTCAACTCCAGAGATATGAAAAACTGGTAAAGGTAGAAGTCGTTGAGCAAATAGGAATGGTTGGTGTAGCAAAAAGAATCTTCGGAAAAATCCTGAATAAAGAGAAATGGGGATTCAAGGAAAAAGAAGTCCTCAAAAGCTGCATCAATCGCGATGCTTTGAGGGAAGACCTTCTGGACTATCACAGCATCTATTCTCTCAAGCTCAGCAATTATCTGAAACGATGGAAAAATCATTTTGTCAACACTGTTGCCGCTATTTTAACAGCCATCAGCCACAAAAAAGATGACCTGAACAAAGAACCAATACAGGTACACCCTGAGAAATACAGCGATTTTTTAAACAAAATACGAGAAGTCAAAGATTGGCTCAGCGAAAAGCTTCAAAGCGACCAAAAGCATTTTACCATGAGAATATCTACGTTGCGTAAATCCGCGCAGCAATCCATGTCCATGACACAAAAGACACAGAGCAAGCTCAATCTTTTTCTGCCTTTATTGCAGGCAGCACGCACTATCCATTTTACCCGAAAGACCCATCGATTTTGGTATGTGGTACAGCGCATGCTAAAAGAATTCAATGATTGCCCTATGATTCTCGTCAGTACGCCTTTTTCTCAGGAAATTTTTCGATACTTTGGGCTGATAGGCGATTTGCCTGAAGTCGAGGAAAAAGACTTTTTGTTGCATCCTGTTATTTATAATCTTGTGGACTACCCCATGCCACCTAAGTTTGGGATTAGTTTCAAACAATTTTCTTCCTTTCCTGAAGACAGTCGGGAATCATGGTTTTTACAAAGAAACAGCATTCTCATGATTCATGATAGCCTTCTTTCCACAGAAAATGGGCTGAAACTCTTTGAATATTTCGCCGATAGGATAGATGTCATCTTCCGTGTAGTGGACTTGCATCAAATCGGACATGAAAAGAAAAGGCTGGAAGAATTGCCCGTGAATGAAAAGCTGCAAAAGAAGAGCAATTTAGGCTATATAGGCCTGGGAGCAAACCAGCTTGTAAAAAGTGGCCAGGCTGTGGATATTTATAAATCTTACAGCTCCCTGGAAAAATGGCCTGGATTTGGATTAAAGCCTTTGCTTCTTGCAGAAGGAGAAGATTTACTAAACTCTCTTCTCTGGTTAAGTGAGAGCCTTACAAAAGAACATTCTGTAGCAGAAGAAATGGCTGCCATGGAAATTCTCAACAAAACACAAAGTGAATTCATACAAGGTCAGGAAACCTTTATACGTCATTTTTTTAATGATTTAAAAGATTTCAAAAGAGAAAGATCTATGATGCAAGAACTTACATCATAATTTTAATTTATGTCAGGAATACTATGCTTATTGAATATTTACAAGAAATAAAAAAAGAAATTCATTCTCATATTTTGAAACAATTTCCCTCTCTTTCTTTAAAAGAGCAAGATATAAGGTTAGAAAGACCTCCTCAGCCAGAATGGGGAGAATTTGCATTCGGATGTTTTCCTCTCAGTAAGGAAACCAAGAAGAAACCTGTTGAGATCGCCCAGTCGCTGGCAGAAGGATTTTCATCCCATCCATGTATAGAATCCTTAAATGCCAATGGCCCTTACCTGAATATCAAGATCAAGAAAAGTAGCTTTTCTCAAATCGTTTGCAAGGAGATTTTTGCCCAAAAGAATCGTTTTGGCTCCAATTCTTTAGGACAGGGAAAGGCATTGATGATAGAATACTCTTCTCCTAATACCAATAAACCTTTGCATATAGGGCATGTAAGAAACAATCTTCTTGGAATGGCGCTGGCCAATCTTCTGGAATTTTGTGGATACAACGTCATCAAGGCAAATCTCATCAATGACAGAGGCATACATATTTGCAAATCTATGCTTGCCTACCAAAACTGGGGAAACAATGTAACGCCAGAACAAGAGGGCATCAAAGGCGACCATCTTGTAGGAAAATTCTATGTCCAATTCGAGAGTGCCTTAAAAAAAGAACAGGAAGAGTATGCTTCTAGCCAGGGAGTGGATCTTTCTTTATTTTCTAAGCCCTATCTTCAAGGATTGAAAGACAAGATCAAAGAAACCAAAGACAAACCAGAAAAAGAACGTTTGCAGAAGGAATACCAAAATCTGAATGAAAGAGCGGAAAAATGGGAGCAAGAATTTTTGGAAAATTCGAAGCTCTATTCCCAGGCAATGGAAATGCTAAGGCTTTGGGAAAAAGAAGATCCTGAAATCCGTGCTTTATGGTCTAAGATGAATTCCTGGGTCATGAAAGGATTCGAGGAAACATACCAGAAATTGGGTTGCAAGTTCGACAAAATCTATCGGGAAAGCGAAACCTACAGCTTGGGCAAAGAACATGTAGAAAAAGGCCTGAAAGAAGGTGCTTTCTATCGAAAAGAAGATGGTTCTATCTGGGTGAGTGCAGAAAAATTGCAGCAAATATCTCCCGATGCTTTTAAAGGAATTCCTCTGAAAGACAAGCTTTTATTAAGAGCGGATGGGACTTCGGTATATATCACCCAGGACATTGGCACGGCAATCCTGAAAGCCAGCGACTATCCTTTGGATAAATCGCTTTACGTTGTCGCGAGCGAGCAGAATCTACATTTCAAGACACTGTTCGCGATTATGAAGCTATTGAGATTTTCCTGGGCAGACGGATGCTATCATGCTGCCTATGGTATGGTCACATTGCCTAAAGGCATGGGCAAGATAAAAAGCAGGGAAGGCACAGCCGTAGACGCAGACGATTTGATAGCGGAGATGACACAAAGAGCAAAATCCAAAATGAAGGAAGAAAACCTCAGAGTAGAAGAAGACAAACTGGAGGAAACCGCTCTGGATATTGCCCTTGCAGCTTTGAAAATATTCATTCTTCAAGTGTATCCTGACAAGGATATTCAGTTCGACCCTCATAAAGTCATTGAATTCACAGGAGATACAGGCCCTGCGATCCAATATTCCTATGCAAGAATTTGCAGTATTTTTCGCAAGGCCAAAGAGCAAAACAAAGAATGGAAAGAAGACCAACTCTTTGCTTATGATCTTCTCTCCCAACAAGAATTCTCGCTGATACAGGATTTGTCGGAATTCCCTCAGATCATAGCCACGGCTGGAGAAAGCTACAACATAAGCCTGATAGCAAACTATTTGCTCAATATAACACGCAAGTATGCCAGCATCTACGCTGCTTATCCTGTATTAAAGGCTGAAAGCGAACAACTCAGGGATGCCCGTTTTGCTCTAGCCAAAGCAACGGCCCAGGTAATCCAAAATGGGATGTCTTTGCTAGGAGCCAATGTTCCAGAAAGTATGTAGAAAATCATCCTATGATCCAACTGCGTATTTTTTTATAGCCCTGGCGGGATATTTTAATAGCCTTGCCATCATAAAAAACACCTAGCTGTGCCTCCTGGATCATTTCGATGTCTCTTCTTATGGTTTTTCTGGAGACTTCATATTCTTCAGCAAGATCGCGAACGGTGACTTGTGAGTGAGGGGACAAATAACTGATAATTCCAAACATTCTGGACAATCTTTCCTCCCACATGATCTAACTCCTTAAAAAATTTTTTTTATAGATAGCAAAAGCAATGCCATATCATATTGCCAATAATGGCTTGCCTTCTGCTGATTTGGGGATAAATTTTGGTGCAAAAAAGAACGAAAGATTGTCTCAGATATGCACATGTAAACTTGTGCAAACCCAATTTACCTATTCTAACGTTTTCTACGGTTACAGTCTTATTATAAAATGCCTATAGATAACAAAGCCTGCTCTCAGCAAATTTTTCCTGTGCCAGATGAGCAGTGCTATGATAATAGCATCTGTTCCAGCAGGCGGTATTCAGCCTTATTTTTTTATAGACTATTTTTAATTTGATTTCTATTTTCTTTTAAGAGATAATACTCTTAAAAGTATTATATTGTGATTTATGCTAATTGAAAGCCATAACATGGCTTTATATAATAGATTATGGCATTTTTCTGGGTAAAAAAGGAAGGATATGGAAAAGGAAACAGCTATTCTCAATCGTTTCACTCCAGGGATACCCAACCCTATTTTTTTTGCAGGGCGCAAGGAAGAAATAACAGAGTATCTCTTTGCTTTACAAGACATAGCAAATCATTCTGCTTCTCATAGGCAAAGAATCCATATTTTAAAAGGCGAAAATGGGATTGGAAAGAGCA
Source organism: uncultured bacterium (assembly GCA_938003875.1). Classification (GTDB taxonomy): domain Bacteria; phylum Planctomycetota; class Uabimicrobiia; order Uabimicrobiales; family JABWCH01; genus JABWCH01. The sequence goes on from CALKWO010000351.1 coordinate 36,265, forward strand.
GCTTTGCACTCCGATTGAAAAAACAAATTCAAGAGGAGATGAGCCATTATATACCGATATATACATCCTGTATAGATTTTTTAGAGGTACCAGCGTATTTTTATAAAAACTTCCTGTCATCCATAGAAGAATGTTTAAGCCTTTCCTCTTTTAGAAGAGAATTGTTCGCAAAATTTTTCAGAAAAGAAGCATGGCAGCAAATTGCCTTAAAAATAGCACCACGACTAGTGCCTATTTCCCATAAATTCAATCTTTTAGAAAGCAAATCTCAGCTTGTCAAAAGCTTTGTCCGTTTATTGGGCGAAGCATACACCACATTCGACCATCTCAAAGAGCTGTTAGGTCTTTTAGACTGGATTTTCCAGGAAAGCAATTTGTTCCTTTTCTGGATACTCGACCATCCTGAAGATTTAAAAGCAAAGCCTGAGATAGAAGAAATTTTGTCAAAAAATTTGAGCTGGATAGAAAGAAGCTACCACAGGTACTTTGTTCTCCTTTGCCCTGAGAGCAGAATATCAGAAGCAGTTACGCTTCCCAATAATAATCATGAAGGAAAAGCTTTTATTCCTTTATTGAATCGAAATACTTTTTTATCTATCGAAAGCACAGAAAGTGTAACTAATGATGCTATTCCTTTATTAAAGCGATTAAAGTTCCAAGAAAGATTATCTGTTATAAATATTTTGCCTACGCTTGATGTAGATACTATAGCCAGAGTTTTAAAAGCTCATTGTGCCTCAGAATCTATGATGTTCAAATTTTCAGCATCCAAAAGTGAACATATAGCGCAATATATACAGGAGATGGCATTGCATCTTCTTACAGAGGTGAAAGAGGCTTTGTCCAAGATAGGGGATGCAAGCATTTTTGCCCAAGAAGGAACTACAGAAACGACAAAATTGCTGAAAAACCAGATCATGGATGTGGAAAATGATCTCGTGAGAATGATGAATTTTTTCCAAGAAATTTTGCTAAGGATAGATGCCAATCTACAAAATTTTGGAAATGTTTTTCTAGTAATCTTTTTAGAAGATTTGGAACGATTTATTTCTCCTGAGATCGAAAAAAAGCAAGACAATGATTCTACGCCTTCCCCCTCAGTCACAAAAAAAATTACTCTTATCTATCGCAATAAATACACATGCCCGTCTTCGGGTTTTATAGAATTTTTCCATTTTTTAGAAAGATGCTTTCAAAAACTAAAAAAAATTTCTTTGGTTTTGATCACCAAGCTGCCTCAATTTGAAATCGCAGCAGCATCCCCCAAAGATCTTTCTGAAATCTATGAGCGATGCCCCTCTAAAACCTTAAAGTCATTGCCTCAAGTAGATGCTACGCATTTAATCAAAGAAATATCGGCTCGCTCTGGCGTATTGCTTTCCGATGAAATAGCTTCCGACCTTTATGATCGTACCTCAGGGAATCCTCTGGCATTGCATCATTTTGGGCATTATCTTCTCTCGCAATTAGAAAGAGAAATTCCTCTTACGGAAATTCCTTCTCTGAAAAAGGTTCTATTGAGAAAACTCACTCTGGAGCAGACTAACTATAGAAATATCTTGCAAGAAGGGCCAGATGGAAGAGCAAGACTCTCCCTGACAAAAGATTTCTATCAGGCCAATGTTCCTGGCTCTCTGGAAGATCTTTATCAAACAAAGCTATCTACACTTCGAGAATCCTCTTCCAGAAATATTTTGCAAACTATGCTGGTATATGAAGGGATTTCCCCTAAAGATTTACAAGAAAAATGCAAAGAACTAGGAATAGAAATTCAACAGGAAGATATTGATACAGGCATTCAGGAATTGAAAGAAAAAAAATTGCTCCTTTCTCTATCAGAAAAAAGTGCATCTCTGGATCCTGGCTTTAGCCGCTTTTTAAAAAAATCTTTCTCTACAGAAGAAAAAGAACTTCAGCAAAGCCAGCTCAAAACCATAGTCAGAGAGCCTGTCAAGCCACTTCTTTCTACCAAAAAAATCAAAAGCTTCCCTACCGTGGTGATCGGTGGCCTGAACACAACACAAAAAAATGCCAGTAGCAATATAGAGTATCTGGAAGATGCGTTAGAATGGATTGAAAAAGGTTGCATCCCATGTGCTAAAATTCTGTCCAATGTTTCCAGATATATTGTATTGGAAGAAAACTCTCCTGCATTTAAAATAAGCGCAAGCTATATCTATAGTCTTTGTAATAAATTAAAACAAAATTTAAACCTTGATATTGATGTTGCCAGAATTTTTTCCATTTTTAAGGACTATCTGCTTGTCTCATTACAGCAACAAGGTTTACCTGATCTTTTCTTTGCTATAAAAAAGAGCCTGTTCGGCAGCAAGGGTCTTGCCAAACTATACCCACAAGAAATTCCCGTTAGCAAAATGTATTTTTTGCTCTATTGCATCCAGGAAGACCAGGAAGATATAGAAAAAGCCTTGCATTCTCTTTATGATAGCTTTAAAAATTTGCCTGTTTCTACAGAAGCGAAAGATCTGCTCCTGAAGATGGAAAACCAAATCCAAAAAGGGGAAATGTCTAAAGATAAGCAAGAACTCCTTACAAAGATTCAGTGGACGAGAAAGCTTGTCTCTATACAAGAGATAGAAGATATTAACCTGGCGAAAAAGCATCTGGAAAGACTGACTCCTTCCTTTATACCAACAGTATTCCATAATTATTTCTTGAAATTTTTGGAAAAATTGTTGCATGGACAAAGTACCCTGATGCCAGAAATTATTCCTTTGGTTGGCTTTTTCGGCAACATCATCAACGACCATCTGGAAATTTTCTATTTTTTGATTGAATGCATTGAAAAAGATGTTCAGCTTGGTTGTATTGCAGCCAATACTTTAATCCAGCTTTTCCCTTATTTAAAAGAACAAGACCGCCAGGAAATCATGGTTGGCATACAAGAAATCATCACAAAAAGCAGCAATACCATTCTTTGCAAGTCGATTTTAGAGAAAATCTATAGTGCCTTCCTTCTTTTCCCTTCCGATGAGCAGGCACTATTTTTCTTTGAATGCCTGAAAAAAGAAGAACAAGAAAAAATCAGCTCCAGTCTCTGGAAATGCTTGATTTATTTAAAAGGAATGTGTTCTGAAAAAATCCAGCAAGAAATTTTATATTTTCTTTGCGATTACTATGAAAAAATTTTGGCTATGCCTTTATCGCCAAAAGAATTGATAGAATATACCGAATGCCTCCTGAACACGATCCACAAAGAAAATGAAATTATACTAGAGCCTATTTCCAAAATCGTGCATATCCTGGAAGATTGCGAACAAAACACATGGAGAGACAGTGCCTGGATTTTGTCGGTTCTTTATCCATCCTTGCCAGCGCAAAGGAAAAAAGACATCCGAAACATCCTGGAAAGATGGTTTTTAAAAGGCGATTCACAAAAAAAATATTTTGCTTTATCGCACATAGCCTATTTTTATGAAAATCTGCCCAATGGAAAAGAAATCATCCAGAAAATTCTTACAGAAGACTTTACTCTGACAGAGCAAATTCTGATTGCCCAAATTCCCTCTTTATATCCCAAGATAGATGGTATAGCACGTCACTACATCTGGGATACGCTATGCGAATTGCTAGAGAAAAGCCATAGCATGCCCCTGAGCCATGAAATCTTGCAATCTCTTTACAAAGCTATGATAGGAGTATGCTCTTATCATTCTAAAGAAGAAACAGAGATTCTGGCAAAAAATATTTTAGGACTTTTTGAACAAGAAGAGAAAGAGCAAATTCTTTCTTTTGTTTTCCAAAATTCTTGCTGCTTCTTGCCTTATATAAAAGAAGAATGGTATGAAAAGATACAAAACGCCATACTGATACGCCTGATATCCCAAAAGAATTCTCATGAAATACTATCGGCACTTCTTTCCTTTTTCTCTTTTGCCTATCCTTTGAAAATAGAAATTCCAGAGTCTTGCTTAGTCTATATCCGAAACCAGATGAACGACTGTCCTTCTGTCTTGCTGAAAAATGCTCTGAAATTTTTTGCCAATATACTTTCTCTCATGCCAGAAAAATTGTACAAGGATCTGCACGAAGATGCTCTATTCTATATGTATTCAGAAGATTTTGCTCAAGAGGCCTCCATTTTTTTAATCCAATCCCAGGGGTCTATACCAGAACCTATGGAATGGGCTCATCGCTATCAATTCAATCCTTCTACCTATTCCATTGCTTTTGCTTTGTATGAAATCTTCCCTGAAAATCTTTCCCAGGTACCAGGATTATTGGAAAATTACGAAAAAATGAGGAAAAAAAGCCCTTACCTCCTAGGCCTGAAAATGGCAGATTTTCATAGAAAAGTAGCAGCAGTAGAACGAGCTGAAGAACTCATGGAATGGATACTAAAATATTCCAAAATGCCATTTATGAAGATTAAAGCACTAGAACAGAAAAGGGAATGGCTTTTATGCCAAAATAGATCAGAGGAAGCCCATAAAATTCTGATTGAAATCATGAAAATCACCAATCCCTGAGTTTCTCAAATTACCTGAGGCTACAATCTATTGTGTAGCCTTGGCGAAGACGCAGGGATTGCGCTGGCGTTGGTCTTTTGGGCAGACACGACTTTTTCGGCGCAACCCTGCGGCTACAATCTATTTCTCTCTTGTATCATGCCAAACCAGCCCCCTCTTGGGCATTCCCAAAATGTGTTTACTATTTTATTTTATTGGCTTTTTTCATGTACAAAGAATTTCAATGAACTGATTTTATTTCTCAGGTGGAGCAGAAGATTATGAAAGCATTGAGCGAATTGTGCAAACCTCGTAAGAATATTTTTGATCGCAAGCGTCGTGATATTGTGCTGGATCTTACGGATTTGGTGGATAAGAACATAGATGCGCAGAGGTTTTTTGAGGAAAACTATGTCACTGCTGGGATGAAAACATTGCTGAGCGAGGCATTTCAACGTTTTGAAGGAAAATCTTCACAAGGTGTCTTTATCCTTTCCCAGGCTATGGGCGGAGGCAAAACCCACAACATGATAGCCCTGGCACTCCTGGCACAGAATCCTTCCTTGCGGGAAAAAGTCATGGGACAAGAATATCGTGCAAAGAACTTAGGCCAGGTTAGAGTCGTGGCCTTTACAGGACGAGAGAGCGATGCCCCTTTGGGAATATGGGGAGCGATTGCCGAACAGTTGGGGAGCAAAGAGCTGTTCAAGGACTACTATTCCCCGCTCTCTGCTCCAGGGCAGTCTGCCTGGATCAACCTGCTTCGGGGAGAGCCTTTGCTGATTCTACTAGATGAATTGCCTCCCTACCTGGAAAATGCCAGGGCAAAGACCATCGGCAATTCCGATCTTGCCAGAGTAACCACGACAGCCCTTGCCAATTTGCTTGTGGCTGTAGGGAAAAATGATTTAGCGAATGTCTGCGTGGTGATTTCCGATCTGAAGGCAACATACGAGGAAGGCAGCCAGCAGATTTCTCAGGCATTGAAAAATTTCACAGAAGAAATCAATCGTAGTGCCATGCAGCTTGAGCCTGTAGCACTCAACACTCCCGAAATATACCATATTTTGCGCAAGCGTTTGTTTGAAGAGCTTCCTGGTGAAAAAGAAGTATGGGAAATAGCCCATGCTTACGCTGCTGCCGTGGAAAATGCAAAGCAAATGGATGTAACCAATGCATCCGCACAGCAATTTGCCCAGGATATAAAAGAAGCCTATCCTTTTCATTTCGCCATCCGTGATCTATATGCCCGATTCCGTGAAAATCCAGGATTTCAACAGACACGTGGGCTGATAAGGCTCATGAGGATTCTCGTTTCCCGCATTTTCGAGACGAAAAAAGGCACTGCTCATAAACAATATCTGATCCATGCACACGATTTTGATTTGAACGACCCTGATACCCATTCGGAAATCGTCGCCATCAATCGCACCCTGGACAATGCCATCAGCCATGACATTGCCTCCAAAGGCCAGGCCAGTGCGGAAATCCTGGATGCCAGACTACAAGGCACAGACGCTCAGGATGTATGCAAGTTGCTTCTCGTTTCTTCCCTTGCCAGTGTACCCAATGCACTGACAGGTCTTTTGCCAGGAGAAGTTGTGTCTTATTTGTGTATGCCCGAACGCAAAGTAGCCCATCTGCAAAAAGAAATCATCGAAAAATTGCGTGCCAATGCTTGCTGGTATCTGCATCGCAGCGCAGACGGAAGGATTTATTTCAGCGATGTGAAAAATCTCAATGCCATGATCAAAAGCATGGCTCTGTCTTACAACAGAGAGTCCTGCCTGCGAGAGTTGAGACAATTTCTAGGCAAAATTTTCACACCTGACCAGCACAAGGATTGCTATCAGGAAATTTACCCACTGCCAGCCCTGGACGAGGTCAAGATAAAGCAGGAAAAGGTAACGCTGATCTTATATGAACCCTATGAAGGTGGCAAAATATCCCCAGATTTGCAAAAATTCTATGACAATCTGGAATACAAGAATCGGGTCATATTCCTTTCAGGACAGCGCAGCACTTTGCAAATTCTTCTGGATCGGGCAGCCGAACTCAAGGCGATCCAGGCTATCTTGCAGGAGATGGACACAAAAAAAGTCCCAGGCAGCGACCCCCAACGTCTCGAAGCCTTAGACATAAAGGACAATATCGAGCTTAGCTTGCTCAGTGCTGCCAGAGAAACCTTCACGACTCTCTGCTATCCTCATGCAACAGGTCTGGTCGTGGCAGATTTTGGCATGAACTTCATAAACAACCATTATCATGGAGAAACCCAGATTCGGGAAACCCTGAAGACTCGCCAGAAATTTACGGATGACATCAGCAGCGAAGTATTCCAGAAAAAATGCGAAAAGCGTTTGTTCACAGCCAAAACCATGCTGTGGACGGAAGTAAAACGCCGCGCTGCTATGGATATTTCCTGGCAATGGCATGCTCCTGATGCTCTGGATGAGCTGAAAGCAAGCCTGCTCCATAAAGATCAATGGCGTGAAAGCGGTAGCTATATCGAGAAGCCTCCTTTTCCCAAGCCCAAAACCGAAGTTCGGATCAAACTGCTTTACAGAGATGATGCCACAGGTGAAGCCACGCTGAAAATCGAGCCTGTTCATGGAGACGAAGTCTACTATGAAATCGGCGCACCAGCGACCCAGGCTTCGATGAAAGTCCCTGATCTCAAGCAGTTCAAGACAAAAGAGCTGGAGCTTTCTTTCCTTTGTAAAGATTCCACAGGAGAATATGAAACAGGAGAACTCATAGCATGGCAAAACAGCATCACGGTACAACACAGAATCTTCCGCAAAGGCAAAGTCAGGATGATGGAACTCAAGGCACTTCCCGAAGCAGAAATCCGATATAGCACAGACGGCAGCCAGCCTCAACAGGGTGCCATCTACGCAGGGACGTTTGAATTGCCTAAAGATACGGTTTGCGTTCTGGCAATCGCCCAAAAAGGCAAGGTCGTTTCCAAAGCATTTCGCTTCGATATCCAGGCCGACCAGGAAAAGGAAATCAAGATAGAAGCTGACAAGCCCATTTCCTGGAAACATCGTATAAAGATGGAAAGCACCAGGGAATCCTATGAGCTTCTGAAACGATTGCAAAAATACTCTGCCTGTGCTCAGGGAATCCGTCTCTACATAGAAGCCGATTCCCGATGGATCGAGCTATCCTTTAGCCCAGGATTTCCCCTGGAAAATACGAGCTTAGAACAAACCATAGACCATCTCCGCTCCCTTCTGAGCCAGGGCAATGTAAGAATCGAGCTGGAAAGAATAGACTTTGCCATCGGACAGGATCTTCTCGATTGGGTAGCAGAAACCAAAAGCGATCTCAAGCCTGGCGAAATAGAGCAGATGTAAAAATTTATTATGGAGCAAGATATGTTTGAAATAGAATGGCTACAAAAAAAAATAAAAAATAACAAATTTTATTTTTCCAGACATGGAGATCAGGAAAGGCAAAAAGATGGCCTTGCTATTTTTGAAATAGAAGAAGCTATTTTGAATGGAAGAATTTTAGAACAGTATGAAAATACTGGACGAGGTGAAAGTTGCTTAGTAGCAGGATTTACAGAAAAAGGAAAGCCTTTACATATTGTATGTGGTGAATTGAATGATTATCTTGTAGTTATAACGGTTTATATTCCAAGTCCCCCTAAATTTAAAAATCCTTATGAAAGGCAATAAAATGAATACTCTATGCCATTTTTGTGGTAATAAAAATTTAAAACAAACTAAAGTACAGTATATTTACAGACAAAACCAAGAGTTTTTTATTGTCAATGATGTTCCTTGTCTGCAATGTGAATATTGTGGAGAAGAATATTTTGAAGGCCTTGTATTGAAAAATATTGAAAAAAAATTTCGGGAAATATATTTACATGGAACAAAAGCCAAAAATGAAATTAGAGTTCCAGTCGAAGCCTTTTCCGATTTGCAATATAGCACTTAAAAATTTTCAAACCAAAGGCAATGAATACTATGGCGATAAAGACAAAATCTCAGTATAAAGGCTTTGGCTTTCATCCAGAGGAAGCTAGCCATCATTTCCTGGTTTCTCTATCCAAAGAAATATGGATATCCGAGCATTTTGAATGGAATCCAGAGGAATTGCATCTGAAGTATGATTTGGATTTAGGGACGGAGCAAAAGCTTTTGCGTGTGAAGCTAAGACAAGACCAATGGCTGGCGATTGCCGAAGACACCAAAGCAGAGTTCAATCGCAGGCTCAAGGCACAGGGGCTGCCTGCTGGACAGTGGAAATCTTCTGGACGCGTCCCTCTTGCCAGGCAATTAGGAAAAGAGCTGGTACTACTGGCCTGGGCCATTGAAACCACAGAGGCACGCCATATCTCCCAGGCTATCCAGAATTGGCGAGGCCTGACTCCAGAAGAAAGATGGTGGCTTTTCACCATGACCAATGCCTCATCAGGTCAGGCGCAGGACAGCGACAAAGGCTGGCGTAAGGCAGTGCGCTTTGCCCTGGCAGAGAATTTCTCTCCAGCAAAGACTTCCCAGGCACGCGAAAGCTTCAGCGTGAATTGGTCTATGCCTGGCCCTCCCAAGCGCAGAAAAAAACAAGATGCTTCGTCAGAAAATTCAGGAACGCTTTTCGATACGATAGAAGGAGAAGAGAACCATGACTGAGCTGAAACCATGCTTTCTGGAAGTGCAATTCCCTGTTTCCAGTTTGTCTAAAGAGAGCTATAAGGAAAGGAAGGCTGGCTCGACGCAAACTTTGACCGTACTAGGAAGATGGCATGGCCGAAAACCTTTGATCCTCGTAAGGGCAGCCATACTGGGATTGTTGCTTCCTGCTAGCCAGAATCCCCAAAAAGATCGGGAGATCTTTTTGAAGATTTTGACAATGGACAGGCAAGGCCTTTGGCTCCGAAAGCAAAACAGCATCACCCAGGAAGAAGTCTATAGCCGTCTGACCGCCCAGGAGAGGCTTCGCTATTTTCTGGATGGTTCCGAGAAACCCAGATACAAAAGCGAAATCACCAAAGAGGAAAAAGAAAGCCTGCAAGCTCTGGTATTTTCGCGCATGAGCTATGATGAAAAGCTAGGATATTGCAGACGGCCTGAGCAGATAGAAGGCCCTGATGAGGCTGCCTGGAGCGAAATCAACGCTCATTTAGGCACAAACGCATCCAGCCTGGCAGGACTCATAGACGAATTGAGCCTGCGCCAGTTTGGCCACAAGGCTAGGGTCGGAGATGCCTTTTGCGGAGGCGGAAGCATTCCTTTTGAAGCAGCCAGACTGGGATGCGAGGTCTATGCCTCGGATCTCAATCCCCTGGCTACTCTTCTTACCTGGTCCGCCCTGCATATCGTAGGCGGTGGGGACATTGCCCTAAAGCAGGTACAAGAAGCACAAAAGCAGATATGGGATGCTGTGGACAAGCAGATTACAGAGTGGGGAATCGAACACAATGAAAAAGGCTGGAGGGCCGATGCCTATCTGTATTGCCATGAAACTCGATGCCAGGAATGCGGCTGGCTTGTGCCTCTGGCCCCTTCCTGGGTCATCGGGCAAAAGAGCAAAGCCATTGCGGTTCTCGTTCCTGACAAGAAAAACAAACGCTTTGCCATAGAAATCCATGCTCCTGTGTCTTTGGAGGAGATGGCCCATGCTCAAGAGGCAGGAACCGTAAAGAATTCGTATCTGCATTGTCCCCACTGTGAACGCTCTACGCCCATTGCCTCCCTGAGAAAAGGAGGCAAAACACAGTCCGAACTCAGGCTCTGGGAAAAGGACGAAATCGTCCCCCGACCCGAGGATGTCTTTCAGGAAAGGCTCTATTGCATCCGATGGGTGGAAGAAAAGAAAGAAGAGAGTGGCAAAATCCAGACATTGCGCCACTACGCTGCCCCAGACGCACAAGACCAGAATCGGGAAAGCAAGATTCTCGAACTTCTGCAAAAGAACTTTGCAGACTGGCAGGCTAAGGGATATTTGCCAGAGAGCAGGATAGAACCAGGAGATAAGACCGATGAGCCTATTCGTACAAGAGGCTGGACACACTGGCATCATCTGTTTAACCCCAGGCAACTCTTGCTTCTGGGATGCTGGAGCCAGAAGATCAGCGAAACCATACCCAACACGGAAAAAATCTCCAAGATCGCCTGTGTTTTGGGATTGCAGAGGGCGGTAAACTACAATTCTAGACTCTGTAGATGGGCTTCTATTACAAGAGAGAAAGTAATAGAAACGCTTTCTGAGCAAGCTTTAGACACTCTATACAACTATGCAAGCAGAGGATTTCTTGCTTTGGATACCACTTGGTTCTTAGATATAACACCTTGTGAAACAAAGCATAGAGGCGAAATTCTCCCCCAGGATGTCCGTAGAAACAACGAGATATGCGATATCTGGATCACAGACCCACCCTATGCGGATGCGGTGAACTACCATGAGCTTTCTGAATTCTTTCTGGCCTGGAGCCAGGGCTATTTGAAATCCCTGTTTCCCTCGTGGTATACAGACAGCAAACGCGCTCTGGCCATCACAGGGAGAGACGAGGATTTCCGCAAAAGCATGGTGTCTTGCTACCAGAATCTGGCCCAGAATATGCCTGAAAACGGAGCGCAGATCGTCATGTTTACCCACCAGGACGTGGCTGTCTGGGCGGATCTTGCCTTGATTCTATGGGCTTCGGGCTTGCGCGTTACAGCCGCCTGGTGCGTGGCAACAGAAACCGACAATGCCCAAAAAGAAGGCAACTATGTCCAGGGAACCGTGCTTCTTGTCTTGCGCAAGCAAACCTCTACAGAAACAGCATTCCTGGACGAGCTATACCCCAAAATCGAGGAAGAAGTCAAAAGACAGCTCGATAAGATGCTGGCTCTGGAAGACCAGGAAGAGCCGAACTTCCAAGACCCCGACTACCAGCTTGCAGCCTATGCAGCAGCCCTTCGGGTACTCACACAATACAGCCAGATAGAAGACATGGACATAAGCAGGGAACTCCATCGCAAACGCAGCAAAACAAACGATGTGTCGCCTGTAGAAGAGGCCATCCTTAGTGCTGTGAAGATTGCCTGCGACCATCTGGTTCCCCTGCACTTTGATCGCCTGGCATGGAAAAGGCTAAAACCCGAAGAACGCTTCTATCTCAAAGGCCTGGACATCGAAACTCACGGAGAACAAAGAGTCGGAGCATACCAGGAACTCGCGAGAGGCTTTGGCCTGAGGGAATACAAATCCCTGCTTCATGCCAGCAAAGCCAACAACGCCCGACTGCGCACTGCCCTGGAATTCGAAAAAAAAGAGCTTGGCAGAGGAGGCTTTGGCACAACCCTGCTGAGGCAAGCACTTTTTGCCATCCATGAAGCCATACAAAACCAAAACGCACAGAGCGGAAAAAACTGGCTTCGCACCGAAGTTCCAGACTATTGGAGCCAACGCCAGACCTTGATCGAAATCTTCCAGTACCTGGAAACCATGAGCATAAAACTTCCCCACTGGCAAAAAGATTCCTCCGCCGCCAGCCTTCTAAAAGGTGCCCTGGAAAATGACCACGCATGATAAAAGAAATGTAACCTTATACATGTTAAGTTTTAATATCTTGTCTTGCAACAGATTGTAGCCGCAGGGTTGCGCCGAAAAAGTCAT